>JAGXGV010000034.1 GCA_024636635.1 Puniceibacterium sp.
ACCGCCGTCACCGCCAACCGCACGGGGCAATCCCGCGCGAGATTTTGGGGGAAGCTACAGCCGGGCTACGCCCGGCCTCCGCTTCCCCCAAAATCACCACCTTCGATGTCGCGCGCTTTCATGAGCAGTGTCGCGGTACAGCCATGATCTTTGACACATTGGCTGAGGCAAATATTCGGGTCGGGCGTGACCATGTCACCATCGAGGATGCTGTTGCGTTGTGCGAGAGCGGATTCGGCTACGATGTTGCAATGATTGCTGCATCGATAGCGGATCTAGCGGAGGAGCTAGACGAAGCATTGCACACGGCCGCAAGTCTACTGCAAAAACAGATCAAATACGGCCTGACCGATCCGGCGGCAATTGCGTTTCACGAAGCGGGGTTCGCGGATCGGCACGTCGCGAGTCGTCTCGGTCTTGCTTGGGGAAATGTGGTCGACCGAGTCGGCGTCCGCGCAGCCTGCCAACAAGAAGAAATCATCGGCGCAGTGCTGGCCCAGTTTCCAAGCTATTTCATCAGGGTCGCTGCTGAACTTGGAGAATGGAACTACGCAACATAGCGGACTTGGCTTTCCTTACTGTCTTAGCTGAAATATATTGCACACTACATAATTAACCTTATACGCAACACACAAATCTGATGCTGTGGGGACTTACCTGTCGGCACGGCCGGGCTTCAGCTCCTCGGACATGACTAGCTTCACGCTCGTGACATGCTCGCGCATGAGAAGCTCGGCGCGCCAGCCGTCCCCGGCATGAATGGCCTCGTGGATCCTGTGGTGGTCGTCATGCCGCCGCCGCACCGCATTTTCGGTAAAGGACACGATGTTGCGCA
Organism: Puniceibacterium sp.; assembly: GCA_024636635.1. Lineage (GTDB taxonomy): Bacteria > Pseudomonadota > Alphaproteobacteria > Rhodobacterales > Rhodobacteraceae > Puniceibacterium. Next base: position 836 of record JAGXGV010000034.1, read on the forward strand.
GGCTTGTCGCCGGCCGGGCGAGCGCAAGGCGCAGCGTATCTTCCAGCATCTGGTTGGCCGCCGCGGTGATCACCGCGTCATGGAAGGCCACATTCGCCCTGCGGTAGGCCTCCATCCGCGCAGGCGTGTTCTGAAAATCCGTCACGACCTCGTCGCCCGCGATCAGTGCCGCCTCGAAACGCGCGGTGATGTCATGGGTGTTCGCTCGCGCGGCGGCCAGCCGACAGGCCAGACCTTCCAGCACGGCCCGGATTTCATAGGCCTCGGAAATGCTTTCGCTCGAATAGGCCCGCACGGTGAACCCGCGGTTGGTCTCGTAATCGAGCAGGCCTTCTGCCGCCAGCGCATGCAGCGCCGCCCGGGTCGGCGTGCGCGAGACGCCCAGTTTTACGCTCAGATGCGCTTCGTTCACACGCTCGCCCTGTGCGATCTCGCCCGAGAGGATGCTGGCGCGAAGCTGGTCCGCCACCTGCATCGAGCGCGGCCCGCTGCGCGGCGGTTCGGGCGAATCAGATGTGTCGACAAGGCCGGACATCAGGCCGCAACACGATCTGGTCCAGAGGAGAGTTTCGCCAGATCGCCCAAAACTGTGCACAATTTATGATCTGACCGGAAAAAGTTTTCCCGGAAAAAATCAAGAATATCCGCCGGTTCGCTGTATCTAGGGGATTTTTTCATGAATCATCTTCTATGCGCCAAACTCTTTTATGGCATTTTTATCAGAACCCCTAATGATTGCATACACTTTGTAAGGCCAAGCGCCTCTGAAACACCTGAACAAGGACAACCATGGCAGACTTCATCTCCCTGCTGAACCGGTCTGCCCTGATCCTCAACCTTGACGGGCGGGGCCCGCCGCCGCAGGCGCTGCGGCCCGCCCGCCCGGGCCGTGCCCGGTTTTCGGGATGTGGCCTGAACACCCCGAAAGGAACCCAGCCATGAGCATCAGGCAAAAGCCGCTGATCCGTGTCCAGGTCGAAGGCCACTGCCCGACCATGAGCCTGACCGAGGTGCGCATGCGCGGCCACGCCTTTGTGGTGGACGAGCCTCCCTATCGCCACGGCACTGATGTGGGGCCCACACCGCTCGAGACGATGCTGGGCGCGCTGGTGGCCTGCACCAATGTCATCGCCCGGCGCATCGCCCATGAACGCGGCGTCAACCTGCAGTTCCGCCGCATCGGATGCGAAGGCATGCTCGATCACCGCGGCATCGACGCCGAGGCGGATGTGCCGGTGCCCTTTCCCGACATTACCCTGACGCTCGAGGCGGAAACGGATGCCACCGCCGACCAGCTCGACGCCCTGCGCGCCTCGCTCGAACAGCGCTGCCCGATGTCGGTGATCCTGCGCAACGCCGGAAGCCGCATCACGACGCACTGGCGGATCACCCCCCCAAAGGAGCCCACAGTATGACCGACACGCCAACCCTTCCCTCGGACCGCGCCCCGTTCAGCGCCATCGTCGACCGCCCGCCGATGGAACTGCCCGGCAAAGCCCAAATCATCGTCTGGACCATCGTCAACCTCGAGGTCTGGGACATCTCGCGCCCGATGGCGCGGCAGGTGATCCCGGCGCCCACGGGGCAGGTGCTGCTCCCGGATGTGCCCAATTGGTCCTGGCACGAATACGGCATGCGGGTCGGCGTCTGGCGGTTCTTCGAGCTTTACAAGCGGCTCGGCCTCACCCCGACCCTGTCGATCAACGCGCGCGTGGTCGAGGATTATGCCCGCGTCGCGCAAGAGGCGCACGATCTGGGATGGGAGTTCATGGGCCACGCCTGGGAGCAGATGCCGATCCACAAGATCGAGGATCAGAAGGCGATGATCCTGCGCTGCATGGACCGGCTCGAATCCTTTACCGGCACGCGCCCCGTGGGCTGGCTGGGGCCGGGGCTGACACAGACCTATGAAACCCCCGAACTGCTGGCCGGGGCAGGCGTGAAATACATCGGCGACTGGGTCTATGACGACGAGCCGACAGTGATCCAGACCGGCAACGGCCCGCTGGTCACCCTGCCCTATTCGGTCGAGCTGAACGACATTCCCACGATGATCGTGCAGCACCATGAATCCGGCTACTGGAAACAGAAATGCTGCGACCAGTTCGACCGGCTCTGGCAGGAGGGCGCCGAGCGGCCCCGCATCATGGCCATGGCGATCCACCCCTATATTTCGGGCCAGCCGCACCGGATCAGATACCTCGAAGAGGTCTACGACCACATCAACAGCCACGAGGGTGTGCTGCACATGAACGGCGCACAGATCTACGACTGGTACAACGCGCAGCACAAGGTGCACGGATGACCGGCTACACCATCCCCCCGCCACCGCAGGCCAGCCTTGCCATCGCCGGATCGGACCAGCGGTTTCCGGTTCGCAGGGTCTATTGCGTCGGGCGCAACTACTCCAGACACGTGATGGAAATGAACGAGGGCGCCGATCCGCGCGACCCGCCGTTCTTCTTTCAGAAACCCGCCGATGCGGTGGTCGGCGACGGCGCCACGGTGCCCTATCCGCCCCTGACGGACGATCTTCAGCACGAGGTCGAGCTGGTCGCCTGCATCGGCACCGGTGGTGCGGACATCCCAGTGGACCGCGCACTGGACCATGTGGCCTTTTACGGCGTGGGCATCGACCTCACCCGCCGCGACCTGCAGTTCCGCGCCCGCGAGAAAAGCTGGCCCTGGGAGATGGGCAAGAGTTTCGACCACTCCGCCCCCATCGGGCCGCTCACCCCTGCCGACACGGCGGGTCATGGTGTGCGCGGCATTTCCCTGTCGGTGAACGGCGCTGTCCGGCAGCAATCGGATACGGCGCACATGACCTGGTCCGTGGCCGAGATCGTGGCAGAGCTGTCGCGGCAGTATCGGCTGGAACCCGGCGACATCATCCTGACCGGCACACCCGAAGGCGTCGGTGCCCTGGTCCCCGGCGATGTCGTCGAGGCCCGTGCCGACGGTCTTGCGCCGCTCACCCTCACCATCGGAGACCGGACATGACCCGGATGCTGCCCAACCAGCGGCTGGACTATTCGCCGATTTCCAGTCGCGCGCCCCTATCCCTGCCCGGGGGCAAGCGTCTGGCCGTCTGGGTCATCGTGAACATCGAGGAATGGGATGCGACACGCACCATGCCCCGCACCGTGCTGACCCCGCCCGCCGGCGGGTCGCCCACACCCGACGTGCCGAACTGGGCCTGGCACGAATACGGCAACCGGGTCGGGTTCTGGCGCCTGCTGGACATCTTCGACGACTTTGCCATCCCCGCCGCCCTGGCGATCAACGGCTCGGCCATCACGACCTATGAACCGATCGCAAAGGCGGCTCAGGACCGGAGCTGGGAATTCATCGGCCACGGCTACACCCAGCTCAACATGCAGAAGGTGGCGGACGAGCCCGAGGATATCCGCAAGACCACACAAGCCATTGAAACCTACACCGGCACGCGCCCCCGCGGCTGGCTGGGCCCCGGCCTGACCGAAACATGGGAGACGCCCGAACACCTTGTCGACGCGGGCTATGACTATGTCTGCGACTGGGTGCTGGACGACCAGCCGGTGGACCTCAAGACGGCGAATGGCAGCATCGTCAACGTGCCCTATACGCAGGAATGCAACGATGTCGCGATGATGCTGATCCAGCATCACCCGGCGCGGGAATACCGCGACCGTGCCATCGACCAGGCCGAACAGCTTTTGCACGACGCCAAGGGGTCCGCGCGTGTCATGGCGCTGGTGGTGCATCCTTACATCATGGGGGCGCCGCACCGCACCCGCTACGTGCGCGAGGTGATCGCACATCTGGCCAAACGCGAGGGCGTGATGTTCACCACCGGCGCCCAACTTTGCGACTGGCACCGCGCCAACCGCCAATCAACGTAAAAGGCCCCCAACGGGCCACATCTTCAACAGGAGAGTATCACCATGTCCTTCAAAACCGCCCTGAAACTGACCGCTGCGACCGTCATTTCTGTCGCCCACATCAGCCTTGGCACCGCCGCGCAGGCCCAGACCTACAACCTCAAGATCGCGCACCTGCTGCCGCCGGGCGACCCTCGCGACCTTGGCGCGCAGAAAATCGGCGAGGTGCTGGCCGCCGACGACCGCTGCGACATCGCCGTGCAGGTCTTTCCCTCTGGTCAGCTGGGCGGCTTTACCGAAATCAACGAAGGCGTGCAGTTCGGCTCGATCGAGATGAGCGTGCAGCCCGCAGCCTACATGGCGCCAATCAACATCACATCGGCGATCATCGACTTTCCGTTCTTCTGGCCGACCGACACCGATGCGCTGCTGGCGCTGCACAAGGGACCTGCCGCTCAAATGTTGGCCGAATCCTTCACCAAGCACAGCATGGTGATGCTCGACATCTGGCACACCGGATTCATGCAGTGGACCGCAAACGAGCCGCTGAACACGCTGGCCGCCTACGAGGCCAAGATCGCCCGCGTGATGCCGTCCGAGCTGATGACAGAACGGCAGATCCTTCTGGGTCTGAATCCGGTCACAATGCCGTTCTCGGAAACCTACAGCGCCTTGCAGAACGGTGCCATCGGCGCGCAGGAAAACCCGATCCCGACGACCTACAACATGAAGTTCCACGAGGTGCAGGACTATCTCACCCTGTCCTCGCACGGCACGCTCGACCAGTTCGTCAGCGTGAACAAGACCTGGTGGGACGGTCTGACCGAAGATTGCCGCACGGCAGTCACCGAGGCTGTGGCCGAAGGCAACAGGATCTGTCTTGAGGAAACCCAGCGACAGGAGGTTTCGGCCCTGGCCGCGATGAAAGAGTCCGGGATCACCGTGGTCGAGGTGACAGAGGACGAGCGCGCCGAAATGCGCGAGGCAACGCTGCCCGGCATCCGCGACTGGTACCTCGAACGCACCGGGGCAGAGGGTCAGGCGATCTACGACGCCTTTGTCGCAGAAATGCAGTGATGCCTTGCGGGTCCGTCCCGGCGGGGCGCACCCTTTTTCCCGGACCGGAGGATCTCATGTGATCGGCCATTACGCCAGCCGCACCCTCGACCTGATCGACAGGGCCATTGACGCCCTGGCGGCGGTCATCCTCATGGCGATCACGGCGGTCGTCTTTCTGAACGCCGTGGGGCGCTATTTCCTGTCTTTCAACCTGATGGGCGCCGAAGAGGGCGCGCGCCTGCTGATGGTCACGCTTTGCTTTCTGGGCGCCTACACGCTGCTGCGGCGCGGCGGTCATATCAGCGTCGATGTGGTCACGCTGCTGGCCCCGGCGGGTGTGCTGCGGGTGCTGCGCGGGCTGATCGGCGTGCTGATCGTCTGCGTCATGGGCTATCTCGCCTGGTACAGTTGGCAGCTAGTAAGCTATTCCGCAGGCACCGGCCAGCGCAGCACCACCCTGCCCGTGCCGCGCTACTTCTTCTTTCTGCCCACGGCTATCGGCGCCACCCTGTCAACAGTCGCGGGGGTCGAAATGGTGATCCGCGCTGTCACCGACACGCTGCGCCCGCTGGCCAGTGCGGTTCAGACGCAACCCGGCCCCGATATTCCCGACCGCGAGATCCCCCCCACCGACAGAAAGGCCTGAGACATGCCGGCCATCGTCTTTTCCGCCATCGCCTTCGGGCTGCTGGTCCTTGCCACGCCGATCTTCCTGTCGATCCTGACCGCCACCTTCATCAGTTTTGAACTTTTCGCACCGCCCATCCCGTCGATGGTGCTGCCGCAGCGGATGATCGACGGCGTGAACCGCTTTTCGCTGGTGGCGATTCCGCTGTTCATCTTTGCCGCCGACGTGATCTCGCGCGGGCAGATCGGGCAGCGCCTTGTCGCCCTGACCGAGGCGCTGATGGGCCACATCACCGGCGGCGTCGCCATCGCCACCGCTGGGGCCTGCGCGATCTTCGGCGCCATGTCGGGCGTCGGCCCGGCCGCCGTGGTGTCGATCGGGCCAATCGTCTATCCGTCGCTGATCCGCCAAGGCTACAGCAAAGGGTTCGCCGTGGGGCTGATCCTCAGCGCGTCGACCCTTGCCATGCTCGTGCCGCCGGGGATTGCGATGATCCTCTATGCGATCGAGACGAACAATTCCGTCGGCGCAATGTTCATCGCGGGGCTCAGCACGGGCGTGGTGTTCACCGCAGCCCTTGCCGCCTATTCCTACGTATATGCCCGGATCAAGGGCATCGGGCGGATGCCGAAACTGTCCTGGGCCGCGCGCATAACGGCGCTGCGCCGCGCGGGCTGGGCGCTGGGTCTGCCGGTGATCGTGCTGGGCGGGATCTATGCCGGCGCCGCCACCCCGACCGAGGCCGCGGCCTTTGCCTGCGTCTATGCCATCCTCGTCGAGACGCTGATCTACCGCCAGCTGCGCCTGCGCGACATGATGAAGGTCTCGACCGCCTCGGCCCAGACCGTCGCGGTGCTGATGATCCTGATCGCGGCGGGCACGGTGATGACCTACTTCATGACGCTGATGCAATACCCGGCCCAGATCAGCCAGGCCATTGTGGCGTGCCACCGGTTGCCCTTCTTGCCATGATCAACATCGCCTTTCTGGTGGCGGGCATGTTCGTCGACCCGAACTCGGCCATCATCGTACTGGCGCCGCTGGTCTATCAGTCGGCAATGGCCGCCGGGATCGACCCGATCCATCTGGGCGCGATCGTTGTCGTGAACGTGGCCATCGGCATGGTCACGCCGCCTTTCGGGCTGAACCTCTTCATCGGCATGACCACTTTCCGCATCGGCTATGTCGACGCGGTCAAGGGCGTCGCGCCCTTTCTGATGCTGATGATCCTCGTGCTGCTCCTGGTGACCTATCTGCCCGGAATCGCGCTTTTCTTCCTCTGACGTCAGGACATGACATGACATGACAGATCCCCACATATCTGAGGTTACGGAGCACGGGTGCGTCCGCATCACGGAGCAGCGGCGCGACCGCCACGCCGCGCTGATGTCCGCAATTATGACCGCGGTCATAAACTTGCCCGGCTTGCCGCCCGACGCCAGCCCGCAGAGCTTTGCCGCGCTCAAGGCGGCCCTTGTCCCGGAGCGTGACACATGATCGGCGTCGTCGCCACCGCCGAGGCCGTCGTCCGCGGCGACACTACGGCCGAGGCCGAAACCCGCGCCGCCCTGAACCGGCTGGAAAGCGCAGGTACCCGGTTCAACGCCGTCGCGACGCTGACCGCCGAACAGGCGTTGGAACAGGCCCGCGCCGTGGATCTGGCGCGCGCGCGGGGTGAAACGCTGGGCCCGCTGGCCGGCGTGCCCATGGCGCACAAGGATCTGTTCTACCGCGCCGGACGGCCCTGCCATTGCGGCAGCATGATCCGCGCGGGTTTTGTCCCCGACGTGACCTCGACCGCGCTTGTCCGTCTGGACGCGGCCGGGGCGGTGGATCTGGGCACGTTGCACATGGCGGAATTCGCGCTCAGCCCCACGGGATACAACGAACATCACGGACACGGACGCAACCCCTGGAACACGGACCATATCTGCGGCGGCTCGTCGTCGGGGTCCGGCATCGCCGTGGGCGCCCGCGCCATTCCGGCGGCACTTGGCACCGACACTGGCGGGTCGATCCGCCACCCTGCGGCGGCCTGCGGCGTGACCGGGCTGAAACCGACGCACGGAGCGGTCAGCCTGGCCGGGGCGATGCCTCTGTCGGCCACGCTTGACACCGTGGGACCGCTGGCTTGCAAAGCGCGCGACGCGGCGCGCATCATGGACGTGATCGTCGGAGAGGATGCGGCCGACCCCACCACGGCCTGGGCGCCGAAACTGCGCCACGAGGCGGCGCTGACTGGCACCATCGCCGACCTGACTCTCGCCCGTCCGCGCGGCTATTACGACGACGACCTGTCGTCCGGAATCGCGGCCACGCTGAACGAAACCATGGCGGTTTTCGCCGACCTCGGTGCCACCTGCACCGAAACACGCGCTCCCGACATGACCGCCGCCAACACCTTTGCCCATCTCGTCGTCGCGGTCGAAGCGGCGACCCTGCACCGGCGCTGGATCAACGAGCGTCCCGGTGATTATGCCGATCAGGTTCGCGCGCGGATCGAACCGGGCCTGTTCTATCCTGCAACGCATTACGTCGAGGCGCTGATGCGGCGCGGGCAGATCGCGGCGGACTGGATCGCGGCGGCGCTTGGCGAAGCGGATGCCGCCATCCTTCCGGCGATGCCGATGCCCGTGCCCAGCATCGCGGACACCACGACCGGCGGTCCCGAGGCCGTCGCCGCCCTGATCGCACGGATCACCCGGAATACCCGCGCGATCAACTACCTGGGCCTGCCTGCGGTCGCCATTCCGATAGGGTTTTCCGCCGACGGCCTGCCCGTCGCCTGCCAGATCGTCGGCAGACCTTGGAGCGAACCCCTGCTGCTGCGCATCGCCGATGCGTTCCAGCGCGTCACGCCCTTCCATACCGTCCAGCCCGGAGATGCCATCGCATGATCATCGACGCCCACACGCATACCCTTTGCCCCGGGGTGAACGACCTGCTGGGTAGTCCGCCAGACCCCGCGCTGATCCCGTATCAGCGCGACATGTCCCCCGAAAGCAAGGCGGTCGATGCCGCGCAGGGGCCCACGTTGATGCGCAACTTCAACACGCTTGATGCGCGGCGCGCGGAAATGGCCGCCATGGGGGTTGGTTTCCAGATGGTCCTGCCCGCCCCGGGGCAGCAGCATTACTGGGCCGCCCCCGATCTGCTGGCCGAAATCTCGCGGTTGCAGAACGATCATGTGGCACAACTGGTCGCGCAGGATCCCGGCCGGTTCGCCGGTCTGGGCACCCTGCCGCTCAGCGCGCCCGGCGCCGCCGTGACTGAGGCCAGCCGCGCGGTGCTGGAACTTGGGCTGCGGGGGTTCCAGATCGACAGCCGCGCCGATGCGATGGAATTGTCAGACCCCGCGCTAGACCCTGTCTGGGCGCGGCTTGTGCAGCTTGACGCGGCGCTGGTGATCCATCCGCTGGGCTTCAGCCACGGCCAGCGTCTCGCGCCGTTCTTCATGGTCAATACCGTCGGCCAACCGCTGGAAGAGATCATGGCCGCGCATCACCTGATCTTTGGCGGCATCCTTGACCGGCACCCCGACCTGCGCGTGATGATCGTGCACGGCGGCGGGTATTTCCCGTTCTACCTCGGGCGTCTGGATCATGCGTGGAAAACCCGCCCCGAACTGCGCCGCCTGACCGGCCAGCCGCCCTCGGCCTATCTGCGGCAGATGTGGTATGACACCTGCGTTTTCGACCCCGAGACGCTAGCGCGACTGGTAGACCTTGCCGGTCCTGACCGTGTCATGCTGGGCAGTGACTGGCCCTTTGACATGGGCGATCCCGATCCGGTCGAACTGGTCCGCCAGACGGTCACGGACAGGGACGCGCTGGCGCGGATCTGTGCTGGTACGGCGCGCACATTCTTCCGGCTTCCGGCATGACCGATCCCCTGCGCGGCACGGCGTGCTACAGCGCCGACGTTGCGTGCCCGGGGGCCATGCATGTCGCCTTTCTGCGCTCGGACCATGCCCATGCCGTCCTGCGCCCGCTCGACACCGGCGATGCGCGGGCGGTGCCGGGTGTGGTCGCGGTGCTGACCCACGACGATCTTGGCCCCTTGGGGGATTTTCCCGCCTTTCTGCGCCAGCCGACGCTGGACGGGCGGCCCCTGATCGTGCCGCGCCGCCCGGTACTGAGCGAGGGGCGCGTGCGCCATGTGGGCGAACTGATCGCCATGGTGGTGGCAGAGACTCACGCCGCAGCGCTCGACGGCGTCGAGGCATTGTTGCCCGACCTTGACCCCCTGCCGCCGGTGGTGGGGCTGGACGGTGCTGCGCACACTGCGGACATTCACCCCGGGGCGCCCGGAAATATTGCCGCCCGCCTGGCCCTTGGCGATGCGGATGCGGTCCGCACCACCATGGACAGGGCCGCGCGGGTGGTGACCGCCACGATACACCCGCCCCGCCTTTCCCCGGTTCCGATAGAGCCGCTGTCGGCGCTTGCCGCCTACGATGCCGACAGCGGGGCGTTTGATCTCTGGACGCCGCATCAGGGTATCGCCGAGCAGCGCCGCGACATCTGCGCCGTGCTGGGTGTCCTGCCCGAGGCTGTCCGCGTTCGCGCCGAACGGGTCGGCGGGGCCTTCGGCGTCCGGGGCGCCGCCTTTCCCGAAACCATCGCCCTGCTGGCGGCGACGCGACACCTCGGGCGGCCGCTGCGCTGGCAGGGCAGTCGCAGCGAGGCGTTCCTGTCCGACTACCACGGGCGCGGCATGCGCCTGACCGGACGGCTGGCGCTGGACGACCGGCACCGCTTCATCGCGCTGGAGGTCGACATCGAGGCCGATCTCGGCGCCTATGTCCATCCGGTCGGCGCGCATATTAGCGTGGCGAACACCCTTGCCACGCTGACCGGCTGCTATGCCATTCCCGTCGCCGCCGCGCGCTATGTCCTGCGCTTTACCAATGCCGTGCCGGTCGGCCCCTTTCGCGGCGCGGGACGGCCCGACATCGCTCTGCTGATCGAACGTCTGGTGGACGAGGCCGCCGCCGCGACCGGGCTTGACCCGCTGGCACTGCGGCGGATCAACGCGATCCCTGCGGGCTCCTTTCCCTATCGCACGGCGATGGGGTCGCAGTATGACAGCGGCGATTTTGCAGACTTGCTGGACCAGGCCCGCCGCGCCGCCGACTGGGACGGGTTCCCGGCGCGCGCACGGGTAGACCGCGCCCAGGGCCTGTTGCGCGGCATCGGTGCCGCCCTGTTCGTCGAGGTTTCCGGCGGGGGGGCCACGGCGCGGGACTGTGTAAGGCTGGACGTGACGGCCACAGACGGTGCAGCGCGGATCGACATCGTCACCGCGTCCCAAAGCACCGGACAGGATCACGACCGGCTGTTTCGCGGCATGTTGTCCGCCCAGCTCGGCCTGCCGGAGTCCAGGCTGACCCTGTGCCAGAGCCTGCCCAAAGACACGCCCGACGGCGCCGGTTCCTATGCGTCGCGCACGACGATCCAGGCGGGAACCGCATTGCAGGACGCGGGACAGGTCCTCGTGCGCCATCTGATGGCCGCCGAGGCTGCCCGGCTGGGCCTGCCGGAGCAGGATCTGCGCGCCGACGCCCAGACAATCCGCGACTCTGCTGGCAACGTCCTGTGCACACTGGCGGCGGCGCTGGCCCGCGCCGCCCGCCACCAGGGCTTTGCCGTAACGGGCACGGCCCCGGTTGTGCAGACCTTTCCGTCGGGCTGTCACATCGCCGAGCTGCGGATCGACCCCGCGACAGGAAGGCTGACCCTGCTGGATTACACCGCCGTGGACGACACCGGGCGGGCGATGTCGCATCACGCGGTCGAAGGGCAGTTGCGCGGCGGCATCGTCCAAGGCATCTCGGGCGCCCTGATGGAGGGGCACACCTATGACGCGACCGGTCAGGTGCTTTCGGCCAGCCTGATGGACTACGCCCTGCCCCGCGCCGCGGACCTGCCGCCGGTGCGGCTGCTGCTGCGGGATGTGCCTTCGCCGACCAATCCGCTGGGGGTCAAGGGCGTCGGCGAGGCGGGCACCACCGGCGCGCTGGCGGCAACGGTGAATGCCACGGCCCATGCCCTGCGTGGGGCGGGGGCGGCGCTGCCACCGCTGCCGCTGACACCGGCGGCGCTCTGGCAGGCGCTTCGGGAGGTGCACAGGGACTAGGCTCGGGGGTAGGATCGGCCCTGCCCGGCGGCACCCTGACCGGGCAGAAGTCCGCGAAAAGGCCGGACACGGCCGTCGCCCCCTTGTGGCCGCATCGCGTTGCACACAGTCTGGGGCAAAACGGGCCGGCATAGAACGGACCTGAGCAGAGCGGGCACAAAGGATCGGCAGGATGCGCATAACACGGCGTTGGGTGTGACACTGGCAGGCATGGTGGCACTGGTGTTGGGCTGCGGCCCAGGTGCGGGCATGGGCGGCGGCATGGTGTTCCGGGGGGCCTGCAGGCAGCGCCCCGGACCCCGGGCTGATGCCCCAGCCGAACACCCCCGTATGATGCCTGGGTTGCATCCTTTCGCAGCCGCGCCGTGCAGCAGGGCATATCCGACTCTGTCCTGTCGGCTTTGTCAGGTTGTTGACGCTGGTCTCAAGCATATCGATTGCTCATGGTCAGCCAAGTTTCACAACTGCGCCTGAAGGGCCACCGCTTTCCCCGTTCCTTCATCTCGTACGCTGTCTGGGCGTATCATCGTTTTGCCCTGAGCCTGCGCGATGTCGAGGATCTGCTGGCTGATACCAACGGCCTTGATCTGTGACTCTCGTGGGGTTCCCTTGGAGCCTTGGCTATGATTCACCTTCATCGAAGGATGGAGGCTTCTATGGCGTTTGCGATCACACGGACAGATTTGTCGGAGCGGGAGCTGCGTGCTGCGGCGTCGAAGACGGTCGACGCGAAGGCGGCTCGGCGCATACTCGCGCTCGCACTGGTTCTGCAGGGGGTGGACCGCAAGTCCGCCGCCGAGACCTGCGGAATGGACCGGCAGACGCTGCGCGATTGGGTCCATCGTTACAACGCCGACGGGCTGGAGGTCCTGCCCGACCGCCGCTCGGCCGGGCCGTCGCCAAGGCTGAGCCCAGGCCAGAAAGCCGAGCTGGCGAAGATGGTCCGCGAAGGTCCTGACCTTGAGACGGACGGGGTGGTTCGCTGGCGGCGCGTCGACCTCAAGCGCTAGGCGCGTTTCGGTGTGGTGATGCACGAGCGCACCGTGGGCAAGCAACTTGCCGACTTGGGATTTCGTCGGCTTTCGGGCGGGCCGCAGCATCCGAAATCCGATCCCGATGCCCAAGAGGCGTTCAAAAAAACTTCGCCGCGAAGGTAGAGGACGCCCTGCCGGAGAGCGCTCGGGGCAAACCGCTGGAAGTGTGGTTTCAATATGAAGCGCGCGTCGGCCAGCAGGAAACGCTGACGCGCGTCTGGGCCGAACGCGGAACCCGCCCCGCGCCCCGCGCGACACCCGCTACAAATGGCGTCGAGATCTCCCGCACCGTGGCCGAGGGCGCGCACGCCGTTCTCGTGCTCGACGGTGTCGGCTGGCATGGCTCCAGGGCGCTGTGCATCCCCAAGATCATCCCGTACTATGCCCCGGAACTCAACCTGATCGAGAATGTCTGGGCCTACCCGCGCGCCAACCGGCTGGCCATCTCCGTCTTCGAGGCCGACGAAGAAGTTGTTGGCCGATGCTGCGATGCTTGGAACTTCTTCGCCAACGACATCGATACCGTCCGATCCATTACCAATCGCGATTACGCCAAAGCGGCCAGAGATTAGGGCCGTTGGTATGAGCCCTGATAATCCATCCATCAGAGCCGAATCCCAGATCAGTGGATCACAAGGAAGCAACCCGGCGGAACTACGGGCGGCACCTGTTGGCCGCCTTTTCACGGAAAATTTTCCTGCATCGGCCGGGGCCTGCAACTGCTTGCTCTGCAACAATGGGCTCGAGCGCTAAATCGCTCCGCGATAGGGCTGCTCGTGGTGGGCGTTACGCTGAACAGGGATTTCTTGCGCGGTTTTCGTTGGTGGGTGTGTGCTGTCGCATCAAGCCGCTCCATTAAACTGGAATGCTGTGCGCGAGCATGCCCTTGAGCTTGCCATATCTGGCCAACCCTCTCTTTCACCGGCTCCACACATGACGTGACATGCAGCATGTCTGATACCGCATCCAGAGCAGTATTGCTGCCGCACAATCGGTCTTAATCGGATTGAGTCCTGATCCAAATCAATGACCGGTCCGTCGGTTGGTCGCAAACCGACTCTGCTCCCCCACAGGCCGCTGTCTACCAACCATCATAGGATCTTTTGAGCCGCTCGCCTTCTGGTGAGCCTGGACGATGGTGCCGTCGATCAGTGCATACTCGAAATCGGGACAGCCGCTTATCTCTCTGAAAACACGCTCGAAAACTCCGGCTTCAGCCCATCTTCGGAAACGCCGGAACACGCTGTTCCAATTGCCGAATGCCTTTGGCAGATCACGCCACGGC
>JAGXGV010000035.1 GCA_024636635.1 Puniceibacterium sp.
CGCGCGCCGGTACATGAGTCTTGAAACTCTCGCCCGCGTGAACGACAATCCCAACGTCAGGTTGCCCGCTGTGGCGTCCTGATCAGAACCTGGGCCTTTCCGAAGGTCGGCGTTCTTACACCATGCCGTGGGACACTATCGGCGAGCCTTGGCGAGACGTTTTTCGGGAACGCAATTACGATCCGCTGACGCTCTACCTGTCCCGAACCGATCTTGGCGGACTGGGCCATTACTCCCCGCCAATTACGGTCAGACCGAGCAGACGCCAGACCTGCATGCCGCCGCGATAATAAGAGATGCGGTCTGGGGGGTATCCGGCATTGACCATATTGCGGATCGCGGTCGATGACTGGCCGCACCAGACGCCGTTACAAAATAGCGCTACGGGTTTCGAATCCTTGCAGTCCCAGCCGTCGAAATCCGGCTCACATCCCAGCTGGCCCAGCTCGTCCACGACGTAGGTGTAGGGAATGTTGATCGCGCCGGGAATCGTGCCGCCCTCGAACCAGTCGCGGGTGCGGCTGTCCACCACCACGGCCTCGGGATTCTGTAGCATCTCGATCAGTTCCAACTCGCCGATTGTGGTCACGCCTTCTGCGGGGCTGTGCGGTTGAATACAAAACTCGGGACAGGGACGGGAGGTCAGCGCCCATTCGCCACTGATCTCATGCTTGGTGTCTTGGATCCTATCGATGTCCACCGGACCGTGCCCTGTTTGCACCGTTACTGAAGGCATGTCTTTGGTGATACCCACCTCACTTTCCGCCACCGCTGTCCCTGCAGCCAGCGTGAGTGCGATTGTCAAAGCAAGTTTATTCATCCTTTTGTCCTCCAGATTCGTCCACGTTCTGAGACTTAGCTTAGCCGCCGAATGGCTCTCCGTCACCGAAAGGTTGGCATCGACGACACAGATGCCGCATGAGCACAGTGACACATCCAAACCGGCAAAATATTCCATTATTCATCTACCTTGTTTACAGTCTGACTGTGATTTTAACGGGAGCGCGACCTCTGAATAGGTGCAGCCCAATTACGTATGCTAAGGGTCGGCTACAGCCTTGAGCCCTCCCCTTGGAATAAAACTGAAAGAACCGACGACATAACCTCCTTCGAATTGATTTTTGTCGGTATTTTCAGTTTTGTCCGGGTGTCCCCAATTTTGACACGGTGGCTGCTATCGATAAGGTCTTGGCTATTATCGGTAAAGCGGGGGCTTCACACGGCGCAGTTCGGGCGGCAGGTCTGCTTCACCCCTACCGGGATCAAGCGCATCGCAAACACCACCAGTTGCCCCATCGCGCAGGCCGCCTCGGGCGCAGACCGCATGGAACACAACGCCACTTTGACGCGTTTTAGAACCAACGCAAATCGCATCACAAAGGATATCGATATGCCAATGAATAGCCTCAAAGACGTGTACCATGACCAGCTTCAAGACGTATATAGTGCTAACAAACAGTCGCTTGAAATGGTTGTTGCCCTTGGCCGCGCTGCCAAGGATAAAGAACTGTCCGAAGCCCTAATCGCCGGGTCGAACGGCATCGGCGAAGGCATGGAAAAAGTTGCCGAGATCTGCAACGCCCATGGCATCAAGCCGACGGGCGAACATTGCAAAGGCATGGAAGGCTTGGTCGCCGAAGCTAAGGCGCATGTGATCGATGCAGAGTTTGGCGACGACGATGTGCGCGACGCTATGATTATTACGCAGTATCAGCGCATGGTCCACTACGCGCTTGCCGGATACGGCTGCTTGGTCGCCTTTGCCAACCGGTTGGGCAAAGACGAAGATGGTGCCGTTTTGCAGAATTGTCTGGATCAGACCTATGATGGTGATCGCCGCATGACCGAGATTGCAACAGGCGGTGTGAACAAGGCTGCGACCTAACACCACGCATGAGGCAGCTCACGGGCTCCAGGTCAAAATACGGACCCTGTTGTACAAAGGCGTTTCTGAGCCCAACTCCCATTTCCTCGGACGGGTTCATCCCATGGCCTTTGTAGTGGGATGGACCACCAAAACGGTGTGACAACTGCCGCCCCGTCGATCCCGGACCCGTAATGCATTAAGGCTCAGCCCAGACCACCTGATCGGGGCAGGCCAAGGGGGAACTGTATGCAAAGGGGCTGGCTGCGGTCATCTGCGACAGCCAGTACATCCATCCTGCCCCGCGACCCGACCGCCGCAGTGCGGCATGACTGCAACGAGCCCTTTTTACCAAATGCCGTCCCGCAGCATTTTGTGTGTGCAGCAAAATCAGCCTGACATAGACGGCCCAGAGCGGCCATTCGCAAGCAGCCTGATGCCGCGCTGCGGCTACACCTGAGTTGACGTTCGCCCTTCGTTGCAGCATCTTCCTGCAACCCGAACGACCGGAGCGTCGACCACCTGATTAGTACGTGAGGTCAAGGCATCCTCCCGAAGAGCCGTGTACGGCATTAGGCATGTTTCGTCGGAGGAGGTAGCAAACCATGGGCGCAACGTCCGAAACGCACGGAGGTGCGCAATATGGCCAAGAAACAAGCCCGTGAGACAGCCCTGAGAGCAAGCGAGGCTCAGGAGCGTTCGATCCTGAACGCGATCCCCCAGATGGTCTGGTCAACCCGGCCCGACGGTTATCACGACTTCTACAACGAGCGCTGGTACGAGTTCACCGGCGTGCCGCACGGCTCGACCGACGGCGAAGGCTGGAATCGCATGTTCCATCCGGACGACCGTGCGCGTGCCTGGTCGTTGTGGCAGCACAGCCTTGCGACGGGCGATCCTTACGAGATCGAGTACCGACTCTGCCACCACAGCGGCGTGTATCGCTGGGTTCTCGGCCGTGCGCTGCCCGTGCGCGATGAGGCTGGCGAAATAGCGCGTTGGATGGGTACTTGCACCGACATCGACGCACACAAGCGGGCTGGCGAAGATCTGCAACGCACGTCGGCATTGCTGCGCCTGGTGGGAGACTCCACGCCGGATCTAATCTACGCCAAGGACCGTGAAGGCCGGGTACTCTATGCGAACGCGGCGGTAGGGCGCGTCATTGGAAGGCCGCTTGAAGAAATCGTCGGCTTCACCGATCTCGACTATGTTCCAGACAAGGCGCAGGCGCGTGCGATGATGGCTAACGACCGGACCGTGCTTGAAACCGGGGAGACGCTCGACCTCGACGAGAGGCACACCGATCCCGAGGGGCGCACGAGGCTATATCGCTCGTTGAAAGCTCCTTTGCGAGACGAAAGCAATAGCATCATCGGGATCGTCGGCGTCACGAGCGATTTAACAAAGCGGCGCGAGGACGATGAGCGCGAGCGACTGCTGGTCGGCGAGGTGGATCATCGGGCAAAAAACATGCTGGCTGTCGTGCAATCGCTTGTGAACCTCACAAAGAGCGACGACCCGGCCACATTCAGGGAAGCGGTGAGCGGGCGCATCCGTGCGCTCGGGCGTGCCCACGACCTTCTGTCAGACTCGCGGTGGGAAGGCGTCAATCTCAAAAAGCTCGTAGACGAGGAGCTGGCCGCATTTGCGAACGAGGGCAAGCTTGCGCGTGTCGCTGGTCCCAGCCTGCGTCTGCCACCAGCGACCGCGCAATCCTTCGGACTTGTTTTGCACGAGCTCGCAACCAACGCCCTGAAATATGGCGCGCTTTCAGTCGCCGGAGGGCGACTCGAACTCGATTGGGATATCCAGACCGTGGAAAGCGGCCAGCCGATGCTTCGGATGACGTGGCGCGAATTCGGCGGTCCGCCTGTAATCCCCCCTGCTTCCACTGGCTTCGGGTCTGCTCTGATCAAAAGTTCCGTGCAGCAGCTCGAGGGAGATCTTGCGCTGGACTGGCGCGAGACAGGTATTGTCTGCGAGTTCCGAGTGCCGGCAGATCAGGTCGTTGTTCTCCAAGAGAAAGGCACTGCGAGCCGACCGGCTCAGACTACCGCCTTTCCAGAGGCTCGTTCGAAACGCTTCGCGGATCGGCGTGTCCTCGTCGTTGAAGACGAGATTTTGATAGCGATGGAAGTTACGGATATGCTTCGCGAAGCCGGATGCGAAGTGGTCGGCCCGGCAACGTCGAGTGACGAAGCGATGCGGCTGATCGCAGGCGCCTCGCCGGATGCTGCCGTTCTTGACGTGAATCTTGGGGAGTGCGGGTTCAGCTACGATTTGGCAGATGCCCTCGCCGCAAGGAGTGTGCCCTTCGCGTTCTGCACCGGATATGCTGGCGCCTCGACACTGCCGTCGCGCTTTGCGGACGCGAAGGTCTTGGCAAAACCCGTCGATGGCGCGGACCTTGTCGCCACCGTCGCGAGGCTTCTGGACGCGGAGAGGGCTTGACCGGTACGAGCAGCAGAAGAGCCGCAAACAAGCTGTTCTCGGCATCGTCGTAGGGCGAGCGATCAGCCCAAAAGCGAGTTGCGTCGGCTATGCCGACGTCTGCTCGAGCACAAAACGGACGAGGTGGGACAGATGCAGTTCGCGGGTGCAGCGAGAAGCACCTCGTCAAGGACGACCCAGAACTGCGGTCGACCCTGACGCAGCGAAGGTCCGAAAGGTCCGCATTGCGGCCGTCGGTGGAGCGAAAGACGGAACTTGCATCAAGCCTGTTGAAGATTTTTTCGGGAGGCTTCCGCCCAAGGGGCTCGTGACACCTTTGGCTGTTATCGTGGAGTTTAGCGATTCGGATCGCAAAATATTCTCATCAGCTCGATGAGAGAGCGTAAAAATCGCTCCTTTTGCTGGTGTCATGGGCAGCCCCAGACTTTTTCAGCAGCCTGGGTTGCCTCAAGCTGATTTCGGCGGCGTTCAGGACCATCCAGATGAATAAAAAGAGTTGAGCATGCGGCGCGGAAGGCGCCGCATGCTGTTATGCGATCAGGAGCCGGAGACGTCGTAGTAGGCCGCCTCAAAATCATAGAACGCGTCCAATACCTCGGTGTCCACGAACGGCAGCAGCTGGCTCATGAAGACACCGCCCATCTCGTTTTCCGGATCGATCCAGAAGAACGTGTTGTAGAGACCGGCCCAGGCGAGACTGCCAGCCGGGCGGCCGGTCGGTACCTCCTCCTCGTTGATCATGAAGCTCAACCCCCAGCTCTTCTCGAGACCCGGGAAGAACTCAGCGTCGAGCGAACGCTCTGGGTTCGTGGTCTCGAGCATCTCCACCCGCACGTCACCCATCTGGTTTTGCGACATTTGCGCCACCGTCTCCGACTCGAGAATCTGCTGGCCGTCCACGGTCCCGTCGTTGAGGATCATCCGGATGAACTTCAGATAGTCTGGCGTCGTACCGTACAGGCCGCCGCCACCGTACTCCCGCACTGGCTCTGATTGCCCGGTCCACTCCGCGACCTCAAGGGAGCCGTCCTCTTGCCGGAGGTGGTTCTCCACCCGCCGCTCGGACATGCTGTCGGTCAGCTTGTAGCCGGTGCTATCCATGCCGAGCGGGTCGAAGATGTGCTCCTGCATGTAGGCGCCCAGCGACTGACCGCTCACCTCCTGAATCAGCCTTCCAATCCAGTCGATGGAGATGCCGTATTCCCAGCGGCTGCCGGGGTCGAACATCAGCGGCTGGTTCCATGTCGCCGGGTCGTCGTAATCCAGCGGCGGCAGGCCGCCCTGGGCATCCGAATATCGCTGCAGGTCGGCATCCCAAAGGGTGTAAGCGGTGCCGGCCGTGTGGGTCATCAGATCGCGCAGCGTGATCTCGCGCGAGGGCGGGCGCAGGATCGCCTGACCGCTGTCGTCGAACCCGTCCATGACCTGGAGTTCTGCCGCATCGGGCAGCCACTTCGAGATCGGCGAATCCAGGTCGAGCTTGCCCTGCTCGACCAGCTGCATCGCCGCCGTCGCCGTGATCGCCTTGGTCATTGAGGCCATGTTAATGCTTGTTCAACCGGTGATAAGAGTGGAGGCCTGTCACCCCGACAACGGTTTGGCGCAATCCTGCGCGACCTGGAAAAGATCGTGAAGAGCAGACCTACCGAAATTTCTGGAAATATGGCACAAAAGAGCGTCTGGCATTCGAACTACAGTACTGGGCAGGAGCAAGGATCTCGGACACACGCCGCCTCGGTCCCGACAATGTCGATGATACTGGCTGGCTCACTTTCATTCAGATGAAAACGCACTCGGAGGTTTCAGTGCCGATCTTCCGCGCGCTACCAACATTTGCTGAACCCAAGGATCTCGAATGTTTGCATTCCGCATTGGACGCCATGCCAAAGAAGGAGGCGATTTGGTTGGCGACCGTTTATGGAAAAGTCCGATCCCGAAAGAGCGCGTCCAGTTGGTTTTCCGGGAAGGCACGCGATGCCGGTGTCCGATTAGGGCGCACTTCTCATGGTCTCCGCAAGAGCCGCATGATCCTTCATGCGGAAAACGGCGCGAGCACCAAGCAGATTGCGGCTTGGAGTGGCCACGAAACGTTGGAGGAAGTCGAAAGATATGTCCGCAAAGCGGACCGACGTCGCCTTCTCACTCCATCTGTTCTCGAAACGGAAAAGTTTCTTTGAAGGGCCGTCTGATACAAGAGCGCCGCGATCTGGCTGCGGTGGTTGTAGGTTTCGGGCAACGCTTGGCGCGCGTTGCGTACATATCAGCTCTGCGACCGAGCGAGACAAACAGTCAGCTGAATTGCGATGCAGAAGCGCAACATCGGGCAAGAAAATCTCAGCTTCCCATCCACCAGATCCAAATCCAGAAAACAATCGCGCAGAAAAGATTGTCTAAGCCATACTATTGTTAGACAAGTCGCCCGGCAAGTGCTTGGTATCAAACATATTTTTGGTGGTAGTGGTGCACCGAGGAGGATTCGAACCCCCGACCCCTTGATTCGTAGTCAAGTACTCTATCCAGCTGAGCTATCGGTGCGCTGGGGCCGGATTTAGACTCTGTGCAAAACCTTTGCAAGGGGCAATCTTGTCGAATGTCCGGCCTTACGACACATCCCCCATCGGCAGGAGGATCACGAAACAGGTTCCCGTTCCGTCGGTTTCGCGCAGGGTCAGCGTGCCGCCGTGGCCCCGCACCAGTTCCTGCACGATGGCAAGCCCCAGACCCGAGCCGCCCTTGCGCACTCCGCCCTGAAAGGGCTGGAACAGATGTTCGCGCGCCTTGGGGGGCAGGCCGGGACCGGTGTCGGTCACCTCGATGACCCAGGCCGTGGCTTCGGCCCGGGCCGATACGCAGATCTCGCCCGCCTTGCCGGTGCCGGTGATCGCCTGGCGTGCATTGCGCACAAGATTGGAAACCGCGCGGAAGATCTGTTCGGGATCGCCCCGAATGTTCAGGCCTGCGGGCACGTCCTCGGACAGGCTCACGTCCGAATCGCCGATGGCCAGACGTTCGCTTTCCATCACCTCGGCCACCAGCGGGCTGAGCGGGAAAAGCGTCATCACCGGGGTCGGCTCCTCGGCCCGTCCGAAGGCCAGCGTGGTTTCGCACAGTGACACGGCCCGGGCGATGGAATTGACCAGCTTGGGCGCCATGCGCTTGACCGTCGGATCCTCGGACATCTCGATCCGGTCGGTGAACAGCTGGGCCGAGGTCAGTATATTGCGCAGATCGTGGCTGACCCGGGCCACTGCACCGCCAAGCTGCGCCAGCCGTTCCTTCTGCCGCAGCGCCTGGGTCAGCTGCGTTTCGAGCGATTGCAGCGCCTCTTCGGCCTCGCGCAGTTCGCGGATGGCGGCGGTGGGCTTGATGATGCGGCGCGCATCCTCGGGGGCCTCGGCATAGTTCTGCATCTTTTGGACCACGCCCTTGATCGGCCGCACCAGCAGGCGGCGCACGGCCAGAAACAGCAGCAGGGCGGTGATCACGGAAATCACTGCCGACAGAAGCAGGATGCGCAGGCCATAATCGATCATCGCGGTCCGCAGGCCGCCGGTTTCCATCGTCACCTCTATCAGCAGCCCCGCGTCGCGCAGCGGGTTGCCGATCACCCGGATCAGCCGCGGTTCCGGGCGGATCAGCGTGTTCAGCGCGTCCCCGATCAGGCTGACCGCGGAGGCGTCGCGCAGATCGAAAGTCTCGCTCACCTGCCCCGGCATGGGCGAGGACAGCACAAGCTGGCGCGCCTCGTTCCGGCGCAGCACGACGTTGAACACGCCCGCATTCAGCAGCAGCTCTTCTTCGAGATCCGTGTCGATCATGTCGTCGGCCAGCAGCGCGAGCGACGCGATCTGCGACCGTTCCAGACGCGCGAGCAGGTAATCCTCGCGGAAGCGTGCGACCGAGGGGACAAAGATCAGGATCTCGGCCAGCATCACGAAGATGGTCGTCAGTATGAGAAACCGGCCAGAGAGCGTGTTGAGCATGAGCGGTTACTACAGTTCCTTCATGGCAGCCAGCGCTGCACAAGTCCCACGATACGCTTGACCATAGCACTTTCAAACAACCTTGGGCTGTAATAGGCGCCGGCCGCGCGTTTGTTCACCTCGCCAATGGTTGGATAGGGGGCAACCATGTTGGCCACATGCTTCATTTTGAACCTGTTTGCCAGCACAAGTGCCCAGAGGCCGATCAACTCGCCCGCCTGATGCCCGGCAATCGAGGCGCCCACCGGGCGGCCTTTGACCACCATGACCTTGATCAGGCCGGTCGTCCTGCGTTCGGCCACGGCGCGGTCATTGTGTTCATAGTGAAAGCGGACCACTTCAAGGTTCATGCCGTGTTCCTTTTTGGCCTGCGCCTCGGTCAGGCCAACCTGCGCCAGTTCCGGATCGGTGTAGGTGACCCGGGGGATATGCGCGGTGCCGGCCTTTGCGGGCAGCCCGAACAGGGCCGAGCGGATGACGATCCCGGCGTGATAGCCCGCCACATGGGTGAATTGTAGCCCGCCCGCGACATCGCCGATGGCATAAACTCTGCGGTTGGTGGTCCGCAGGCCCGCATCAACCTTTATCCCGGTCTTCGTGGTTCTGATCCCGGCCTTGTCCAGATCAAGCGAGTCGGTATTGGCCCGCCGCCCGACCGCGACCAGCAGATGGGTGCCGCGATAGACCGTGCCATCGCCGATTTCGACCTCGATGGCGCCCGCCTGGCCGCGCACGGCGGCAGCCTTGGCCTGTTCGGCGATCTCGATCCCTTCGGCCTTCAGCCGATTTATCACGATTGCCGACATCTCTGGGTCGTCCTTGCCCAGCGCTCGATCGCCTTCGATCAGCGTGACGCGGCTGCCCAGATGCCGGTGCGCCTGCGCCATCTCCATCCCGATGGGGCCGCCGCCGATGATCAGCAGATGTTCGGGCTGTTCGCGCAGGACCCAAAGCGTCTCGTTGGTGAGGTAAGGCACCCTGTCCAGCCCCGGGATGGGCGGCACCAGCGGCGACGATCCGGTGGCGATCACCACCCGCCGCGCGGTTATGACATGATCACCCGCCTGCACTTCGGTTTCCGATATGAAGCGGCCCCTTTCACGGATCACCCGCACGCCCAGCGATTCGAACCGCTCTTGCGAATCGACCGGGGCGATCTGGTCGATCACGCCCTGCACATGGTCCTTGGCCGCGGCATAATCCACCTGCGGAGTCGCGTCCGCGATGCCGTAAACGCTGGCGTGGGACATGCCCCAGGCGACCTTGCCGCTGGCGATCAGCGCCTTGCTGGGCACGCAACCGTAGTTGAGACAGTCCCCCCCCATCTTGTGCTCTTCGAGCAGCACGACCGTCGCGCCCATCTGTGCAGCACCGGCCGCCACCGACAGCCCGCCAGACCCGGCACCGATCACCAGAATGTCCGTCCTGATCCGTTCCATGGTCAGAGTCCTTTTCTGCCGCGCACGGCCTTGATGACGATGGGCAGCGCAGCCAGCGCGCACAAGCCGAGGATGGGCAGCAGGATCTGCGGTTCGAACAGGATGCCAAGGTCCGGCGTCTCGCCGCGTTCGAACACGCCGCCAAGACCGGCACCGACAGAGGTAAACACCACCGTCCCGGGGATGATGCCAAGGAATGTCGAGACGGCAAAGCGCAACAACGGCACGCCGACCAGCGCCGGCACGAGGTTGGCAACAAAGAACGGCACGGCCGGCACCAGACGGATCAGGAACAGCATCGACCACTGGTTCTGGTCGATGCCGTCCTTGATGCGCCTGACCATACCTTCGCCCGTCTCCATCCGCGCCGCCAGACGGTCGCCCAACCCCCAGCGCGCAGCCAGAAAGATGATGATGGCGCCCAGCGTCGCCCCCGTGACGTTGAACAGCGCGCCGGGAAAGGTGGCGAACAGGAAACCACCTGTCAGCGTGGCGATGGTCGCCCCGGGCAGGGAAAAGGCGACAATTGCCACATAAACCAGCAGGAACACCGCCACAGTGGTGACATAGTGTTCGTCACGCAGCTCCAGCAGCGCCTCGCGGTTGTCGCGCAGCGTCTCGAATGTCAGGTGGTCGCGCAACAGGACATAACCCGCCACCGCAACCAGCGCGATGATAAGCATCGGCAGATAGCGGCCGCGGCCGGATCTGGTTTCGTTCTGGATCATGTCGGTCATCTCGTGGGGCCTTCTTTGGCGCTTGGCGGCGTGTTGCAGGTGGCATGGGTCGTGATCTACAACATGCGCAGAGGCGCGCCCGAACAACAGCCGTTTCACGGGTGCTTGATGCAGGGTGACCCGCACGCGGCTCAAAGCCCGCAACCGCGCCGGAACTGTAACAATCGGCGCGGCTGCGGGCGCAGTTTGTTGCAACAATCGCACCTTCGGCGTTTGACATGCAGCCACGCCTTGCCTATAGCCCGGGCTTCGAATGTATCAGGACCCGCGATTCCGATTGCCCGGGCCAGCCCAAAGACGGAGACGGAGCGATGACGAAACGCACCTTTCAGCCCTCGAACCTCGTGCGCAAGCACCGCCACGGATTCCGTGCACGCATGGCCACCAAGGCCGGCCGCAAGATCCTGAACGCCCGCCGCGCACGCGGCCGGAAGTCCCTGAGCGCGTAAGCGCCGGACGCAGGTTCCCGAGATGACGCCGCCGGAGGCCCCCGATAACGCTGCGGGGACAACGCCCCCGGCGGTTTTTCCATGTCCGCAGCCGGACAGGCCCCGCGTCGAGCGGCTGCGCAAGCGCGCCGATTTTCTGAGCGCCGCGCGTGCGGGCCGTCAGGGTACGGCCAGCATGATGGTTCAGGCCCGCAACCGCGCCGACGACGACGGGCTGGTCCGCGTCGGCTTTACCTGTTCCAAGAAGGTCGGCAATTCCGTCGCACGCAACCGCGCCAAGCGGCGCCTGCGCGAAGCCGCGCGGCTGGTGCTGCCCGACACAGCCCGCCCCGGATGGGACTACGTGCTGATCGGCCGGTTCGAGGCAACGGCAAACCGCCCCTTTGATGCGCTCCAGCAGGATCTGCGCGACGCGCTGCGCAAGCTGCACAGATGAGCCCGCTGGCGCATCTTTTCGCCCTGCCCGTGCGCGGCTACCGCCTGCTTTTTTCGCCTTGGGTCGGTCATTCCTGCCGTTTTCACCCAAGTTGCTCGGCCTATGCGCTTGAGGCTCTGTCGCGTCATGGCGCCCTGCGTGGCGGATGGCTGACCCTGCGCCGCTTGGGACGCTGCCACCCATGGGGGCCGTCGGGCATCGATAACGTTCCTGACTAGCGTCTTGCCGTTGCGGCGCACACGTGGCGCCGCAACGCGCGACCTTATGATTCTGGCTCGCCTGGACGTGCGGAGCGGAGGTGCGGGTGCCGCCCTGCGGACCAGATTACTCGGTCGCGGGCGCCACTGTGCCGGTGGTTGGTTCGGTCGCGTCCTCTGTCCCGCCGCTGAAGACGACAAACAGAGCGATCAGTACGACCACCGCAAGACCGGCAATGATTAGTGTGTTTCGTGACATGGCATATGCTCCTGCACGCTTTGAATGGATTGTTCTGTCATTATAACAGCAGGTCCGGTCCTGCGCACGTGATTCCAACGTTCGCCTGCACAGCCGGAAAGGGAATTGCGCCTGAAACACAGGCGGAAAAGCGCCTGCCACGCGCGCAAGTCTTACGTTGATGGCCTTTCGCTGGCCCCGCCGCGCGCCATGGGCAAGCCAGCCGCCCAAGCGGCGATCAGCCAGACGGCCAGAGCAAAGACCATCGCCCAGGCGCGCCAAAGTCAGGATCGGGCAAAATCGGGCAGGATCGGGGGACTGCCACAAAGCCTGCTCATTTGGTTGCCATCACACCGGAAATCATGAGGATCCAACGGCATTGCCAGGCCAAACCAGATAAAACCCCTTTAAAACATACAATTAATTAATCCGACTTTAATAGTAAGATTTAGGCTTTGCAAGCTTGTGAAATGTCGCTAGACCGACAAAAGACCGATTCCGGGGCCATGACCATGGCTCTGCATGCAACGCTGCCGCGCCCCGTCCGGGACCCGGCGAAACGTCGCGCATGCCATACCCAGCACTCCGGCCAGGCCCAGCGCCCGCTGTCGGCAGCCAGGCAAAATCACGATCAGGACGACGATTCACGCAAGGACGGGAACCTGCCGGACAGGGTAACCCTCCTGCCATGGCCTGTGCGCGACGGGCCGCGGCGTTCCAATCGCCTCCGCCCGGAGGCCCTTTCAGGAGGCGCAAGACAGATGAAAATTGCCCGATCCCTTTGTGCCACTCTTGGTCTGGTCCTTGCTGCGACCGCCACGCAAAGCCCCGCGCAGGAGGCGGCCCGGGACGAGGTTCTGGGCCCGCGCCTGCGGGTGGAACTGAACGCCGCCGAACCGCAGGACGAAAGCTGCAAGCTGTCTTTCGTCGTGCTGAACGGCCATCCGGCCGCCATCCAGCGTGCCGTCTTTGAAACTGTGGTTTTTGACGGCGCCGGGCAGGTCGACCGGCTGACCCTGTTCGATTTCGGCACCCTGCCAGCCGCACGCCCCCGCGTGCGCCAGTTTGTCCTGCCGGGGACATCCTGCGACGACATCGGTCAGATCCTGTTCAACGACGCTGAAACCTGCGAATCGGCGGATCTGGACGCGTCGGCCTGCACGACAGGCCTGCTGCTGCACAGCCGGACCGGAATCGAGGTGACGGGATGAACGATCTTCTGTCCGGCATCCTGCGCATCGCCGAAATCGGCGGACCCGTTGTCATGATCCTGATCGCGGCGTCGTTGATGACGCTGACCATCGTGCTTTACAAGATCTGGCAGTTCTCTGCGGCCGGTGTGGGTCGCCACGCCGCCCTGTCCGAGGCTGTCGCCGCCTGGGACGCCGGGGACCGCAGCGGCGCGCGCGCGGCCCTTGCACGGTCGCGCAGCTACCTTGCACCCGTGATCGACATGGCCCTTTCCGCCGGTCGTGACGCGGAAAACCGGCTCGAGGCCGAAGCCGAGATGCGTTTCGCCCGGCTGGAGCGGGGGTTGCGCTTTCTCGATTCCGTCGCCCAGCTTGCGCCGCTGCTTGGCCTGTTCGGCACTGTGCTTGGCATGATCGAGGCGTTCCAGTCGCTTCAGGACGCCGGATCGCAGGTCGATCCGTCGATCCTGGCCGGCGGCATCTGGGTGGCGCTGCTGACCACCGCGGTCGGCCTTGTCGTCGCCATGCCGACCTCTGCCGTTCTCAGCTGGCTCGAAGGTCGCATGGACGGCGAACGGGTGATCGCCGGGCGCGCGATCCAGACCATCCTCACCCCCCTTGGCGGCGCCGGGGCCAGCCCTGCGGAAGGCAGAAACCTTGTCCCTGCATAAGGCACGCCGGGCGCGGCGCCTGTCGATGACGTCACTGATCGACGTCATCTTCCTGCTGTTGCTGTTCTTCATGCTGAGTTCGACCTTTTCCAAATTTGCCGAGATCGAACTGAGCGCGGCCGGACAGTCGCAGGGCCAGTCCGCGGACCATCCGCCCCTGTTCCTGCGGCTTCAGCCCGAAACGCTCAGCCTGAACGGACAGGCGCTTGATTTCGACGGCCTTGTTCCCGCACTTGCGGCAGAAACCTTGCCCGATTCACGCCGGGCCGTGCTTGTGGCGATGGGGGATGATGTGTCCTCGCAGCGCCTGACCGACCTTCTGGTCCTGCTGCGCGGTGTCGCGGGAATCGCGCCAACCGTACTGGGCGGTTCGCCAACCGTACTGGGGAGTGCGGAATGAACCGCCTGAAACGGAAAACCACGCGTGAGCCTACGATCGCGCTGATCAACATCGTCTTTCTGATGCTGGTGTTCTTCATGGTGGCCGGGGCGCTGGCGCCGCCGCTCGACAAGGATCTGACCTTGCTGGACACCCGCGACCTTGCTCCGACCGCGCCGCCGGACGCGCTGGTGGCGCATCCCGATGGTCGCCTGACCTACCGGGGCGCACCTGTCGCCAGTGCCGCGGCCTACCTTGCTTCGGGGCAGGCGGCCGACGGCGGTGACACGGGGCAGACGGTGCGGATCGTGCCTGACCGCAACCTGCCCGCCGGTCAGCTTGTGGCGCTGGCCCGCGATCTGCGGATCGCCGGGGCGCAGCGGGTACTGATCGTGACCGAGCAGGGGCTGCCATGATCGCTTCTTCGACGCGCGCAAAATTTGTGGCCCTGGGCGTTGCCGCGCTGGCCCATGCGGCCTTTGCCCTGGCCGTTCCCGGCGACCCCGAGGTTCTGACCGAAGGCGGGCAAGCGGCGCAGGAGGCACAGATCGGCACAAGCTTTACCGATATGTCGGCCGGTACCCAGACCGCCGAAGCCGCCACCGAAACGGTCGGGCCGGTTGCGCCCGACCCTGCCGAACCTGTGCAGCGCATGGCAGCAGCGCCCGTGCCCGCAGAGCAAGCACAGACCGCGCCCCGCCCTGACCGGCCCGCCGTCCAGATTCCGGAAGTTCCCGATGCGTCGGTGCCGCTGCCGCCCACCCCGCTGGCCAGCGACGCGCCGCAACAGCCCGAGGTTCTGGCCCCGCAGGCGGCCACTCCCGACAGGGCCGAACCCGTGGAAGAACCAATGGTCAAGCCGGTGGACGAACCCACCAAGGCGGAAACAGCGGAACCGTCCGAAACGGCGGAAACAATCGCAGCCACCGAACCGGAAAACACCAGCGTCGGGACATCCCTGCGGCCCAGGATGCGCGACCCCAGTGCCGCGAGGCAGGCTGAGGCTGAGCAGGCGCAGGCTGAGCGGGCAGAGGCCGTACAGGCAAGCGAACCGGCGCCAAAACCCGCGCCAGAGCCGAAGGCACGTGAGGGCGGCGCCCGTCAGGACGCGACACGCGGTGCCGCCACAGGTCAGCAGACCGCGACCGGCACGCGGCAAGGTGACGGCGCCAGCAGGGCCGCGACACCCGGCAACGCCGCCGCCAGCAACTATCCCGGGCTGGTCAACCGCCATCTGTCGCGGGTACGCAAGCCGTCGATGAACCGCCGCGGCGCAGCGCTGGTGTCGTTTTCGATCACCGACTCCGGGGGGCTTGGATCATTGTCGGTGCGGCGCTCCTCTGGCGCGCGCGCCATGGACGACGCCGCGCTCAGCGTCATCCAGCGCGCCGCGCCCTTTCCGCGCCCCCCCACAGGCGCGCAACGCAGCTTTTCCATCCAGATCGAATTCCGATGATTTTCTGCGGCACGTCACGGCGCCACTTCACCCTTGAGATCCGCCGACGCGCGGGGCAAAGCGACGGACGCAATCCCCACTGGCGGAGCCGACCCTTCGTCAGCGCAAAAGCAGGCGGTCCGCCGTTCATCGGCTGAACCGGCGTCAGCGACCACCCCGCTCCGGTCACGGTGCCAGCTCACGGCTTCGGACACGGTGCCGGCTCACGGCCCCGGGGTGACGCCAACAGCCTGCCAATCCTGCGTCAGGAACGGGCAGCGGTCTTCGGAGTCGCCACAAAAACAGGCTTTGATCAGATCTAACGCGGTCCGTTTCGGCAGGCATTCGCCGCATCGGTTACCGCGGCCGGTCGCCGCTTGCACAGGACAGCGGCCTGCACGAATTTCCCGGCAGTGCTGACAGGTGCTTTTCCAGCGCGGCGCACAGCCCGGGACAGGAGATTGAGGAACATGACCCCGAATTCTGCGACGATGGCCGCTGCTGCCGCCCCGCAGCCGCAGGCAAGGGCCGTGGCCATGCGGCATGGTCCAGTCCGGGGTTTTGCGGATTTTCACCGCAAGACGGTGATCGGCCTCTGCGCGCCCGCGCCGGGCCGGGGCGGCACGTCGAGCAGCCAGGTGCCGGGGGTCGCTGCGGCAATTGGCGTCATCGCAGGACCGGTCGGCGCTGGCCCGTTCATGGAAACCACGACGTGCAGTAATGTCGCGGGAACAACTACGTGGCGTCTTGCGTTCAGACTCGGTCGATCCGGCCTTGGCCCCGCCAGACTTAAGGCATATCTGCGGCGCGACGGTCGCGCGCTGACCGAAATCTGGCCCGCTGACGTTTGGGTCAAAAGGACAACAAGATCTTGATACGACCTGAACGCCTGCCCTCTTGCCGCGACGGCGCGGCGCACGCCGCACATGGCCGGGGTCTGGCGCGCCTGCGCGCGAACCGTTCCTCGAGGACACCCGCATGAGTGCCGCACTGTCACGCCGGGCGTTCACCGGCATGGTGCTTGCCGGGCTTGCCCCGCAGGTGTTCGGCCGTGCCGCGATGGCCCAGACCGCCGTGCCGGAGGTGCCGGAGTTACCGGGAACCCTGCTCGTGCCGTCCGACGGCATCTCGGGCAGCTTCGAATCGCTTGTGGCGCTGGCCCGCGACCTGTCGAAATCGGACGCGATCCTGCCAGGTGACAGCCTGTCGGGGTTATTCGAGGGCCTGAGTTACGAACAGCATCAAGCGATCCGGCCACAACCGATCCCGCTCAGCGGCGACAACGACATGGTCATGCTGGATGCGCTGCCCCCGGGCACAGTGTTTTCGAAACCGGTCCGCCTGTCGCTGATCGACGGCGTCCAGACCTTTGATCTGCGCTTTGATCCGCGACTGTTCACCTTCGATCCAAAGGTTTTCCCGCCGGACCGGGTGGCGCAGGCGCTCGAATCGCCGCCGGGCGAGGATCTGGGCTATTCCGGATTCAGCCTGCGCGGGCCGCTCAACCGACCGGACCGGCTGGACGAATTCATCGCCTTCCGGGGTGCGAGCTATTTCCGTGGCGTGGCACGGGGCATGGTCTACGGGCTTTCGGCGCGGGGGCTTGCCATCGATACCGCCGCGCCCGCGGGCGAAGAGTTTCCCCGCTTTACCCATTTCTGGATCGTGGCCCCGGAACCCAATTCGCAAAGCGTCGTGGTGCGGGCCATGCTGGAAAGCCAATCCTGCGCCGGGGCCTTCGAATTCGAGATCTCGCCGGGGGAAACCACGGTGATGCAGACGCGCTGCAAGCTGTTTCCGCGCCGCGAGATCGACCAGATCGGCATCGCGCCGCTGACCTCGATGTTCTATTTCGGACCGTCCCGGCGCGCCGGTTTCGACGATTTCCGCGATGCGGTGCATGACAGTTCCGGTCTTCAGATGGTCACGGGCGACGGTCGGCGGATCTGGCGCTCGCTCGCCAATCCGACGACGTTGCAGGTTTCGGCCTTCGGGGACGAGAATCCCAAAGGCTTTGGCCTGTCGCAGCGCCAGCGCGATTTCGAATATTATCAGGACGCCGACGCGCGGTACGAAAAACGGCCCAGCGGCTGGGTCGAGCCGATTGGCGACTGGGGGCGTGGGGCGGTGCTTTTGGTCGAGATTCCGGTCAGGAGCGAATTCAACGACAACATCGTCGCCTTCTGGCGACCCGAGGCGCCGCTGGGTCCGACCGAGGACGGACACGAGTTCAATTACCGCGTGCACTGGTGCGCCACGCCACCCGACGCGGCACCGCTGGGGCGCGCCTATGCCCTGCGTTCGGGGGGGACGGCCAGGAATCCCGACAACCGCATTCTGGTCGTCGATTTCCGCAAGGACACGGCTTGGGCCGAAGGCATCACCGTGCAGGCGCGGGCGAACGGCCAGCCGGTGGACAACGTGGTGCTGCGCCGACTGCCCGACGGCAAGAGCATACGCGCCTCCTTTGTCCGGGATGTGGGTGACACGCCCGTGACCGAGTTCTCGATGACGCTCATCGGGCCAGAGGGACCGGAGTCGGAAACCTGGCTTTACCGGCTTGCACGGTCATGACGGCCTTTCCGAATCAGCGCCCGTTGCCCACCCCCGAAAGGGCGCCGCTGGACATGCCGACGCAGAATCTGGGCGAACTTCCGGCGCGCCAGCGGATCTGGCAAGCGCCGCGTGTCTATCTGGCGCGGATCATCGCCTTTGGCGGGGCGGCCGCGCTGACCCTCTACGGCTTCATGCAGATGAACCTGGTGTTCGGGAACGAGAATTCGACGCCGCTGCAAAGCCTTCTGCTCGGCTTTTTCACCGTCACCTTCGGCTGGATCGCCCTGTCATCGACACAGGCCGCCGCGGCGGTCTTTGGTCGGCGCGGATCGACGGGGGCCATGCCCGGCGCGGGGCCGCTGACAAGCCGCACCGCCATCCTGATGCCGGTCTACAACGAAGACCCCGCCATGACCTGCGCCGCCTTGCAGGCCATCGGCGAGGATATCGCCGATGCAGGCGCGGGCGCTGCCTTTGAGATCTTTGTGCTGTCGGACACGACGGACCCGGCGGTCTGGGCGCAGGAAACCGCCTGTTTCCACCGCCTGCGCCGGGGGCTGAAGGGGAAAATGCAGGTCTGGTACCGGCGCCGGTCCGACAATGCCGGGCGCAAGGCCGGGAACCTGCGCGATTTCGTCGAAGGCTGGGGCGCGCGCTATGACCATATGCTGGTGCTTGACGCCGACAGCCTGATGTCGGCAGAGACCGTGATCACGCTGGCCCGCAGAATGCAGGCGGCGCCGCGGCTGGGTATCCTGCAATCGGTGCCGGTGCTGATGGGCGGCACCACAGTCTTTGCCCGCATCCAGCAATTCGCAGGCCGGATCTATGGGCCGATCATCGCGCGGGGGGTTTCTGCCTGGCAGGGCCTTGACGGCAATTACTGGGGCCACAATGCGATCATCCGCGTGCGCGCCTTCGCCGACTGTTGCGGCATGCCCGAACTTCCGGGCCGCAAGCCGTTCGGCGGCCATGTCCTGAGCCACGATTTCGTCGAAGCCGCGCTGATCCGCCGGGGCGGCTGGCAGGTGCGCATGGACACCGATCTGGGCGGCAGCTGGGAAGGCGCGCCACAGACGCTTCTTGACCTTGCTGCACGGGACCGGCGTTGGGCCCAGGGCAATCTGCAACACCTCAAGGTGGTCGGCGCCCGGGGTCTGAGTTGGTCCAACCGCGCCCATTTCATGATCGGCATCGGCTCTTACCTCATGTCGTCGGTCTGGCTGGCGATGCTGGTCACCGGCGGGTTCCTGACCGCCCAGAGCCTGCTGTACGAACGCGAATATTTTGGTGACGAGGCGCAGCTGTTCCCGGAATGGCCAATCTTCGACGCCGGGCGCATGATGTGGCTGCTGGCGCTGTCCATGGCGCTGTTGTTCCTGCCCAAGGTACTGGGGGCCGCGCGCGCCATCGCGCTGCCGTCGCTGCGGCGCGCCTTTGGAGGAGGCTTCCGCATCCTCGGGGGCACCCTGCTTGAAATCCTGCTGTCAGCACTGCTGGCGCCCATCCTGATGCTGTTCCAGGTCCAGCAGGTGATCGAGATCCTGAGCGGGCGCGACAGCGGCTGGTCGGCGCAAAGCCGCGATGCCGAGGACATGCCCTGGAGCAGGGCCTTTGCCAGTCACGGCATGCAGGTGGCCATCGGGGTGGCCGCGCTGGTCGCTGTAGTGCTGTTTGCGCCCAACCAGATCATCTGGCTGGCGCCGGTGCTGGCAGGGCTGGTGTTTGCCCCGGCGTTGTCGCGCTACACGGGCCGGGTGATGACCAACGCGCCGATCCGGCTGCTTTTCATTCCCGAGGATCGCGATCCGCCTGCCGTCGCGCTGCGCGCTGCGGCGTTGCGGGCAGAATTCGACATCGTGGCGCATGTGACCCCGGCGCAGCTTCTGGGTGACCCCGGACTGACGGCGCGGCACCTGTCGTCCCTGCCGCCAGGGACCGATCTTGACGGGGCCGAAGTCGATCTCGACGCCCTCACGGCGCGCGCAAAGCTGGGCGCGGCGCGGGATGCGGGTCAGGCCATCGGCTGGCTCACGCGCGCCGAACTGGTAAAGCTGCTTTCGAACCCCGACCTTCTGACATGGGGGAGCGAGCGGTTTTCGCCCTCTTCCGGCCCTGACGCCGCCTGAGGTCACAGGCACCGACCGCAGATGGCGACAAGGCGCGGTCATCAGGCTGTTACCAAAGGCCCGCACAACCACCTGCGATGACCGGATTATGCGATGACCGGCGGAACCGCGCTTTCAGCTGGTGCGTTCGCAGGTTAACCATGAATATGTGCGGCAATTGCACGAGGAGACAAAGATGAAGATTGCCATTCTGGGCGGCGACGGTTTTGTCGGCTGGCCCACCACGCTTCACCTGTCCGATCAGGGGCACGAGGTTCACATCATCGACAACCTGTCGCGCCGCTGGATCGACACGGAACTGGGCGTGCAGTCGCTGACCCCGATGGATTCGATCCAGGAACGCTGCCGCATCTGGCGCCAGGAGACGGGGCGCAAGATCCATTTTCACCTGCTTGACGTGGCCAAGGAATACGAACGGCTCAAGGGCTGGCTGGCGCAGGAACGCCCCGACGCCATCATCCATTTCGCCGAACAGCGCGCCGCGCCCTATTCGATGAAATCCGACCGTCACAAGGTCTATACCGTGAGCAACAACACCAACGCCACGCATAACCTGCTGGCGGCAATGGTGGAAACCGACATCCGCGCCCATCTCGTCCACCTTGGGACGATGGGGGTCTACGGCTATTCCAGCGTCGGCGCGGCGATCCCCGAAGGTTACCTTGACGTCGAGGTCGAGACCCTGAGCGGCGACAAGGTCCACCAGGAGATCCTGTATCCCACCCGCCCCGGATCGGTCTATCACATGACCAAGAGCATGGATCAGATCCTGTTCCAGTTCTACGCCCAGAACGACGGGCTGCGGATCACCGATCTGCATCAGGGTATCGTGTGGGGCACGCATACCGCGCAGACCCGGACGCACGACCAACTGATCAACCGGTTCGACTATGATGGCGATTATGGCACGGTGCTGAACCGGTTCCTGATCCAGGCGGCGATCGATCATCCGCTGACGGTGCACGGCACCGGCGGGCAGACGCGCGCCTTCATCCACATCCAGGATTCGGTGCGCTGTATCGAACTGGCTCTGGGTGACGCCCCGCAGGCCGGGGACAGGGTGCGCATCTTCAACCAGATGACGGAAACGCACCGCATCCGCGACCTTGCCCGCATCATCTGCGATCTGACCGGCGCAAAGATGGCCATGCTGCCCAATCCCCGCAAGGAAGCCGAAGAAAACGATCTTGTGGTGCGCAACGACCAGTTCCTGAAGCTGGGGCTACAGCCGACGACGCTGGCTGACGGGCTGCTGTCCGAGATGGTCGATGTCGCCCGGAAATACGCCCACCGCATCGACCGCAGCCGTGTGCCGGCGAATTCGGCCTGGACCCGCGACCTTGCCCGGTCGCTCAACCAAGACCCAGAGGGCAAGGCACTGAAATCCGTGTCATGACGGACGGCCTGACGCCCGGGACCCCTGCGCAAAGCCCGCGGGCCTATGTCACACTGGTCACCAACGGTGATTTCGCACTGGGCGCGCGGGCGCTGGCACACTCTGTCAGACTAAGCGGCACCAGCGCCGATTTTGTGGTGATGCACACGGGCGCCGTGGCGGAACGTGACATTGCACCGCTGCGCGATCTGGGTGCGCGGCTGGTGGCGGTGGATCTGCTGGCGACCTCGGCGGCGTTCAATGACGCACACGGACGTGACCGCCTGCACGCGGCCGCGCCCTTTACCAAAGGCATCAAGCCGCCGTTCCACACCCCGCTCGACAATTTCGCCAAGCTGCGGCTGTGGCAGCTGGATTATGACCGGGTGGTGTTTCTGGACGCCGACACGCTGATGCTGCGCAATTGCGACCGGCTGTTCGACTATCCCGAATTCTGTGCCGCGCCGAACGTCTACGAAAGCCTTGGGGATTTTCACCGCCTGAATTCCGGCGTCTTCACCGCCCGGCCCGACGCCGCTACATTCGCCCGAATGATAAAGGCGCTGGACAAGCCGGGGGCGTTCTGGCGGCGGACCGACCAGACCTTTCTTCAGCAGTTCTTTCCCGACTGGCACGGCCTGCCGGTGATCTACAACACGCTGCAATACGTCTGGTTCAACATGCCGGCCCTCTGGGACTGGTCGGCCATCCGCATCCTGCATTTCCAGTATGAAAAGCCCTGGCAGGATCCGCATCCGAAGGCGGCACAACTGGCCCCGCTGATCGCGCTCTGGCGGGCACATGCGGATGGTGGGCCGGTGCCCGATGTCGCCACCCTGCCCACCCCGGCGCCTCTGCCATGAGGGTCGCGCTGACCGGGGCAACTGGGCAAATCGGACACCGGATCGCCATCGGCCTTCTGGCGCAGGGTCACGCGGTGGTGGCGCTGGGTCGGCGCCCGTCTACGCTGGCGGGGGTGGAACATCGACCCCACGACCTTGACGGCCCGGTGCCGGACCTTTCGGGGATGGATGCGCTGGTCCATGCCGCCTTTTCGCATGTGCCGGGCAAGTATCGCGGCGGCGAAGGCGACGATCCCGACGGCTTTGTGCGCCGCAACCTTGACGGCACGCGGCGTCTTTTCGCCGCCGCCCAGGCGCTGGAACGCGTGATATTCCTGTCGTCGCGGGCGGTCTATGGTGCCTATCCCGCAGGCACCGCATTGACCGAAGACCTGCCCCCCCTGCCCGACACGCTTTATGGAATGGTCAAGGTTGAGGCAGAGACGGCATTGCGCGCGCTCGAAGGTCCGGTGACGGTCAGCCTGCGGGCCACCGGGGTCTTTGGCCCCGCCCCGCCCGGTCAGAGGCACAAATGGGACGATCTTTTTGCGCGGTTCCGCGCCGGGCAGATGCCAGCCCCGCGCATCGGAACCGAGGTACATGGCGATGACCTTGCCGATGCGGTGCATCTGGCCCTGACCGCTGCGCCGGAACGCTGCGCGGGCGGGGTGTTCAACCTGTCCGACGTCGTGCTGGACCGGCGCGACCTGTTGCGGACCTATGCCGGTCTGACGGGGATCGACGGCCCGCTTCCCCCCGCCTCTGACCCGGCGACGGTCAGCGCGATGGCCCCCGACCGGCTGCGCGCGCTTGGCTGGCGCCCCGGGGGCCTTGCCGCCTTTCCGGCCCGGCTGAGCGAAATGATCCGGGGTGAAAACCCCGGCCATGGCGTTTCCGCAACGACCTCAATCACCTGATTGCCGCGTTTCGCCTACGGCTCACAAGCCAAAGCGATGCCGGATGTATCAGGTTATTTCCGAACCGCCAGCAAGCGTTCCGCGACCGGAAAGCTGCATCCCTTCAGGGAGCGACAGACCCTGGACCGCATCCGGCATGGTAAAGGTGAAGGTGGTCCAGCCTGCGTCGGTTCCGACGTTCAGCGTACCGCCATGCCCCTTGGCGATTTCCGACGCGATGAACAGCCCCAGGCCCAGCCCTTCGCGGCTGTTCTTCCCCTTCATCTGGCTGAAGGGTTCGAACAGCGACGGGACATGCTCGGGCAGGATCACATCGCCTTCGTTCGCCACGGCCAGGGTCAGCGTGCCATCGACGACCCGGGCATCAACGCGGATCTCGCCACCATAGGTGCCGTGGGTGCGCGCGTTGCCCAGTAGGTTCGACAAAAGTTGCGCAAGGCGGGGCGCGTCGCACCGCACCCTGTCAGGCAGGTCGATGTCGGCTTGGATCTGCTGCTCGGGCGTCACCGCATCCTGTTCGCCGATGATCTGACGCAGCGCCGGCGCCAGCGCGTCGGTCAGTTCCGGTTCGACGACAATGCCACCACCCTGCCGCTTTCTTGCACGGTCGAGCAGGTTCTCGATCAGGTCCGACATGCGCTGCACCGACCCTTTCATCAGGGTTGCGATCTTATGCGTTTCGGGCGCAAGACCACCGCGCTCCATCATCCGGAAACCGGCATTGAGCACGCTCAGAGGGTTGCGCAGGTCATGGGCCAGGATGGCGATGAAACGCTCCTGCGCCTCGGCCAGGTTGCGCTGGTCATCGACGGTATTTTCGGCCCGCCGCAGCGTGTCGTCGTTGTCGAGCCCGTCGCCGATGAGCTTTGCGAACAGGCGGAACATGGGCAGGACGCGCCCGTCCGACAAGGCGTGCGGCAGGGGGTCGATGGCGCAGAGCGTTCCGAAAATGGCGCCGTCGGCCCGCATAATCGGCACGGAGATATAGCTGCGAAAGCCATGCCGCTCGGGGGCATGACGGGTGCAATAGACCGGATCGTTGCGCGCATCGTCAATGACGATCTCTGTCTGCGTTTGGCGCACTTCGTGGCAAAGCGTGCTTTCGACCTCAAGCTCGCTTCCCGGTTTCAGGCCGAAATCGATCAGGTCCAGCGCCCGGCAGGTAACCCAGCGAGAATCTGTGACGCGTGCGACGGCCGCGAACCCCATGCCCGTCGCCAGCAGTACGGTCTGAAGTATCACGGGCACTTGGGTGCTCCGCCCGATCGCGTCCATATCTGCCTGAAAGTCGTGATCCTTCACTAAATCGTGATCCTTCACCGTTGTATCGCTTTCAAGGGGCACATGTTCGTCGATTCATCAATTTGTTTGCAAAGCTTGGCGCACCGGGCCCGACCTTGGGCGCCCAGCGCAAAAGCATTTGATCATCAAAACCGGAAGATTACCAGACGGCCCGCTATGCAAGACAACGCAAGGCATCAAATTGCCGGTTTCGGCGATCACACAGGGTCCCGCAGGGCGTACAGACCGCGGGGCAGCGGCCTTGCACCACCATGACCGGGGGTCGGCACCGGCTATGCCCGGTCGACCCGGATCGTGCGGGGCGCCGCCGTTTCCATGTGCAGGCGCATAAGCTGCGCCGCCTCGTCCGCCTCTCCGCGCACCAGCGCGGTAAAGATCTGGTCATGCTCCTTCCAGACCCGCAGGGTGGCGCCCGGCACGCTGAGAACCTTGCTCATGGCGCGTTGCAGGTGGCGCCAGTTGAGGTTCATCACATCGCCCACGATGATGTTGCCGCTCTGCCGGTAGATCAGGCCGTGGAAATCCATATCCGCGCGCAAGGCTCCGGCATGGTCGCCGCTTTGCACATGGCTCTTGCCGCGCCCGATGATCTCGCGTCCCAAGGAAATCGACTGCGTGGTCAGGCGTCCGGTGGCAAGCTGGACCGCCAGCGGCTCGACGGCCGTGCGGAACTGGTAGATGGAATCGAACAGCTTCTGGTCGATGGGGGCCACAACGACGCCGCGCTTGCCGGTATCCTCAACGAATCTCTGCGACTTGAGCATGGCAATGGCGCTGTTGACTGGTTGGCGTGACACACGCAGCCGCAGCGCAAGCTCGTCCTGATTGAGCCGCTCTCCGGTCTTTATGTCGCCGGTGCAGATCGCCTCGAGCAGGGCGTCATAGGCTTGTTCCACAAGGGTCTTGTTCTGCGTCAGCGCTTCCATGTTCAACCTTTCGTGCCATTCGTCATCACTCTCCTCCTGCGGTGCAGCATAGCTTGCGGCTTGACAGGGTTCAAGCGTTCGTATTCTGTATACGAAATTTCGAGTTCGAATTATGGGGGAGAGCCGATGTCCACTCAGATACGCGTCCTGCTTGCCAAGGTGGGCCTTGATGGTCACGACCGCGGGGTCAAGGTCGTGGCGCGCACGCTGCGCGATGCCGGAATGGACGTGGTCTATTCCGGTCTGCACAGAACGCCCGAAGAGGTCGTGACCGCCGCGGTGCAGGAAGATGTGGATATTCTGGGCGTAAGCCTGCTGTCCGGCGTGCAGATGACGGTGTTCCCCAAGATCTTTGCCCTGCTCAGACAGCACAAGGTCGAGGACATGATCGTCGTGGCCGGCGGCGTGATGCCCGACGAGGATGTCGAGGAGCTCAAGAGGATGGGCGTGGCCGAAGTGCTGTTGCAGGACACGCCGCCGCAGTACATCATCGAGACGCTGACCGCTCTGGTGGCGGCACGAGGCCCGCGCTGATGCCCGCGCAGATGGAGCAATGGTCGTATCCACCGCGCTTTGACGACGGGTATTTCCCCGACCAGGGCAGCCCTTACTGGTTCAGGCACCGCGAAACCATGCCCGCCGCCGACCGCGATGCCGCCATCCTTGAACGTCTGCAACAGGTCTGCGCCCATGCCTACGAACATGCACCGTTCTACCGCCGCAAATGGGACGAGGCCGGGTTCCACCCGTCGCAACTGAAATCGCTCGAGGATTTCGAGAGCCGGGTGCCGGTGGTCAGAAAGACCGATCTGCGCGCTGCGCAGACGGCGAATCCGCCGTTCGGCGACTATCTTTGCGTGCCCGAGAGCGAGGTGTTTCACGTCCACGGCACCAGCGGCACCACCGGGCGGCCCACCGCATTTGCCGTGTCGCAGAACGACTGGCGCGCCATCGCCAACGCTCATGCCCGCATCATGTGGGCCATGGGCATGCGACCGGGCGATACGATCTGCATCGCCGCGATCTTCAGCCTGTACATGGGCAGCTGGGGCGCGCTGGCGGGCGCCGAACGTCTGGGCGCCAAGGCGTTTCCCTTTGGCGCTGGGGCGGCGGGCATGTCGTCGCGCTGCGCGCAATGGCTCGACATCCTGAAACCCGCTGGCTTTTACGGCACGCCCACCTACGCCATCCATCTGGCGGAAACGGCAATCAAGGACGGGCTCGACCCGCGCAAGTTCGGCCTCAAGTACATGTTCTTCTCGGGCGAGCCGGGCGCGTCGATTCCCGCAGTGCGCGAAAAGATCGAAAGCTATTTCGGCGCGCGCGTATATGACAGCGGCTCGATGGGCGAAATGACGCCATGGATGCACGTGGGCGGATCCGAACAGACCCCCGGAATGCTGTGCTGGCAGGACATCGTCTACACCGAGGTCTGCGATCCGCAGACGCATCACCGTGTGCCTTACGGATCGCGCGGCACACCGGTCTACACCCACCTCGAACGCAGCTCGCAACCGATGATCCGGCTGGAATCCGGCGATCTGACCGTCTGGGAACACGGGCCCAACCCGTGCGGGCGGACCTATCCGACCCTGCCCATGGGCATCATCGGACGGATCGACGACATGATCACCATCCGGGGCGAAAACGTCTACCCAAGCGAGATCGAGGCCGCGCTGTGCCAGCTTGACGGCTATGGCGGCGAACACCGCATCTACATCACGCGCGACGGCACGATGGACGAGATGCTGATTTCGGTCGAACTTGATGCCACCCGCTGGGACAGGGGTGCGGATCAGCAAAAGGCGTTCCACGCCTCTGTGTCGGCGCATCTGCACAAACTGCTGGGCCTGCGCGCAATCGTCGAGATCGTGGCGCAGGGCAGCCATCCGCGTACCGATTTCAAGGCCAGGCGCGTGGTGGACGACCGGGCCGCCTTTGCCGACATGCAACGCCGCCACGAACAGGCGTCACCCTGATGGCCCGGCCCTACATTCCCTCACTCGATCTCATCGACCCCGCGTCCAAGGGCGAGACATGGGCCATCGCGCGCCTGATCTCGCGCGCCGAGGCCGGCGTTCCCGAAGTGCGCGAGGCTATCGGCCAGATCTACAAACGGGTCGGCCGTGCGCATGTGGTCGGCATCACAGGCGTACCCGGCTCGGGCAAGTCCACGATGGTCAACCGGCTGGTGCGCCGCTTGCTGGACGACGGCCTGCGCGTCGCTGTTGTCGCCATCGACCCGTCCAGCCCCTATTCGGGTGGCTCGATCCTGGGCGACCGTATCCGCATGTCCGATCTGGTGATGCATCCCAACGTCTTCATCCGCTCTATGGCGACCCGCGGGGCGGTCGGCGGCATGGCCCATGCGGCGCTCGACGTCGTCGATATTCTCGACCTTGCGGGCTTTGACAAGATCATCATCGAAACCGTCGGCGTCGGCCAGGACGAGGTCGAGATTGCCAAGGCATCCCACACCACCGTTGTGGTATCCGCCCCCGGTCTGGGTGATGAAATCCAGGCGATCAAGGCAGGCATCCTTGAAATCGCCGACATCCATGTGGTGTCCAAATGCGACCGGTCCGATGCGAACCGGACCCTGACCGACATCAAGATGATGCTCAGGGACGGCGTCGGCGGCGCGCTGACCCGTGGCTGGGCGCCCCCGGTGATCGGCACAAGCTCGCTCGACAACGAAGGATTCGAGGAACTGGTGGCGGCCTTCGAGCAACACCTAGCCAAGCTCGACGGTGCCCCCGGGATCGAGCGGCGCGAACAGATCTCGATCTTCCGCCTCAGGAAGGCCGCAGAGGCGCTGATGCTCGAAAAGCTGCGCACCGAAAGCGATTTCGAAACCTACGGCCAGCGCGTCGCCGCGCGGCAGACCGACCCCTATTCCGCCGCCAGCGCCATCGTGAAACACTTTTCGACGGAGACATGACAATGTCCAAGACCATCTCGCACATGAGCCCCGAGGAAATCGCCGCCAGCGTCAGCGCATGGGAAAAGACCGAAGTCGCCGCCTTTCTGGCCCGCACGCCCGAGCGCAAGGAGCAGTTCTTTACCCTGGGCGATTTCCCGGTCAAGCGGACCTATACCGCCGCCGACATAGCCGACACCCCGGCCGAGGATATCGGCCTGCCCGGCCAGTATCCGTTCACCCGTGGCCCCTATCCCACCATGTATCGCGGCCGCAACTGGACCATGCGCCAGATCGCGGGTTTCGGCACCGGCGAGGATACCAACAAGCGGTTCAAATACCTCATCGCGCAGGGCCAGACCGGCATTTCCACCGACTTCGACATGCCCACGCTGATGGGTTATGACAGCGACCACCCCATGTCCGAAGGAGAGGTCGGGCGCGAAGGCGTCGCCATCGACACGCTGGCGGACATGCGCGAACTGCTGGAAGGCATCGATCTTGAGGAAATCTCGGTCTCGCTGACCATCAACCCTACCGCTTGGATCCTGCTTGCGATGTATATCGCGCTGGCCGAAGAACGCGGCAACGACCTGAACAGGATTTCGGGCACCGTGCAGGCCGACATCCTCAAGGAATACATGGCGCAAAAGGAATACATCTATCCCATCGCGCCCTCCGTGCGGATCGTGCGCGACATGATCGCCTATTCGGCAAAGACGATGAAGCGCTACAACCCGATCAACATTTCGGGCTACCATATCTCAGAGGCGGGGTCGTCGCCGCTGCACGAGGCGGCCTTTACCCTTGCCAATTTGATCGTCTACGTCGACGAGGTACAGAAGACCGGCGTCGATGTTGACGATTTTGCGCCGCGCCTTGCGTTCTTCTTTGTCTGCCAGGCGGATTTCTTTGAAGAGATCGCCAAGTTCCGCGCCCTGCGCCGGTGTTACGCGAAGATCATGAAGGACCGCTTCGGCGCCAAAAAGCCCGAATCGATGCGCCTGCGGTTCCACTGCCAGACGGCGGCGGCATCGCTGACCAAACCGCAATACATGGTCAACGTCATGCGCACCACGGCACAGGCGCTGGCGGCGGTTCTGGGCGGCGCGCAGTCGCTGCACACCAACGGCTATGACGAGGCTTTTGCCATCCCCACCGAACACGCCATGCAGCTTGCCCTGCGCACGCAGCAGGTGATTGCCGATGAAACCAACGTGACCCAGGTGGTCGATCCGCTGGGCGGATCCTATTACGTGGAATCGCTGACCAACGACTACGAAAGGAAGATCTTCGAGATCCTGGACGAGGTCGAGGAACGCGGTGGCACCATCAAGCTGATCGAGGAAGGCTGGTTCCAGAAGCACATCGCCGATTTCGCCTACGAGACCGCGCTGCGCAAGCAGTCAGGCGAAAAGCCGGTGATAGGGGTGAACCGCTATGTGATGGAAAACACCGACGCCAAGATCGAGGTGCACCCCTACGACCAGACCACCGCCGACCGCCAGATCGCCCGCACCCGTTCGGTCCGCGAAACCCGCGACGAGGCACGGGTACAGGCGCTGCTGGATGATCTGGTCGCCGCCGCCAGGGACGACAGCACCAACATCATGCCGGTCACCATCGACCTGGTGAAGTCGGGCGCGACCATGGGCGATATCGTCGAGAAGCTGAAGGTCATCTGGGGCGTCTACCGCGAAACCCCTGTGTTCTGACCCATGCGACAGCTGTCCGGGCATTTGCAGTGGAACATCAGCCCGGCCAACGGCAATGCCCCTTCGCGCCTGACCGCGAAAACCGGCCGCAACGCCGCGCAGTTGAGGGGCCAGCCCCTCAAACTCCCCGGGATATTTGGAACCCGAAGAAGCAGGAGGCGTGCCAGCGTTGTTCGGTCCATGCCCCTACAGGGCACCTTGCGCGGGCCACTTGCCGGGTGCGGACAACTGTATTAAGCGATATTCATGCTAGATCAGGCCGACGATATCCACCCGCTGTTCCACGGTGCCCCCAAGAGCACCGAGTTCAAGAAGCTGCGCAAGCGGCTGGTGCAGAACGTGCGCGAGGCGGTCGAGCAATACGGCATGATCGCGCCCACGCCCACAGATGGCCCGCCGCCCAGATGGCTGGTCTGCCTGTCAGGTGGCAAGGACAGCTACACCCTGCTTGCCATCCTTCATGAACTGAAGTGGCGCGGCCTGTTGCCGGTGGACCTTCTGGCCTGCAATCTCGATCAGGGACAGCCGGGATTTCCCGCCACCGTCCTGCCCGAATTTCTTGACCGCATGGGTGTGCCGCACCGGATCGAATACAAGG
This sequence comes from Puniceibacterium sp., assembly GCA_024636635.1. GTDB lineage: Bacteria > Pseudomonadota > Alphaproteobacteria > Rhodobacterales > Rhodobacteraceae > Puniceibacterium. The sequence goes on from JAGXGV010000035.1 coordinate 30,753, forward strand.
ACACCTATTCCGTCGTGATCGACAAGGTGCCGGCGGGGCGCACCTTTTGCGCGCTCTGTTCGCGGCTGAGGCGGGGCAACCTCTACCGGATCGCCCGGGAAGAAGGGTGTTCGGCAGTGGTGCTGGGACATCACCGGGACGACATCCTCGAGACGTTCTTCATGAACCTTTTTCATGGCGGGCGACTGGCCACCATGCCGCCCAAGCTGGTCAACGAGGAGGGCGACCTGTTCCTTTACCGGCCGCTCGCCCATGTGGCCGAGGCGGATTGCGAACAGTTCGCGCGGGCGATGGCCTATCCGATCATCCCCTGCGATCTCTGCGGGTCGCAGGACGGGTTGCAGCGCCAGCAGGTCAAGCAGCTGCTGGACGGATGGGAACGCAACAGTCCGGGGCGCCGACAGATCATGTTCCGCGCGCTGATGAACGCGCGCCCCTCGCACCTGCTCGATCCGAACCTCTTCGATTTCGCAGCGCTGACGCTGGGCATCCAGACGCAAGGCCACTGACGCCGGGCCGTCGAAAGCAGGGCAAGGCCCCCGCCGCGTCCGGCGAACCCTGCAAACGGCAGACAGGCGCCCCGTCCAGGTGGCCCGCCCAGGCGGCCCGTCGATCCCGAAAATTATACCCAAAAAGGCTGTCGGCATTAACGGTGCCGACAGACCCGTACGCATAGGCTGACCTCACCCAAGAAAGAGGCTTGCCCCGTGTCAGCGACCACTCCGTCCCGTTTCATGCGTTTCCGGCTCCGGTTGCGGAAATCCCTCATGGGTCCGCATGTTCTGGCGTTCCTGCCGGCGCTAGCCCTGGGCGCCTTCTGGGTGGGAGGAGAGACGCTTTTGCTTTTGGTGGCCCTGGGGGTGCCCTTTGCCTTCTCGCTTGTCGGCGGTTTCAACTTCACCTCTGCGGTGCAGTCGGCGCTGGGCCAGCCCGACCTGACAGATGCCCATGGCGCGGTCGCGATGACCTCTTACGCACTCGAACAGGCGCGCGCCGCATCGCTGGCAACGGCCTGCATCCAGGTCGACATCGACGGGATCAAGGCGCTGGAATCCCGGTTCGGCGAAACGACGACGCAATCGGCGCGCGACCTCATGCTGGCGCGTCTGCGCACACTCCTGCGCAAGGACGACCTGGCCGTTCGCATCGGTGATGCCCGGTTCATGGTGCTTCTCGGCCCGGCGCTCCGTCTCGACCTCGAGGCGCTTTTGCAGATTGCCAACCGGCTGCAATCCTCACTTGAAGAGCCGGCCTCGATCGAGGGCACGACCCAGTACATGTCCGCCGCCATCGGCTTTTGCAGCAGCGTGCGCCTGGCCGACACCGCGACGGGAGAGGACCTGTTTGCCGCCGCCAGCGCCGCGCTGACCGAAGCGCTGGCCAATGGCCCTTCGGCCATCCGCGCCTGGACCGACAGCATCAGGGTTGCGCGCTCCGCCCGCCTGTCCCTGCGCAGCGAGGCGGCGCGGGCACTGGAGAACGGCCAGATCCAGCCCTGGTACCAGCCGCAGCTCTGTACCTCGACCGGACGTGTCAGCGGCGCCGAAGCGCTGGTGCGCTGGATCCACCCCGAACGCGGCGTGATCGCCCCCAGACAGTTCCTCGAAACGCTCGAGGATGACGGGCGTATGCAGCGGCTGGGCGAGGTGGTGCTGGGCAACGCCCTCACTGCCCTGCGCGCCTGGGACCGGGCTGGAATCGAGCTGCCTCGGGTCAGCGTGAACTTTTCGATGTCCGAACTGCGCAATCCCAAACTGGTCGAAAGCCTGAAGTGGGAACTTGACCGACATGACCTGAAGCCCCAGCGCCTGGGCGTCGAGGTCCTGGAAACCGTCATCGCCGAAACCACCGACGGCATAATCGTGCGCAACGTCGCGGCGCTGGCCAAGCTGGGCTGCCACATCGACCTCGACGACTTCGGGATCGGCCATGCCTCGATCACCTCCCTGCGCCGCTTTGCCATCAAGCGGCTCAAGATCGACCGCAGCTTCGTGACCCGCGTTGACCGGAACGAGGATCAGCGCCGCATGATCGCCGCAATCCTCGGCATGGCCGACCGGCTCGGACTCGAGACCCTGGCCGAAGGCGTCGAAAGCGTCGGCGAACACGCCCTTCTGGCGCAGCTCGGCTGTGACCACGTGCAGGGCTTCGGCATCGCACGTCCGATGCCGGCCGATCAGCTGGCAACCTGGATCACGGCGCACAACAGCCGGGTCGCCGATACGCCCCGTCTGGACCGGCGCAGCAGCTGATCCGGGCACTCCACCGCCGCACCAACTGCGTTCCGTGCGGGAAAGCCCGTCGCTTATGGACGCAGCGCGCAGGAAAACAGGGCGAAACCGCTTGACCTTTGGTGCCCTTGTCTGTTGAACCCAAGCCTGACTTACAAAGGACAGGTGCAGTCCCTCATGGACGATCAGAACAAGAATCTCATCTTGGCAACGGTGCTCAGTTTCGTCGTGATCCTGACTTGGTTTGTCCTCTTTCCTCCGCCCGAGCAGGAGACCGTGGACCCCGACCCCGCCGCCGTAACCGAGACACAGCAGCCTTCGCTTGCGACGGAACCCTCGGTCGCGCCCGGCGCCGTGCCTGGGGCCGAATCCGCAGAAACCGTCGCGGCCGAGGCGCCGCGCGTGCCTGTGGAGACGGGGCGCCTGTCTGGTTCCATCTCTCTCATCGGGGGGCGGATCGACGATCTGAGGCTCAAGGACTACCGCGTCAGCATCGAACCGAACGCACCCATCGTCCAGATGCTTGACCCGGTCAATTCGGATCAGCCCTATTACGCCCTCTACGGCTGGGCACCCGGAAACGGTCTGAGCCTTGAGGATGTGCCGGGCGCGAACACGCCCTGGACGGTCGAGAGCGGCGAGACCCTGACCACCGAAACGCCCGTGACCCTGCGATGGGAAAGCCCAACCGGGCTGATCTTCCGCCGGACCATCGGGGTTGACGAGAACTTCATGTTCCAGGTGACCCAGTCCGTCGAGAATACCGGCGCCGGACAGGTGTCGCTTGCGCCCTACGGCATCATCGCCCGCCGGGGCGAGCCTGAGGACAGCAAGAATTTCTTCATCCTGCACGAAGGCGTCGTGGCCATGGCCGACGGGACACTGACGGAAACCGGCTATTCCGACATGCCCGATCTCGACGTCGTGCCCTCTGAAGGGGCGCGTGCCGAAGTCATGCAGGTGACGGAAAACGGCTGGATCGGGTTCACCGACCACTTCTGGATGTCCACGCTTATTCCGCAGGCCGGGACCGCCTTCAAGGCAGTCGCCAAATACGACGATGCCCGCGACATCTACCAGACCGAGGCGGTGCTGCCGACCATGACGGTCGCCCCCGGCGACACGCAGGAGGTGACCACCCAGCTGTTTGCCGGTGCCAAGGAATGGGCCACCATCCGTGACTATCAAAGCGCGGGCGTTGACCGTTTCATCGACAGCATCGACTGGGGCTGGTTCTTTTTCCTCACGAAACCGATCTTCTGGGTCCTGCACCACCTCAACCAGTTGATCGGCAACATGGGCTGGGCGATCATCGGTCTGACCCTGCTGATCAAGACTTTGCTGTTTCCTCTGGCCTACAAATCCTACGTCTCGATGGCCAAGATGAAGGAACTCCAGCCCGAGATGGAGAAGCTGAAGGAGAATGCCGGCGATGACCGGCAGAAGCTCCAGCAGGGCATGATGGAGATGTACAAGAAGAACAAGGTCAACCCGGCGGCGGGGTGCCTTCCGATCTTGTTGCAGATCCCGATTTTCTTCTCGCTCTACAAGGTGATCTTCGTCACGCTTGAACTGCGCCACGCGCCCTGGGTCGGCTGGATCCGCGACCTGTCCGCACCCGATCCCAGCTCGATCCTGAACCTGTTCGGCCTGCTGCCATTTGCGCCACCGGACCCCGGCTCGTTCCTGGCGATCATCAGCCTGGGCGTCCTGCCGATCATCCTGGGCATCTCCATGTGGCTCCAGCAAAAGCTGAACCCGGCGCCCACGGACCCGACCCAGGCGATGATCTTCGCCTGGATGCCCTGGGTCTTCATGTTCATGCTGGGCTCATTCGCCAGCGGCCTGGTTCTGTACTGGATTGCGAACAACACGATCACCTTCACCCAGCAATACCTGATCATGCGAACGCAGGGGTTCAAGCCGGACGTATTCGGCAACATCACCGGCAGTTTCAAGCGCAAGCCCAAGCCCAAGCCCGAACAGAAAACCGGAAAGAAATGACCGGTCGCGTTACCGACATCTGGCGCCACCCGATCAAGGGCCACGGACGCGAGGCGCTTGGGCAGGTGGCGCTGACGGCCGGGCAGACCCTGCCCTGGGACAGGGCCTGGGCGGTGGCGCATGATCTGTCCGACGCGGATGGCAGCACCTGGGTATCCTGCCGCAACTTCAGCATCGGCTCAAAGGCGCCGATGCTGATGGCCGTCACGTCAACGTTCGACGAGGCGAACGAGGTCATCACGCTGCGGCACCCCGATCGCCCGGACTTTACCTTTGCGCCCGACAGCGACAGCGCGGATTTTCTGGCCTGGGTGCAGCCGCTCATGCCCGAAAACTGCGCCCGATCCGTCCGCATCGTGCGGGCGCGCCAGCGCGGCATGACCGACAGCGCCTATGCCAGCGTGACCCTGTGCAACATGTCCTCGCACCGCGCGGTGGAACAGAAGATGGGGCGCACCCTGTCGATCCATCGATGGCGCGGCAACATCTGGATGGATGGCCTCGCCCCGTGGGAGGAATTTGCCTGGCTGGACCGCGAGGTGCAGATCGGCAGCGCCGTGTTCAAGGTGCGCGAACGGACCACACGTTGCGCGGCCACCACAACCAACCCCGATACTGGCCTGCGCGACGCCGACACCCTGTCGACGCTCGACAACTGGGGCCACCGGGATTTCTCCGTCCGGGCCGAGGTCGTCCGTTCGGGCGACATCGCCCTTGGCGACAGTGTAAGGCCGCTCTGATGCAACTACCCTTCCCGCTTGCCGAACAGCCCGACGAACAGATCCTCGAACAGGCGCGCATCCTGTTCGCGGGCGAAACCGAGTTTCTCAAGGGCGTCGTCGCCATGGACGGAATGCCCCCCGACGACCGGCGCGAGGTCTGCTTTGCCGGCCGTTCGAACGTGGGAAAATCCAGCCTGATCAATGCGCTGACCGGGCGCAAGGGCCTGGCGCGCGCCTCGAACACGCCCGGGCGCACTCAGGAAATCAACTTCTTCACCCTGGCCGACAGCCACTATCTTGTCGACCTGCCGGGCTATGGCTATGCCAATGCCCCCCTCGCCGTGGTGGAAAAGTGGCAGCGCCTGCTCAAGCAGTATCTTTCGGGCCGCGCCACGCTGCGCCGCGCCTTTGTCCTGGTGGACACGCGCCACGGCATCAAACCCGTGGACGAAGAAATCATGACCCTGCTCGACAAGAGCGCGGTCACCTTTCAGGTCGTGATGACCAAGGCTGACAAGGTCAAGGACTCCGATCAGGTCGCAATCCTGGATCAGGTGCGTGCAAGGCTTGGCACGCACCCCGCCGCCTATCCCGAGATCGTGATGACCAGTGCCGAAAAGGGCGACGGCATCCCGCTTTTGCGCTCGATCATCGCCACCCTGATCTGATGCCAACAGCCGGGCGCGACCCGGGCCGGGCCTGCGCTGCGCCTTTTCCCCCGCGCGTCGGGGGGGGGCAACACGGGCAAGACCGCTGCCGTGAAAAGGTGGGCAGCCCACCGCCACGCTTGCACCTTTCCCCTACACGTCGGATAACCCCCGGGACTTGGACAAGGACCCAGAAGGATGAAGAAACGCGCCATGGATCAGGACACGATCGCCACCGCACGGACGCTGTCAGAGGCCCTGCCCTTCATGCAGCGCTATTCCGGGGCCATCGTGGTGGTGAAATTCGGCGGCAACGCGATGGGCGACGCCGATGCCATGGCCGAATTCGCCCGCGACATCGTGCTGATGCGGCAGGTCGGCGTAAACCCGGTGGTGGTGCATGGCGGCGGGCCGATGATCAACGACCTGCTCAACCGTCTGGGAATCGAATCGCGGTTTGTGCGCGGCAAGCGCGTGACCGATCAGGCCACGGTCGAAGTGGTCGAAATGGTGCTGACCGGGCTTGTGAACAAACGCATCGTGCAGGCCATCATGGACGAAGGGGGGCGCGCCGTGGGCCTTTCGGGCAAGGATGACGACCTCATGGTGTGCGAGATGGAAGATCCCGAACTGGGCTGGGTCGGCCGCCCGGTGGAAATGAACGTTCAGGTGCTGCGCGATCTCATGTCGGCGGGAATCATCCCGGTCGTCGCCCCCGTCGCCACCGGCATGGACCCGGTCGAGACGTTCAACGTGAACGGCGACACGGCGGCGGGTGCCATCGCGGGCGCGCTCAAGGCCGACCGGCTGCTGCTGCTGACGGATGTGTCGGGCGTCAAGAACGCCGCCGGAGAGATCATGACCGCGATGACCCCGGACGAGGTGCGCGCCATGATCGACGACGGCACCATCGCGGGCGGCATGATTCCCAAGACGGAAACCGCGCTCAAGGCGATCGAGGACGGGGTGCGCGGCGTGGTGATCCTGGACGGACGCGTGCCCAATGCCTGTCTGCTCGAGATCTTTACCGAACATGGCGCCGGCTCGCTGATTCGCGCGACCGACCTGCCGCCGCACGCCGAAAGGTGAAACCGGCCGGGATCGCGGCCGCCGCCGGTGCCACCCGCTGGCCGTCCCGATGACGCCGACTGCCAGGCGCCTGTGACGTCGCAGGCACGACAGGGCTGGCGCAACAACGCAAGCCGCGCCTGCCCGGTCCCGGATAGTGACAGGCGCGTCCCCGCACAGGCGGCTTTCAACATGGCCGCCTTCGTGAAAGACTGACGCAACGCCGCCGTCCCGGGACCCAAGGAAACCGCCCATGCGCCTTATCCTCATGCGTCACGCCAAATCCGACTGGTCGATGGACGGAGAAGATCATGACCGGCCACTGAACCCCCGCGGAGAGGCCAGCGCCCGCATCCTGGGCGACTGGCTGCGGGCCGAAGGCTACCTGCCCGACGAGGTGCTGTGCTCGACCTCCTGCCGCACCCGGCAGACACTGACGCTGCTAAAGCTGACCGCCCCCATCCGCTTCGAAAAGAACCTGTACCATGCCAGCCCGGACACGCTGCTGAAAATGCTGCGCACCGCCCGGGGCCAGACGGTGCTGCTGGTCGGGCACAACCCTGGCATCAGCTCGCTGGCCAGTGGCCTGGTCGCGCTGCACCCGGCGCATATCCGGTTCCGCGACTATCCGACCGGCGCGACGCTGATCGTGGATTTCGACATTCCCTCTTGGACGAAACTGACCCGCGGAACGGGAAACGCGCAGGACTTCGTAATCCCGCGCGAACTCATGTCGGTCTGACGGCAGGACGCCGCCGAGGCCGCCCCTGACCGGGCTGGCGCCTCAGTGTCCCAGGATCTGGCTCAGGAACAGCTTGGTGCGCTCGTGCTGCGGGTTGAGAAAAAACTCCTCGGGCTCGTTCTGTTCGACGATCTGCCCCTGGTCCATAAAGATCACGCGGTTCGCCACCTGACGCGCAAAACCCATCTCGTGCGTGACGCACAGCATGGTCATGCCCTCTTCGGCCAGTTGGACCATGGTATCCAGCACTTCCTTGATCATCTCGGGGTCCAGCGCCGACGTCGGCTCGTCAAACAGCATGATCCGCGGCTGCATGCACAAGCTGCGCGCGATGGCGACCCGCTGCTGCTGCCCTCCCGACAACTGGCCGGGATACTTGTCGGCCTGTTCCGGGATCTTGACCTTGGTCAGGAAATGCATCGCGATTTCGTCAGCCTCTTTCTTGGGCGTCTTGCGCACCCAGATCGGGGCCAGCGTACAGTTTTCTAGAATCGTGAGATGCGGAAACAGGTTGAAGTGCTGGAACACCATCCCGACCTCTGACCGGATGCGGTCGATGTTCTTGAGATCCGAAGACAGCACAGTGCCATCAACGGTGATCTTGCCCTTCTGGTGTTCCTCAAGCGCGTTGATGCAGCGGATCAGCGTCGATTTGCCCGACCCCGACGGCCCCGCGATCACGATCCGCTCGCCACGATAGACGGTCAGGTCGATGTCGCGCAGCACATGGAAGGTGCCGAACCACTTGTTCATGTTCTCGATCGAAACGGCAACCTCGTCGGACACCTGCAACTTTGCAGCTTCCTGTTTTGCAAGCTCAGCCATATGTCAGCTCCTTAGCGATGATCGGTCTGAAGCTGACGCTCCAGCCACTGTGAATATTGCGAGATGCCGTAGCAGACGATAAAGAACAGCACGGCGGCAAAGCCCAGCAGTTCCCAGTAGACGCCGTTCCAGTCGGTCGAGGCCAGGATCGGTCCGCGGATCATGCCGACCAGATCGAACATCGAAATGACCGAAACCAGCGTCGTGTCCTTGAACAGGCCCACCGACACGTTGACGATGCCGGGGATCGAGATCTTCAGCGCCTGTGGCAGGATGATCAGCCGCATCGATTGCGCATAGTCTAGCCCCAGCGAATCGCCGGCCTCGTACTGACCCTTCGGCAGCGCGGCAAGCCCGCCGCGGATCACCTCGGCGATATAGGCCGAGGCGAACATGGTGATCATGATGATCACCCGCAGGATCAGGTCGAAATTTGTACCCGGCGGCAGGAAATAGGCCAGCACCACGTTTGCCACGAACAGCAGCGTGATCAGCGGCACACCGCGGATGAACTCGATGAAGAGGATGCAGATCCATTTGATGATCGGCATGTCGGACTGCCGCCCCAGCGCCAGCGCGATACCGAACGGGATCGACAGCGACACACAGACCGTGCCCAGGATCAGGTTCAGCATGAAGCCGCCCATGTTCCGGCTTTCGACAACCTGCAGCGCCAGCACCCCCTCGATGGGCAAGAAGCCGGTCACATACCAGAAGACAAAGGCCGCAAGGATGCCGCCAAAAAAACCGGCGGCAAAGCTTTGGGCGACAAAGCGGCTGTAGACCAGATAACCCGCGACAAAGCCCAGCAGCGCGAAGACCGGGATCAGGATCGAGCCGCCCCAGATCAGGTAGTAGGCGATGAACGGATAGAGCGCCGAAAACACCAGCATCCGCAACGGGAACACCTTGCGGAACAGCACCGGCGCGATGGCGACGAACAGCAGCACAAAGGCCAGCGTCGGCCGCCAGTAAATCTCGGACGGGTATTGAAAGCCAAACAGAAGCTGGTTCCAGCGTTCGGTCAGAACGGCGAAACAGCCCCCGGTGTTGCCGTCCAGGATTTCGCGGCAGGCACGGATCGACGGCGCATCCCAGACGCCGTTCAGCGCCCAGGGCAGCACACCCGAAATCAGATGATAGAGCACGAACAGCGACGCCAGCGTGAGCGCGCCGTTGGCGATGGACGAAAACAGGTTGGCGCGCATCCACCGGATCGCCCCCACCTCGCCCAGCGGCGGCGTCGCCTCGGGCAGCATGGAATCGCGCACGTAGCCGATGGATTGCTGGTGAGTGTCCGACATCTCAGCGCTCCTTCAACTGCATTGCGTTGTTGTAGACGTTCATCAGCGCGGAAATCGCAAGGCTGATGGCAAGGTAGAACGCCATCAGCAGCAGGATACATTCGATCGCGCGGCCCGTCTGGTTCAGCGTGATGCCCCCCAGCGTGCCGGTGATGTCCATATAGCCGACCGCGATGGCAAGCGACGAATTCTTGGTGATGTTGAGGTAGTTGGAAATCAGCGGCGGGATGATGACCCGCAGCGCCTGCGGCAGCACCACAAGGTTCATGATCCGGCGCGGGCGCATTCCCAGCGATGCCGCGGCCTCGGCCTGGCCCTTGCTGACCGACTGGATGCCGGCACGGACGTTTTCGGCAATGAAGGCACCGGTGTAGATCGCCAGCGCCCACCACAGCGCGATCAGCGACCCCAGGATCTGCGTGCCACCCTGAAAGTTGAACCCGGCGAGTGCGGGATAGTCCAACGTGATCGGGCGCCCGAGGATGAAATAGAACAGCAGCGTCGGCAGGATCAGGATCGCCAGCGACGGCCAGCCCATCGGCAGCAGCTTGCCGGTGTCGAACAGAAGCTTTTTCGCATAACGGCGATAGGCAAAGACCCCGATGATCGAGGCCAGGAACACCAGCCCCAGGAACAGCGACCCCGGCCCCCAGACCGGGGCGGGCAGATAGAGGCCGCGGTTGGTAAAGGCGATGGCCCCGAACAGCATGGAGGCCGTCGGATCTTCGCCCCGGTAGGCACTGGGGGCGGGCAGCACGGCGGTCATGATGGTGAAGATGATGATGATCCAGATCAGGACCGGCACGTTGCGGAACGCCTCGACGTAACCGGCCATCAGCTTGCGCACCAGCCAGTTCGGCGAAAGCCGCAGAACACCGGCGATCACGCCGATGATGGTCGCGGTGACGCACGCAAGGAGGGCAACCAGCATCGTGTTCAGTACCCCGACCAGGGCTGCGCGCCAGTGGGTCGAGCGGCTGTTATAGTCGATCAGTGTCTGGTTGATGTCATAGTTCGATGATTCGCCCAGGAACCCGTAGCTGATGTTCAGCCCTGCCGCCCGGAGGTTGGCCATCAGGTTCGAGCCAAGATAGCCGAAGATGCCAAGCACGATCACTAGGGCAATGAACTGGAAGGTGTAAGAGCGATAGCGCGTATCGTTCAGCAGCATGGATAGCCGGAACGATCCGCCGGGCGGGTCGCTGAGTGTTGTCATGAATGACATCCCTGATGACCCCGGACAGGATACGCCGACGGGTTGATCCCACCTGACGGGCCACGGGGAATTGTGTTGTTCTGTCTGTCAGAAGATGGGGCGCGGGATTGATCCCGCGCCCCAAGGTCGTCGTGTCTTACCGGAAGGGCGGCGCGTAAAGCAGCCCGCCATCGGTCCATTGCGCGTTCAGACCACGCGACAGACCGATCGGGGTATTCTCGCCGATGTTCTTTTCGAACAGTTCGCCATAGTTGCCGCCTGCGGCAATCGCGGCCTTGGCCCATGTGGGTTCAAGCCCCATCATGGCGCCCAGGTTGTCCTCGGTTCCCAGGATGCGGTCGATTTCCGGGCTGTCGGTGCCTGCGGACAGTTCTTCGACGTTGGCCGAGGTGATACCGTATTCTTCGGCGGCGATCAGGGCGTTCAGCGTCCAGCGCGCAACGTCACCCCATTCGCTGTCGCCGTGGCGCACAAGCGGGCCAAGCGGCTCTTTCGAGATGATCTCGGGCAGGACGACGTGGTCGCCGGGGGTTTCGAACGCGGCACGGGTCGCTGCCAGCCCCGAGGCGTCGGTGGTGTAGACATCGCAGGCACCGGCCAGGTACTGCTGCTGCGCCTCGCCGTTGGTCTCGATCGGGACCGGCTGGTATTCCATGTTGTTCTTGCGGAAATAGTCAGCCAGGTTCAGTTCGGTCGTGGTGCCGGTCTGGATGCAGATCGTCGCGCCCGACAGCTCCTTGGCCGAGCTGACACCCAGCGCCTTGGGCACCAAGAAACCCTGACCGTCATAGTAGTTCACGCCGACGAATTCGAACTTCAGATCGACATCGCGCGAATAGGTCCAGGTGGTGTTGCGCGCCAGCAGGTCGATCTCGCCAGAGGCGAGCGCGGTAAAGCGTGTCTTGCCGGTGGTCGGCACGAATGTGACCGCGGTCGGATCACCCAGAACGGCGGCGGCGACGGCGCGGCAGACGCCGACGTCAAAGCCTTCCCATTCGCCATTTGCATCCGGCGCAGCAAAGCCGACCAGACCGGTCGTCACGCCACAGTTCAGCGAACCCCGTGCCTTGACGTCGTCAAGCGTGGCGGCACCGGCGGCACCAGCCGCAAATGCAGCTACCGTCAATGCGCCAAGAGTTACGGTTTTAGTCATGTTAACCTCTTCCTGTTTCTCCGCTTCCTCGTGAAGCGGTTTGTTGCACGGCCCTGGGGCCGCTTAGACCAAAGTAGGGAGCTTCCCCCCTTTGTGGTCGCAAGTTTGGGCGGATTCAGGATTGAAGGTCAAGCGGCATGGCCGGGAAAATGGCCGGTTCGTACCGCCATTCCCCTGCGTAAGCCCGCAGAGGGTCACTTTGAGGCTTTACCCCCGGTCGTTCCGAGCGAGCAAAAGAAACGTCTGCGCCTGAAGGAACGCCGCCTTCTTGCGGTCTGCCACCTCCTGCGCCTCTTCGTCGGCGCCCCAGAGTTCGCGCTGCCATTCTTCGTCGATGCGGGACAGATCCCAGATCGTCGCCGCCAAAGCCTGCTGCCGTGCCGCCGCAAGGCCCAGGATCAGCGAACCGCTGAGCGAGACAAGATCGTGGAACGCCGCAAGCTCGAAGGCGTCGAACGCGTGAACCTCGGCGCGCAGCCGTTTCAGCGCGTCGGGGGCCTGCGGCACGTGCATCACACCTGCATGAACGCTCAGCCGGGCACCGAATTGTGTGGCCGCCCAGTCCAGCATCGGATCCCAGGCGGCGGACTGGCGCGCAACCAGTTCCGCCGGGCTGTCCGCGCGGTAACACAGCAGATCGCTGTCGCCGTAATCGGCCAGCATGTCGGCCACTTCGCCGTGCTGCACGGCCACCTTGTCGATGGCCGCATTCGCCCCGCGGGTAAAGGGCATCGTGGTAGGGTCGATCCGGTCCGCCTGAGCCTCCCACTCGGCCGCAATGGCGCGGGCCAGCGGAGCCGTCGGCACGATCAGCGGCGACTTGGCGGGTGTCCGGACCGGGCGGCCGTCCAGAACGACGCCAAAGCCGGTTTCGTGCTCGGCCACATCCGCGCTGGTCCAGAACCGTTTCGGGGCCCATTCGCTCATGCCATCTGCTCCCATATCTGTTGCAGCAGACCGGGCAGCAGGCGGATGTCGTCCAGCAGGATATGCGCATCCTTCAGGCGGGCCCGGTCGTGATAACCCCAACCCACGCCCACGGCCAGCATCCCCGCCGCGCGCGCCATCTCCATGTCGTAACTCGTGTCACCCACCATCACCGCGCGATGTGCCGCAACCCCGGTTTCGCTCAGGGCCGATCGCAGCATCGCGGGATGCGGCTTGGACGGGTGGTTGTCCGCCACCTGTTGCGTGGCGAACAGCGCGCGCAGGCCGTGGCCGTCCATCAGCTTGTCCAGCCCCTTGCGCGACTTGCCGGTGGCCAGTCCCAGCAGCAGACCGGCGGTGCCGTGCAGGTCTTCCAGTACGGTGCGCACATGCGGATACAGCGGCGAAGACAGATCGACGCCGTTTTCCGCCCGCAGGTCCATGTAGGCGGACTTGTAGCCGGCCACAAGATCGCGGCGCAGCGGCGTGGCGATGCCGGGCACCAGAACCGCCATCGCCTCGGGCAGCGACAGGCCCACGATGCCCAGGATGTGATCGCGTCCCGGCAGGACCAGCCCGGCCCCGGCAAAGGCAGCCGTCATCGCGGCAAGGATGTCGGCCTGGCTGTCGACCAGCGTGCCATCCACATCGAACACGACAAGACGCTGATCTTGAGGCATCTCAAATCGCCTCGAACGGATCTTCCGCCGCCAGATCCTCGGTCCAGCCGAAGGTGTCCCAGCTTTGCGCCATGTGTTCGGGCATCGGCGCGGTCACGGTGATGATCTTGTGCGTCTCGGGATGTTCGAACCGCAGCATCCGCGCGTGCAGGTGCAGCTTTTTCGAAATGATGCCGCCCAGTTGCGCGCCCCAGCCGTCGCCCTGATTCTCCTGCCCGGAACCGCCGTATTTGCCGTCCCCGATGATCGGGTGCCCGATTTCGGCCATATGCGCGCGCAACTGGTGCGTCCGCCCGGTCAGCGGCTCCATCGCGACCCAGGCGGCGCGGCCCGCAACCCGGTAGAGCGTGGCGTAGATCGTGTAGGCGCGCTTTGCCCCGGGGGTGGAGTCGATGTCGCGCGGATGCACGGCAACCATCTTTTCGCCCTCGCCGGCCGCACCCCGGCCCGCCGCCTTGACCAGGCCGTACTTGATTTCACCCAGATACGGCGTCGGCACCCCTGCGACGAGCGCCCAGTAGATCTTGCGCGTTTCCTTGTGGCGCATCGACGCGGTCAGCGCCTGCGCCGCCGCGCGGGTGCGCGCCAGAAGCAGAACGCCAGAGGTGTCCTTGTCCAGCCGGTGCACAAGGCGCGGTTTTTCGTCGTAATCGTACTGCAAGGCCACCGCGAGCCCGTCGACATGCCGGGTCTGCTTGCTGCCGCCCTGCGTGGGAAGGCCCGGGGGCTTGTTCAGGGCGATGATGTGATCGTCCTGATACAAGACACAATCGCGCATCATCCGGGCATCTGCCGCCGTGACTTCGGTCTTGGGACCGGACTGGATCTGACCGGGATCGGGCAGCGGCGGCACGCGCACCTGCTGGCCGGATTCCAGACGGGTATTGGCCTTGACCCGCCCGCCATCGACGCGCAATTCGCCCTTGCGGCACATCTTTTCGATGCGGGTCTGCGCCAGATGCGGGAACAGCCGCCGCAGCCAGCGGTCCAGCCGCTGATCCCCATCGTCGCTGCCCACCGTGATCGTCTGTACCTGGCTCATGCCTAGATCCCCCGCGCGACCCAGAGGCCCGCCATCAGTGCCAGAAGCGACAGGATCACCGAGGCCAGCACATAGCCCGCAGCAAGGCCCGCGTCGCCCCCATCATATAAGGTGACCGCGTCCAGCGAGAAGGCCGAAAAGGTCGTGAACCCCCCAAGAAAGCCGGTCATCAGCAATGGCGCATAGCGGTTTGTGCCGGTCTGCGCCAGCACCTCGACCACGATCCCCATCAGAAAGCAGCCGACGACATTGACAATCAGCGTGCCCCAGGGGAAATCCGCGCCAGTCAGCCGGATTGCGGCCAGCCCCGTCAGATACCGGGACACGGCCCCCAGCGCGCCGCCCAAGGCGACCTGTAGCAGAGTGAATGTCATGGCGCGCTGCATCGCGCCTGTGCCGGGGGAAGTCAAGCCGCATGCCCCGCACGTCCATTCCGGGGGCGCAGGGACCAAGGACCGTGACCACGGTCCGGCGCAGGCGGTCCGGCGCAGGCGGTCCCGACTTATGACCGCGGTCATAAACCTGCCGACAGGATACCCGTGGTCCGCTTTCCGGGCAGGTCGTCAGTCCTGCCGCCTGGCCCGCAGCTTGTTGAAATACTCGACGCGCTTCTTCAGGTCGCGCTCGAATCCCCGCTCGACCGGCTCGTAGAACACCGTCCGCCCCATGCTCTCGGGGAAATAGTCCTGCCCGGAGAACGCGTCTTCGGCGTCGTGGTCGTAGGAATAGCCGTCGGAATAACCAAGATCCTTCATCATCGCCGTCGGCGCGTTCAGGATGTGTTTGGGCGGCGGCACGGACCCCGTGGTTTTCGCCGCCCGGCGCGCGGCCTTGTATGCAGCGTAAACCGCGTTGGATTTCGGCGCGAGCGCAAGATAGACCACCGCCTGCGCCAGCGCCAGTTCGCCTTCGGGACTGCCAAGGCGCTGGTAGGTTTCCCATCCCTGCAAACAGACCGCCTGGGCCTGCGGATCGGCCAGCCCGATATCCTCGACCGCCATGCGGGTGATGCGCCGCGCCAGGAATCGCGGATCCTCGCCGCCTTCAAGCATCCGCGCAAACCAGTAAAGCGCACCGTCCGGGTCCGACCCGCGTACAGATTTGTGCAGCGCCGAAATCAGGTTGTAATGGATTTCGCCCGACTTGTCGTGCTGCGCCGCGCGCCGCATCAGCCGTGTGGTCAGCTGGTCAGTGCCAAGCTTGCCCTCAACCTTCCAGGCAGCCACCTGTTCGATCAGGTTCAGCAGGGCACGCCCGTCGCCATCCGACATCTCAAGCAGCGCCTCGCGCGCGTGCCCGTCCAGCGGCAAGGCGCGGTCCAGTTCCTTTTCGGCCCGCTGGGCCAGCAGTTCCAGTTCCGCCAGCGACAGCCGTTCCAGCACCAGCACCTGCGACCGGCTCAGCAAGGCGGCATTGAGTTCGAACGACGGATTCTCGGTTGTCGCCCCGACCAGAAGGATGGTGCCATCCTCCATATGCGGCAGGAACCCATCCTGTTGCGCCTTGTTGAAACGGTGGATCTCGTCCACGAACAGCAGCGTCCCCTGCCCGTTCCGGCGCCGGTGCCGGGCGGCGTCAAAGACCTTGCGCAATTCGGGCACGCCGGTGAAGATCGCGCTGATCTGGACAAAGTGCAGATCCGTCTCGTCCGCAAGAAGCCGCGCGATGGTGGTCTTGCCCACACCCGGCGGGCCCCAGAACACCAGCGACCCCAACGATCCCGAGGCCAGCATCACGCCCAGCGGCCCCTCGGGGCCGATGACCTTCTGCTGGCCGATCACCTGCGCCAGGGCAGTGGGCCGCAGCCGGTCTGCCAGCGGGCGCGGGGCGCTGTCGGGCACGGGATCGTCTGCGAACAGGTCCGCCATGGTTCAGACCCGGAACAGCAGGCGGGCCGGCTGACCGCCGCGCTGGATCTCGGCCGACAAGCGCGGCCCCTGCCCGGCCAGGCCCGTGGTAAGAACCCTGAACGAAATCAGCAAGATGCGAAACATGCGGCCTCTCCCTTTGGCACCGAGGATATGCGGCCCGCCAAAGCCGATTGCAAGCCCGCCACCCTGGACCTTCACTCTGGCTTCTTCTTTTTCCAAATACCCAAAAAGACGCCGCAACCCGCGCCGCGCCAAAGAAAAGGCCCCCTCCGGCAACCGGTGGGGGCCTGTTCAAGCCAGTCCATCGAAACGAATGGCTCAGGCGTCCACTTCTTCGGCGGCAAGGCGTGCCTTGTCGGCGGCACCTTTCGCATCAACGTCGCGGTCGACGAATTCGATGATCGCCATCGGCGCCATGTCGCCATACCGGAAACCGGCCTTCAGCACGCGCACATAGCCGCCCTGACGTTCCGCATAGCGCGGGCCGAGGATTTCGAACAGCTTGGCGACGTGCATGTCCTGCTTGAGCTGGGCATTGGCCTGACGGCGCGCGTGCAGATCGCCGCGCTTGCCCAGGGTCACCAGCTTTTCGATCACGCGCTTGAGCTCCTTGGCCTTGGGCAGCGTGGTCTTGATCTGTTCATGTTCGATAAGCGAGCCGGACATGTTCGCCCACAGCGCCTTGCGGTGCTCGTGGGTGCGGTTCAGGCGGCGATAGCCTTTTGCGTGACGCATTTTGAGTCTCCTTTAAGCCTTGTGCGGCTCTATACTTTGTCCGGGGCAAGATGCGTGTCTTGCCCGTCATTGGGGCGGATTTGCCCGGGGCGGGAGTTTCGCTGCCAAACGGCAGCAAAACGGCAGATGCCCCCGAAGGGACATCCGATTTCGTCAACCCGATTTTAGAAGGTGTCTTCCATCTTCTTGGCCAGGTCCTCGATATTGTCCGGCGGCCAATCCTCGACATCCATGCCAAGGTGCAGACCCATGCCAGACAGCACTTCCTTGATCTCGTTTAGCGACTTGCGGCCAAAGTTCGGCGTGCGCAGCATCTCGGCTTCGGTCTTCTGGATCAGATCGCCGATATAGACGATGTTGTCGTTCTTGAGACAGTTTGCCGAACGCACCGAAAGTTCGAGTTCGTCCACCTTCTTGAGAAGGAGCGGATTGAATTCAAGCCCGTCGTCGTCGTCCTGACGGTTTGCCGATTCCGGCTCATCGAAGTTGACGAAGATCGACAGCTGGTCCTGAACGATGCGCGCGGCATAGGCCACGGCATCCTCGGGCGTCAGCGATCCGTCGGTCTCGATCTTCATGGTCAGCTTGTCATAGTCCAGCACCTGGCCCTCACGGGTGGGCTGCACGTCATAGGCGACCTTCTTGACCGGCGAATAGATCGCGTCGATCGGGATCATGCCGATGGGCGCGTCCTCGGGCTTGTTCTTGTCTGCCGAGACATAACCCTTGCCGGTGTTCACGGTCAGTTCCATGAACAGATCAGCACCGTCGTCGAGGTGGCAGATCACGTGATCCTTGTTCAGGATCTCGATGCCGTTGGATTCGGAAATGTCGCCCGCAGTGACGACACCGGGGCCCTTGGCATTGATCGACAGGCGCTTGGGCCCCTCGACTTCCATGCGCAGGGATACACCCTTGAGATTGAGAACGATGTCTGTCACGTCTTCCCGTACACCGGCGACGGACGAGAATTCGTGCAGCACGTTGTCGATCTGCACCGAGGTGATGGCAGCCCCTTGCAGCGACGACAGCAGAACGCGACGCAGCGCGTTGCCGAGGGTCAGACCGAAGCCGCGCTCGAGCGGTTCCGCGATCACGGTTGCGACTCGAGTCGGATCGTTGCCCGGCTTCACTTCAAGCTGCGTCGGCTTGATCAGTTCAGCCCAGTTCTTGTGGATCATACGTCCCTCCATTCCAGTTTCTGCCCCATGTCCTAAAGGCAAAAACGCCCGAGGTTAAAATGACGGATCGGGGCCATGCGCGAAACGCGCGGCCCCGACCATAAAGTTGTGACATCAGACCCGGCGGCGTTTCGGCGGACGGCAGCCGTTGTGGGCCATCGGTGTCACATCACGGATCGAGGTGATGTTGAAACCGACGGCGGCCAGCGCGCGAAGTGCGGATTCACGGCCCGAACCGGGGCCCTGCACTTCGACCTCGATGGTTTTCACGCCATGTTCCTGCGCCTTGCGGCCGGCATCTTCGGCGGCAAGCTGGGCGGCATAGGGTGTCGATTTGCGCGACCCCTTGAAGCCCATCGTACCGGCCGAGGACCAGGCGATGGCGTTGCCCTGCACGTCCGAGATCAGGATCTTGGTATTGTTGAAAGAAGAATTCACATGCGCCACACCTGCGGCGATGTTCTTGGAGACCTTCTTCTTGCTTGCGCGTCTTGTATCGCGTGCCATTCTGTCGACCCTCCCTTATTTCTTCTTGCCGGCAATGGCCTTTGCGGGGCCTTTGCGGGTGCGAGCGTTGGTGTGGGTCCGCTGACCGCGCACGGGAAGGTTGCGGCGGTGACGCAAGCCGCGGTAGCAGCCAAGGTCCATCAGTCGCTTGATGTTCATCTGCCTCTCGCGACGCAGGTCGCCTTCGACGGTGAAGTTGGCGTCGATGTGTTCGCGGATGGACAGCACTTCGGAATCGGACAGTTCATTCACACGACGAGATTCGTCGATGCTCACTGCTTCGCAGATCTGCTTGGCCGCCGAGGGGCCGATTCCGGTGATGTAGGTGAGGGCGATCGGGACCCGTTTATGGGTCGGGATGTTAACGCCGGCGATACGTGCCACGTGTCTTTCCTTTTCGTTGCGGGTCCGTAGTTCCAGACCCTTTTTTCACAACATCAAGCCCGAGGCGGAGTGCCTGCGGGCTTGCGGCTGATCAGGTGTTCTTGCGGGGGGCGCATGGTTCCGCAATGGCGATTCTCTTGTAGAGATAGCGGTGGGTAGGGGGATTCTGCACGGGCGTCAACCCCGTATGCAGACTGTCAGCGAAGACTGTCCGGCCAGGGCCCGGACCCGGGGGCGCTGCCCCCGGACCCCCGGGATATTTCAGACCCGGAGAAGGTAAAGAGGCAGACCTGCAAGATCAGCCACCGTACCGGTTCAGCTGTCGAGTTCGCTGGCAATGGCGGCCTTTACTTCGTCCACCTGGCCCAACCCGTCGACCCGGCTGTGCTGCCCCAGGGCGTAATAATAGCCGATCAGCGGCGAGGTCTGCTTGTAGTATTCCATCAATCGCCTCTTGAGGCTTTCGGCGTTGTCATCGGCGCGGCGCTTGAATTCGGTGCCGCCGCAGTTCACGCATTTGCCATCTGCCGGAATTGGGCGCGTGCTGTCGTTGTAGACCTCGCCGCAACTGGCGCAGGTCGAACGGGCGGTGATCCGGCTTACAAGCGCCTCGTCGTTCACACCCAGTTCGATCACCCGGTCAAGCGTCTGACCCATTTCGGCGAGCAGTGCGCCCAGGGCATCGGCCTGGGTGAGCGTGCGTGGAAAGCCGTCGAAGATCAGGCCGCCGCCGATGTCGCCGCGCAGCCTTTCGCGGATCAGGCCGATCACGATGTCATCGGTAACCAGATCGCCGCGCGCCATCACATCCGCCACCTTGCGGCCCATCTCGCTGCCGCTGTCGCGGGCTTCGCGCAGCATGTCGCCGGTCGAAAGCTGGATCATGTCCCGCTCGTCCACAAGGATGCGGGCCTGAGTGCCCTTGCCAGCCCCCGGCGGCCCAAGAATTATGATGTTCATCGACGCGACGGTCCCCTTGCCTTGCCGGTCTTACTCTTGCCGCGCAGCTGCGACTTTTGAATGAGACCTTCGTACTGATGCGCGAGAAGGTGGCTTTGCACCTGCTGGATGGTGTCCATGGTGACGCTGACCACAATCAGCACCGAGGTACCGCCGAAGTAGAACGGGATGGCGAACTGGCTGCGCAGGATCTCGGGCAGCAGGCAGACCGCGGCCAGATATCCGGAACCGAGCACCAGGACGCGGTTGACCACGTATTCCAGATATTCCGACGTCTTCTTGCCCGGGCGGATGCCGGGGACAAACCCGTTCTGGTTTTTCAGGTTCTCGGCCACCTCGTCCGGCTTGAACGAGACGTTGAAGGTGTAGAAATACGCAAAGAACACGATCATCGCAGCGAAGAACAGCAGATAGAGCGGCTGACCGGGGCCGAAATAGGCCATGATCGTCGACATCACCGGACCGGTCTGGCCCGCCTGGCTGAAGGTGGCGATCGTGGTTGGCAGCAACAGCAGCGAGCTTGCGAAAATCGCCGGGATGACGCCCGCCGGGTTCACCTTGACCGGGAGGTGCGAATTCTGCGCCTCGGTCATCTTCATGCCCACCTGGCGGCGGGGATACTGGATGGTGATCTTGCGCAGGGCGCGTTCCATGAACACCACGAACATGATCACCGCGACGACCATGATGATCACGCCGATGATCACCGCGGGGCTGATGGCGCCCGAGCGGCCGGAGGCGAAGAACTGCGCGAGGGCGGCGGGCACCTCGGCGATGATGCCGACAAAGATGATGAGAGAGATGCCGTTGCCGATACCGCGGGCGGTGATCTGTTCACCCAGCCACATCAGGAACATGGTACCGCCGACCAGGGTGATGACGCAGGACGCCTGGAAATAGAGGCCCGGATCGGTCACGAGACTGCCGGATTCAAGGCCCCTGGCAAGACCGTAAGCCTGGAAGGTCGCCAGGAACACGGTGCCGTAACGGGTATACTGGTTGATCTTCTTGCGGCCCTGTTCACCCTCTTTCTTGAGCTGTTCGAGAAAGGGCACCATCGCGGTCAGCAGCTGGACGATGATCGAGGCCGAGATATAGGGCATGATCCCCAGCGCAAAGATCCCCATCCGCCCCAGCGCGCCGCCGGTAAACATGGTGAGGATACCGCCGATGCCCATCTGGGCCTGCTCCATGAAGTCACGCAGTGCGCCACCGTCGATGCCGGGAACGGGAATGTAGGTGCCAAGGCGGTAGACGATGAGCAGACCGACGGTAAAGAAGATGCGGTTGCGCAGATCCGTCGCCTTGCCCAGAGCAGCCCAGCTCGTGTTCGCGGCCATTTGTTCTACTGCGGATGCCATGAGGACTCTCTCTTGTCAGACAAACGCCGCCCGGAGCGGTTTAACGGCTCGGGCGGCGTCGGGGAAAACCTGAAACTTATGTAAGCGGCGCGGCGGCCGCTCACAACCGGTTATTCGGCCGCTTGAGCCTTGGTGGAGGTGATGTTCAGCGACCCACCGGCCTTTTCGACGGCCTCGACCGCGGATTTCGACGCGCCGGTCACGGCAAGGTCCAGCTTGGTGCCGAACACGCCCTTGGCCAGAACCCGGATGCCGTCCAGCTTGCGGCGGACCAGACCCGAGGAGATCAGAACGTCTTCGGTGATCTGGGCGGATGCGTCGATCTTGCCGTCATTGACGAACTTCTCGATCAGGCCAAGGTTGACGACCGCATAGGATTTGCGGTTGGGCTTGTTGAAGCCACGCTTGGGCAGACGTTGGTAAAGCGGCATCTGGCCGCCCTCGTAGCCATTGATGGCCACGCCCGAACGGGACTTCTGCCCCTTGATACCCCGGCCACCGGTTTTACCCATGCCCGAACCGGCACCGCGGCCGATGCGCTTGCGACGCTTGGTGGCGCCGGGATTGTCGTGGAGTTCATGTAGTTTCATTGTCGCTTCTCCTTTGCCGGAACTGCCCTCCAGCGACGGAGCGGGCAAACGCGGCTTTGAATATCATCTGAGTCGGGCCCTGTTCGGGCCACCGCTGGCGTATAGACGCGCAACGGCCCCGGTTCAAGGGCTTCGGGCCACCTGCTTCATCTTGCCCTAGGTTGGTCGGACAGCGGGCGCCTGGCCGCAGGTTCCGGCACGTATCGCAAAAAAGCGCCCCCGGGGTCACCCGGAGGACGCTTCAAATCCGGTCAGGCGGCCTCAGGCCGATGCGGGCCAGGTAAAGTCAGGGCGCAGGCCCTCGTAGACCGGGCGGCCGTCAGAGGGTTTGGCATAGCCTTTGGAGTCGTCGTAAAAGGCGTGGTAGCTTGCATCCGGGAAGGCGGCGTCGTCATAACCCATGACATTCGGCACCGCGACACGGATACGCTTTTCCTTGTCGTCAAGCATCAGCGCGGCACCACATTCCCCGCAGGTGCAGAGTTCGAGCGGGCCATCAGGATTCTCGGCGTTGAACGGCTGACGCTTCATTTTTTCGGGGTGGTCGACCGACACATCTCCGTACTCGAAGAACGCGACATGGGTGTGCTGCTGACCGGTCACGCCCTTGCAGACGTTGCAATGGCATTCGTGGTTGTCGATAGGCTCGGCGCTGGCCTTGATGTGGACGTGGTCGCACCCGCCGGCATAGGGACTGGACATGATTTCTCTCCTCCTGAAGTGCGCGCCTTGCGGTTCGCGCGCTGGTTTGGAGGTGACAGCAAACCGGGGCAAAAGGCGATACGGACTTTCGGATTGGCAGGGTCGGCGGGGCTGAACGGGAAAATGCGTGCCCTGCCGCGCCCGGGTACGCACAACGACCCCCGGTTTCCCGGAGGGCGCTGCCGCGATGGGTCGGAGCGGGCCAGCGCCCGCCCCGTGGCGATCACTCGCCGCGTTCTTCGATGATGGTGACAAGGTGCGGGATCTTGTTGACCATGCCGCGCACGGCAGGGGTGTCTTCAAGCTCGCGGGTCTTGTGCATCTTGTTCAGGCCCAGACCGATCAGGGTCTGGCGCTGTTTCTCGGGGCGGCGGATCGGGCTGCCGATCTGCTTGACGATGATGGTTTTTGCCATGTTATCAGCTCCTTACGCTTCTGCCGGCTCGGCGGCGGCAGCGGGGGCGTCGTCCTTGTGACCAAGAATGTCACCGACCTTCTTGCCACGACGCTGCGCGACCATGCGGGGCGATGTTTCCTTGCTCAGGCCGTCCAGCGTGGCGCGGATCATGTTGTAGGGGTTCTGCGAACCGGTCGATTTCGCGACCACATCCTGAATCCCCAGCATTTCGAACACGGCGCGCATCGGACCACCGGCGATGATACCGGTACCCTGCGGTGCGGTCCGCATGATCACGCGGCCTGCGCCATGACGGCCCTCCATGTCGTGGTGCAGCGTGCGGCCTTCGCGCAGCGGCACGCGCATCATCTTGCGCTTGGCCTGCTCGGTCGCCTTGCGGATTGCCTCGGGGACTTCCTTGGCCTTGCCCTTGCCGAAACCGACACGGCCCTTCTGGTCGCCCACAACGACAAGTGCAGCAAAGCCGAAGCGCTTGCCGCCCTTGACGGTCTTGGACACCCGGTTGATCGCAACAAGGCGATCGGCAAATTCCGGATTCGAATCTTCGCGGTCGCGGCGGGTTCCACCACCGCCCCTGCGGTTGTCACGTTCTGCCATATGCAGGCATCCTTATGCTGTGGCGCCAGAAGCACCAGAAATAACTCGATCCCTGGTGGGCCTGCCCTGCGGCAGCGGCCCCCGGATCATCGAGGGGGCCCGGAAGGGGGCCCCCTGCGCCGTGGTTCAGATCTTCAGGCCCGCTTCGCGGGCGGCTTCGGCCAGGGCCTTCACCTTGCCGTGGAACAGACGGCCGCCACGGTCGAAATAGGCTTCTTCCACACCGGCCTTCATGGCGCGTTCGGCAATCGCGGTGCCCACCTTGGCGGCGGCCTCCACGTTGTTCTTGCCGATGATGCCCAGGTCCTTCTCAAGAGAAGAGGCCGAAGCCAGCGTCATGCCATTCACGTCGTCGATCAGCTGTGCGCTGATGTTCTTGTTGCTGCGGTGAATCGACAGGCGCAGGCGCCCCGCATTCACTGCCCGCAGTTTGTTCCGAACGCGCAGACGGCGCTTGAGGAACAGATCTCTTTTACTGTTTGCCATAGCTGCGTCCTTACTTCTTCTTGCCTTCCTTCTGGAAGATGAATTCGCCCTTGTACCGGATACCCTTGCCTTTGTAGGGCTCGGGGCGGCGCCAGTCACGAATGTTAGCGGCCACCTGGCCGACCAGTTGCAAATCGTGGCCTTCCACGATGATCTCGGTCGGCTTGGGTGCGGTGACCGTCACTCCAGCAGGGATTTCGAAATTGACATCGTGGCTGAGGCCAAGGTTCAGTTTTAGGACATTGCCCTGAAGCTGCCCCCGGTAACCCACGCCGCGGATCTCAAGTTCCTTCTTGAAGACGTCGGACACGCCATGGACCATGTTCGCAACAACAGTGCGAGTCATACCCCACTGCTGGCGCGCGCGCTTGGACTTGCCGCGGGGGGTGACGGTTATTGCGTCATCCCCGACAGTCAAGGTCACGTCGTCGGTGGCTGTGAAGCTCTGGGTTCCCTTGGAATCCTTCACTTCGATGGTCTGACCGGAGAGTGTCGCGGACACGCCCGAGGGCAGGTCGACCGGTTTTTTCCCAATACGAGACATTACCAGTTCTCCTTAGAACACCGTGCAAAGCACTTCGCCGCCAACATTGGCCGCCCGTGCATGTGCATCCGACATCACGCCACGCGACGTGCTGACAATCGACACGCCCAGGCCCTGACGGACCACGGGAATGTCACTGACGCCCAGATAGACGCGGCGACCGGGCGTGGAAACACGCTTGATCTCACGAATGACGGGGGCGCCATCGAAATACTTGAGGCTGATCTCGATGGCCGGGTGGCCGTCGATACCGGTCTTCGCTTCGTAGCCGCGAATGTAGCCTTCGTCCGCCAGCACCTCGAGAACGCGGGCCCGCAGTTTCGACGCGGGCGTCATCACCGTGGACTTGCCGCGCATCTGCGAATTGCGGATTCGGGTGAGCATATCGCCGATAGGATCGTTCATATCATGCCCTCCTTACCAGCTTGACTTGACCATGCCGGGCAATTGGCCTTTGGAGCCAAGGTCGCGCAGCATGATACGGCTGATTTTCAGCTTGCGGTAATAGGCGTGCGGACGCCCCGTCAGCTGGCAGCGGTTGTGAAGACGGGTTGCCGAGCTGTTGCGCGGCAGTTCCGCCAACTTGAGGCGCGCCTTGAAACGCTCCTCGAACGGCTTGGATTCGTCGGTGGCGGCGGCTTTCAGCTCTGCCCGCTTGGCAGCATACTTGTTCACCAGACGCTGGCGCTTTTTCTCGCGCTCGATCATGGATTTTTTGGCCATGTTCTGATTTCCCCTTAGCTGTTGAACGGCATGTTGAAAGCTTTCAACAGCGCTTTGGCTTCTGCGTCGGTCTTGGCAGTCGTGCAGATCACGATGTCCATGCCCCAGTTCTCATCAATCTTGTCGAAATTGATTTCCGGGAAGACAAGGTGTTCCTTGAGACCGGTGGCATAGTTGCCGCGGCCATCGAACGACTTGCCCGACACGCCGCGAAAGTCACGGATGCGGGGCATTGCCACGGTGATCAGACGATCGAGGAAATCGTACATCCGATCCCCCCGCAACGTCACCTTGGCACCGAGCGGCATCTCTTCGCGCACCCGGAAACCGGCGATGGATTTCTTGGCCTTGGTCACGACGGCCTTCTGGCCTGCGATCGTGGTCAGGTCATCCTGCGCCGACTTGGCCTTCTTGCTGTCACGGACAGCTTCTGCGCCACAGCCGATGTTCAGCACGATCTTGTCCAGACGCGGCACCATCATCATGTTGGAGTAGCTGAATTCTTCTTTCAGCGCCGCCTTGATGGTGTCGTTGAACTGGGCCTTGAGGCGCGGGGTATAGTTTGCTGTATCAAGCATCGATCACGTCCCCCGTGGTCTTGGCAAAACGCACCTTCTTGTCGCCATCGACCTTGAAACCGACGCGGGTGGGTTTGCCGTTTGCATCTACCAGTGACAGGTTGCTCAGCTGGATCGGCATCGCCTTTGGGACGCGGCCGCCTTGTGAGCTCTGGCTTTGCTTGGTGTGACGGATGGCCATGTTCACGCCTTCGACCACAGCCTTGCCAGACTTGGGATCGACGGATGCGATGGTGCCCGTGGTGCCCTTGTCCTTGCCGGCAAGGACGACGACCTTGTCACCTTTGCGGAGTTTTGCAGCCATTACAGCACCTCCGGAGCAAGCGAGATGATCTTCATGAAGTTCTTGGCACGCAGTTCGCGCA
>JAGXGV010000002.1 GCA_024636635.1 Puniceibacterium sp.
ACGTTACGATGGGCCGCGCATTCCTTGCGCGGCTTGCCCGGTTCGGGGTGATCCTGGGCATGGTCCTGCTGGCGCTAATCGCCGGTCTGGTCGTGCTTCAGGTGTTCGCACGAAATTTGCTTGATACCGGTTTGCCATGGGCGGACGAACTGGCACGGTTCAGCGGCATCGCGCTTGTGTTCTTTGTCGTGCCCTGTCTTGCGGGTCGGCAGGTGATGGTCACGGTGTCGATGCTGCCCGACATGGCGGGTGCCGCCGCGCGGCGCTGGCTTGTGCTGATCGCGGATGTGGCCACGCTGGCCTTTGCCGGGCTGATGATCTGGAGCTTTGCCGAATTCCTGCCGCGTGCGGGCAAATTCCTGACCCCGGCGATGCAAATGCCCAACTGGGTCTATTATTCACTGGCGCTGGCCGGGTGCCTGGTGCTGGCGGTGATCGCGGCGCTGCGCATCGTCGACGCCCTGCGTGGTCACGACCCAACCGCCCCCTACCGCGACTCGCGGGATGTCGATGGATTGCCGCTATGAGCCTGCTGCTCGTCTTGATCTTTGTGGTTCTTCTGGTCCTGGGCGCGCCGATTGCCGTCTGCCTTGGTCTTTCCTCGGCCATCGTGATCGTCACGCAGGGGCTGCCGGTGGCGGTCATTGCCCAGCGCAGCCTGAATGCGCTCGACAGTTCGCCCCTGCTTGCGGTGCCGCTGTTCATCTTTGCCGCCAGCCTGCTGAACGCAACCGGCGTTACCACACATCTGTTCGAACTGGTGCGGATGATCTTTGGCCGGATCCGCGGAGCGGTGGCACAGGTCAGCATCCTTGTCTCGCTGATCTTTTCCGGCATTTCCGGCGCCGCGCTGGCCGATATCGGCGCACTTGGCGCGATCCAGATCAACCAGATGAAGGCCCAGGGCTACCGCGAGGAATTTGCGGCCGGCCTGACGGTGGCTGCCGCAACCATCGGCCCGATCTTTCCGCCGTCGATCCCGATCATCATCTATGCGTCGGTCGCCAATGTATCGGCGGTCAAGCTGCTGATCGCGGGGATCATCCCGGCGCTGCTGCTGACCGCCTTGCTGATGGTGCAGGTGGCGATCATTGCCCGCGTCAAGGGCCTGCCGCGCGACGATGTGCGCGCCAAACCGCGCGATGTGGCGCGAAAGGCGCTGATTTCGCTGCCCGCTCTTCTGGCGCCGGTGCTGCTGATCGGCGGGCTGGTGTCGGGCTATTTCGGCCCGACCGAAACGGCCGGCGTGACCGTGGCCTATGCCATGCTGATCGGCCTGTTCATCTACCGCACTCTGACCCTGCGCGGCATCTTTGGTGCCTTGCGTGAAACGGCGGAATCCACCGCAAACATCCTTTTTGTAGTCGCCACCGCCGCGCTGTTCGCCTGGGTGCTGACGCTGGACCAGGTGCCGATGAAGGTGTCGGGATTGCTTCTGGGTCTGTCGGACAATCCGCTGGTGCTGCTGTTTCTGGTGAACATCCTGCTGCTGGTCGTCGGCATGGTGCTGGAAAGCATCGCCGCCATCCTGATCATCGCGCCGATCATCGCACCGGCGCTGACGGCGGCGGGGGTCGATCCGCTGCAACTGGGAATTGTCTTTGTGCTGAACCTGATGATCGGTCTGCTGACGCCGCCCGTAGGGATGAGCCTTTACATGATCACGATCATCACCCGCATGCCCATCGGGCGGGTGATCGCCGGGGTGATGCCGTTCTTCATCCCGCTTCTGCTGTCGCTGCTTGTGGTGTCCGCCGTCCCGGCGCTGTCCACCTGGCTGCCCGAACTCCTGATGAACTGAGGACTGAACATGAGCAATCTTCTGGGACCGATCCGCCAGCTTGGCTATGTGGTCGACGATATCGAAGCCGGAATGAAGCACTGGTCCGAAATCATGGGCGTCGGCCCGTGGTTCTACAATCCGCGCGTGCCGATAGAAGACTACACCTATGACGGGCACCGCCACGATCCACACAATTCCGTCGCGCTGGCAAATTCCGGCGCGATGCAGGTTGAACTGATCCAGATCCGCAACGATGTGCCGTCGATGTACCGGGATTTCCGCGAAAAGGGCCTGCGCGGGTTACAGCATGTCGCCTTCTGGACCACCGACTATGACACCGATCTGGCCCGGATGCTGGCCCGGGGGTTCACGGTCAAGATGAGCGGGTGCGTCGGCAAGAATGGCCGGTTCGTCTATTTCGCCGAACAGGATCACCCGGGCAGCTGCATCGAACTGTCCGAGGTTCTTGGCCCGAAGGGCAGGATGTTCGACCTGATCCGCGACTCGTCCGTCGACTGGGATGGCACGGATCCGGTACGCCCCTTCCCCGATCTGGCAAAGTTATGACCGCGGTCAAAAAAAGGGTGATCGCCGAATATCTGCTGGAAACGCCTTTTCCCCCCGAGGATGTCGCCGCCATGATGGCGGGCGAACAGTCCAGCGGAACCTTCGTGCGGGTCGCGGGCGAAACGGACGAACTGCGCGCCCGCGCCGCCGCCGAGGTTCTGTCGGTCGTGCCGGTGGACATGGTGGACGGGCCAACGCTCGCCTCTGCCTATGTGGAGCGAAAGGGACCGGGCGGGCCGTTCCAGCGCGCCCGGGTCCGCATCGGCTTTCCCGTGGGCAACATCGGGCATAACCTGCCCACCCTTGCGGCAACCGTGTCGGGCAACCTTTATGACATCGGCGAAATCACCGGGCTGAAGCTGCTGTCGCTGGAGATCCCTGCCGACTATCGCGCGCGCTATCCGATGCCCTTGGTCGGCGTGCAGGGCACGCGCGACAGTCTGGGCGTGACGCAGGGCCCGGTCTTCGGCACGATCATCAAACCCAACGTCGGGATGCGCCCCGCCGAAATCGCCGCGCTGGTGGATCAGCTTTGCGCCGCTGGTGTCGATTTCATCAAGGACGACGAGGTTTGTGCCAATCCGGATATCGCACCTCTGTCCGAACGGGTGCCCGCCGTCATGGCCGTGATCCGCAAATGGCAGGAAAAGACCGGGCGCAAGGTAATGATGGCGTTCAACATCACCGACGAAACGGACGCCATGCGCCGCCATGCCGATCTGGTCGCGGCCGAAGGCGGCAGTTGCGTCATGGCCAGCCTGAACTGGTGCGGGTTGTCGGGGATGGAGACGCTGCGCAATCATACCCCTCTGGCGATCCACGCGCACCGCAACGGTTTTGGCGCGATGAGCCGCCATCCCCTGCTTGGCATGGGCTTTCAGGCCTATCACGCCCTTTACCGGCTTGCGGGGATCGACCACATGCACGTGCATGGCATTGGCGGCAAATTCGTCGATTCCGCGCAAGAGGTAAGGGACGCCGCCCGGGCCTGCCTGCGTCCGCTGTCGCCCGGTGGACCGGACGACCGTGTGATGCCCGCGTTTTCGTCCGGGCAGTGGGCGGGCACGCTTCCCCAGACCCTGGAGGCGGCAGAGGGGCCGGATCTGATGTTCATGTGCGGCGGAGGCATTCTGGCACATCCCGACGGCCCTGCGGCCGGGATCGCGTCCCTGCGCGAGGCATACGAGACCATTTCTTCGGGCGAAACGCTTGCACTGGCAGGCGCGTCGCACCCGGCCCTTGCTGCGGCGATGCAGTTCTTCGGGTCAAGGTGACATGACCGAAGTTGTCTTTCTTGGCGATGACTTCACCGGCGCATCCGACAGTCTTGCGACCTATGCAGGAAGCGGCTGGCGTTCGCGCCTGATCCTGACAGAAGCAGGCGCATCCGGTGATCTGGATGCCCTTGGTCTTCCCACCGATCTGCGTTCGCTCGGGGCGGACAGGGCCCGCGCCGAAATTGCGCGCCTCTGGCCGCAGATCGAAAAGGCCGATCCGCGCGTGCTGCATTTCAAGGTCTGTTCGACATTCGACTCAAGCCCCGGGATCGGGTCGATCGGGGCCGTCGCGCAGGAACTGATCGCCCGCTTTCGGCCCGATGTGGTCGCCGTGATCGGCGGACAGCCCAGCCTGGGGCGGTATTGTGCTTTTGGGAACCTGTTCGCAAAGGGCCCGGACGGCGCGGTGCATCGCATCGACCGTCACCCGGTGATGAGCAGGCATCCCGTCACACCGATGAAAGAAGCGGATCTGCGCCGTCATCTGGCGACGCAGGGGTTTGGCGACCTGGCTCTTGTGCCGGTCACCGCGCTGTCGGACGCAGCGGGCGCTGTGGATGCCCTGCGCTCCGGGCCGGTCCTTTTCGACACGATGACGCGCGACGATCAAGGACGGATCGGCGAAATCCTCCAGCGTGCAGGCGGTCGACAGCTTTTGATCGGCGCAAGTTCGGTGGCCGAAATCCTGACTGCCACGGCGAACGGAACCGGCACCTCTGGGCCGCCGGGTCTGCCCGGTTCGCGCAATGCGCTGATTTTCGCGGGGAGCCGCTCTGTCACGACGCAGACACAGGTAAAAAACGCCACCGGCTTTGAAAAGCTGCGGCTGACACCGGAAGCTTTGGCCTCGTCCCGGTTCAGCGAAGAGGCGGCCGCCAGGGTCCGGACGGGGGCGCCGGTTCTGGTCCATCTGGTGCCGGATCTTGACTATGGTCTGGGGCCCGATGCGCTTGCCGATGCGTCAAGCGACTTTGTTTGCGGACTGCTGGAGCGGGCCGAGGTCGGGTATCTGGGCCTTGCGGGCGGAGATACCTCAAGCCGGATTTGTGCGGGTCTTGGGTTCGATGCTCTGGAATTTGAACGCAGTTTCGGGTCAGGTGTCTGTATCTGCGTCTCGCGCCACAGGAAGCGATGCCTGGACGGATTGCGTATCTTGCTGAAAGGAGGGCAAATGGGGGATCCCGGGCTCTTTGACAGGTTTGCAGGTCAGATCCACCGGGATTGAGGTTTGACACCGGATAGGCATCAGATGACACCTTTGTTTCATGATCGTCTGAACGTCGCTTTGCTGGGCCTGGCATTGCTGGGTCTCGTAACGGGTCTTGTCCTTTGGCTGGTGGGGCGGGTGGACCTTGCCGGGATCGCGTGGACGGCCGGTGTTGTCCCTGTCCTTCTGGCACTCTGCGTCGAGATCGTGCGCAGCCTTGCACAAGGCGAGGTCGGGCTGGACATCGTGGCAGCACTGTCAATGTCGGCGGCGCTGCTGTTTGGCGAAACCCTTGCGGCGGCGGTTGTCGCGCTGATGTATTCGGGCGGTACCTTCCTTGAGAGTTTCGCGCAGGGTCGCGCCCGTCGCGAGATGAGCGATCTTCTGTCCCGCGTGCCCCGCACGGCCACGCGCAATCGCAATGGCGCGCTGGATGAGGTGCCGCTGGATGACATCGCGCCGGGCGATCTGCTGCTGATCCGGCAGGGCGACGTGGCCCCGGTGGACGGAACGGTCCAAAGCGCGCGCGCAATGCTGGACCAGTCGGCGCTGACGGGCGAATCGATGCCCGCCCGGCTGGAGCACGGGCAGGACGTGATGAGCGGCGCAACCAACGCGGGCGAGGCATTCGATTTGCGGGTCACACGGCGGGCTGCGGACAGCACCTATGCCGGGATCGTCCGGCTGGTCGAAGAGGCACAGAAGTCCAGGGCGCCGATGGCCCGGCTGGCAGACCGCTGGTCGCTGCTGTTCCTTGCCGTGACCGTCGCGCTGGCAACCGCCGCCTGGTGGTTCACCGGTGATCCGATCCGTGCCGTTGCGGTGCTGGTTGTGGCGACGCCCTGCCCGCTGATCCTTGCCGTTCCGGTGGCATTGGTGGCCGGACTTTCGCGCGCGGCCCACTTCGGGGTGCTGATCAAGGGCGCGAAACCGCTCGAGGCGCTGGCCCGGGTCACGACGCTGATCCTCGACAAGACCGGCACGCTGACGGACGGGCGCCCGCAGATCGTTTCCATCATCAGGCAGGGTGATTTGTCCGAGGATGACATTCTGTACTTCACCGCTGCACTGGATCAGGCATCGAAACACCCGATTGCTCAGTCCATCGTCGCGGCGGCAAAGGCGCGCGGGATTGCCTTGCCTGTTCCCGATAACATTTCTGAAACGCCCGGCGAAGGCGTTGCCGGGACCATCGACGGACGCAGGGTCGTGGTGGGCGGCGCCGGTTTCGTCGCCGCGCAGCTTGGTCTTGCCGACCCGGGAAGCGCGGTGGCCAAAGCGGGATCTGTGGTGGTTTCGCTTGGCGTCGACGGAAATCCCGCGGGCCACATCGTGATGGCCGACGCATTGCGCGCTGGCACGGCGGAACTGCTGATCGGGCTCCGCCATCTGGGCGTGGCCCGCATCCTTCTGGCGACGGGCGATCGCCGCGCCGTCGCCGAGGCCGTGACGCAGGGGCTGGACATTGACGCGGTGCGCGCCGATCTGACGCCGGATCAGAAGGTCTTGCTGGTCCTGACCGAGCGCAGGCACGGTCCGGTCATGATGGTGGGCGACGGTGTCAACGACGCGCCCGCGCTGGCGGCCGCAGATATCGGTGTCGCCATGGGCGCGCGTGGGGCGGCCGCATCAGCTGAGGCAGCGGATGTCGTGCTGCTGGTCGATCACCTGGATCGCCTTCTGCCGGGGATCGAAATCGCGCAAGCCTCGCGCCGCATTGCCGTTGAAAGCGTCGTGGCCGGGATTGGTCTGTCGGTCCTCGGGATGATCGCCGCGGCCTTTGGCTATCTTACGCCGGTGCAGGGCGCGCTTTTGCAGGAGTTGATCGACGTGGCGGTCATCCTGAACGCCTTGCGGGCGCTGAGGATCGTGCCGGGGCAAACAGGTCGGATCGTGGGCAGCCCTGACGATGCAACAGCAGGGCGCGGATGATGATGCACCCACAGCAAAGCGCCTTGGGTCCAACGTTCGGGTCCAACGTTCGGAACAGAATGATCGGGAGATCCTGTGTTTTTGCACTCTGGTTCCCAAACTCCAAATGAGTGTCACACCAAAGGTCGGCAATTCAGCAAACCACAAGCGTCAGCCTGCCAATCTGGCACTATGGGCTTTGATCGGTCGGTGGCTGTCCGGGCGCCGGGATCGGCTCTGGAATTCCGGGGCGGGTCGGCGCAGGATGGACCCAGCAGCAAGGAGACTTTTTCATGACCGTCACCCATCTCAGACCCAACATGGAGCATTGGCAGGAACGCGTCGATCTTGCCGCCGCCTTTCGCTGGACCGCGCGGCTGAACATGCATGAAGGTGTTGCCAACCATTTTTCTGTGTCGGTCAACGAGGACGGCACACAGTTTCTGATGAACCCGAACCAGAAGCATTTCGCGCGGATCAGGGCATCAGACATGATCCTGGTCGATGCCAACGACCCCGAAACGCTGTCCGGCCCTGATGCGCCGGACCCGACCGCCTGGGGACTGCACGGCGGGCTGCACCGCCATTGCGCCCATGCCCGTTGTGCGATGCACGTCCATTCGATCCATGCGACGGTGCTGGCCTGCCTTGCCGATCCGACATTGCCGCCGATCGACCAGAATTGCGCGACCTTCTACAACCGCATCGCCTATGACGGGAATTATGGCGGTCTGGCCTTCGAAGAAGAGGGCATACGCTGTGCGCAATTGTTCAGCGATCCGAAACAGAAGGTGCTGGTGATGGGCAATCACGGCGTGATGGTCATCGGAGACACCGTGGCCGAGACCTTCAACAGGCTCTATTATTTCGAACGGGCTGCCGAAACCTATATCCGCGCGCTTCAGACCGGGCAGCCGCTGAAAGTGCTCAGCGACGAGGTTGCGGAAAAGACTGCGCGCGAGATTGAGGAATATCCTGAACAGGACGTCCGGCATCTGGCGGAACTGAAGGCGATCCTGGAGTCCGAAGGGTCGGACTACGCCGCGTGAACCTGTCCGGGTCCGTCAGGTGGGGTACCCGGAGGCCCGAGCGGGTCAGCCCTTGCGCAGGCCGGTTTCGACAAGCATGCCGCGACGCTTGGCTTCGTAGTAATAGCCCTGCGAGTACCATTTGACCGCCGTGTCATAGCTGCCGTTCGCCAGCAGCCAGGCACCGCGGAGGTATTTCACCGCGTATGTGAGGTTGGTCTCTGCATCCAGAAGGTCCGATGCCGACCCCCTGTGGCCCATGCCGCGGGCGGTGGCGGGCAGGATCTGCATCAAACCGTAATAGGGGCCGTTGCGCGCAAAGGGGCGGTGCGTGCTTTCGCGGATGGCAAGGCGATGCACCAGCGGGCGGGGCACGTCGTAGAGGTCGGCGTATTTGTTGATCAACTGCCGCAGTTCCCGGGTTTCGTTGGGGTAGAGCGGCGGTTCCAGCGGCGTGGAGCGAGTCGAGACTTCGGGAACATTTCGCCCGGCACAAGCGGCGAGCGACATCAGAATCGTACCCAGAGCGGCACGGCGGGAAAAGGAATGCATCTTGGCTCCGACGATTTGATCTGGGTCTGGTTTACACAATCGTGTGTTTCCTGCCACCTTCCGAGTTTTCAGTAAGCCATTCTTTGCCAACGATCGCTTGATTGATTGGGGGCCAGCCCCCAACCCCCCGGGATATTTGTGACCCGAAGAAGCTGGGGACCGGGTGACATCCGTCAGGGGTCACAACGTCTGGACCGAGGAAAGGCCCCTGAGCGCAAAGGGGAATTTCCGGGGCGGCGGGGGCGCGGGGTGATGGGCTGCGCGCTGTGCCGGGTGGGCTGCAAGGGGCAAGGAAGCGGTGTTGGGCGGCTGTCTTCAGGCAAGGGCGCGACAGGCCCGACGGGCGTGTGGAGCTATGCCAAGGGGTTCTGAACCGGACGCTTTCAGGTGCGAATCAACTGCGGGTCGCCTGCCCGTGGCAGCGGGGCAGGATTGCCAGACATCACGCCCGGTCAGGGGGTGATGCGGGTTCTAGGCTTGCAAAATGCGCGCCAGGGCCGCATTTTCTTAAACATGACAAACACATTGCTCTCTCTGGGTCACGGCTATTCCGCCCGCGCCCTCGCGCGTCATCTGCTGCCTCTGGGCTGGCGCATCCTCGGGACCACCCGCAGCGCCGACAAGGCAGACGCCCTGGCCGAGACCGGGATCGAGCCCGTACTTTGGGAGGACGACGCCCTGCGCGCGGCGCTGGCGCAATCGACGCACCTGCTGATCTCGGCCGGACCGGACGGAGACGGTGACCCCGCTCTGCGGCTGATCGGGGATGCCATCGCCGAACACGCGCCGGAAATCTACTGGGCCGGTTATCTTTCGACCACCGGCGTTTACGGCGACCATCATGGCGCCTGGGTGGACGAGACGACACCGCTGACCCCGGGCACCGAGCGTGGCATCCAGCGGGTCGAGGCAGAGGCGGCCTGGGGCGCCATCTCTGGTCTGCCGCTGCATGTGTTCCGGCTGGCGGGAATCTACGGGCCCGGGCGCGGGCCGTTCGCCAAGGTGCGCGCGGGCAAGGCGCGCCAGATCATCAAGCGCGGCCAGGTGTTCAGCCGCATCCATGTGGACGATATCGCACAGGTTCTGGCCGCGTCGATCCAGCGGCCCAATCCCGGGGCTGTCTACAATGTTTGCGACGACGACCCGGCCCCGCCGCAGGACGTGATCGCCCATGCCGCGGAACTGCTGAACATGCCCGAACCGCCCAAGGTCGATTTCGCCAAGGCCGAGATGTCCGACATGGCCCGCAGCTTCTATGCCGAGAGCAAGCGCGTGTCCAACGAGCGGATCAAATCCGAACTGGGGGTAGAGCTGCTGTATCCCGACTATCGCGCCGGGCTGGCCGCGCTGCTGGCCGGTGAGGACAACTAGGCCCGTTTGCCCATCTGCGCGACGCCCAGCGTTTCAAGCACCTTTGCCTCGATATGCTCGGCCGACAGGCCCGCAACCGCGTACATGTCCGCCGGGCTGGCCTGGTCGATGAAGATGTCGGGCAGCACCATGGAGCGGTATCTGAGGCCGGTGTCGAACACGCCCGCCTCGGCCAGAAGCTGGGCCACGTGACTGGCGAACCCGCCAATGGCGCCTTCCTCGATGGTGATCAGCGCCTCGTGATCCCGGGCCAGTTGCAGGATCAGGTCGCGGTCCAGCGGCTTGGCAAAACGGGCGTCGGCGATGGTGGGGGTGATACCGCGGGCGGTCAGCGATTCGGACGCGCGCCGCACCTCGCCCAGGCGGGTGCCGAAGGACAGGATGGCGACGCGGCTGCCCTGCTGGATGATACGGCCCTTGCCGATCGGCAGCACCTCGCCGCGGGCGGGCATCTCGACTCCCTCGCCTTCGCCGCGGGGATAGCGGAAGGCGATGGGGCCGGAATCATGCGCGGCCGCGGTCGCGATCATGTGTTTCAATTCCGCCTCGTCCGCCGCAGCCATCACGACAAAGCCCGGCAGGTTCGACAGGAAGGCGATGTCGTAGCTGCCCGCATGGGTCGCGCCATCCGCCCCCACAAGGCCGGCACGGTCGATGGCAAAGCGCACCGGCAGGCGCTGGATCGCCACGTCATGCACCACCTGATCGTAGCCGCGTTGCAGGAAGGTCGAGTAGAGCGCGCAGAACGGTCGCATGCCCCCGGCGGCGAGGGCGGCCGAAAAGGTCACGCCATGCTGTTCGGCAATGGCCACGTCGAAACAGCGGCTGGGAAAGCGTTCGGCAAACAGGTTCAGCCCGGTGCCGTCGGGCATGGCCGCCGTGACAGCGCAGATCCGGGGATCGTCAGCGGCAAGCTCTACCAGTGTCTTGCCGAAGACCGAGGTATAGGAGGGCGCGTTGGACGCGGTCTTGTTCTGCTCGCCGGTCAGGACGTTGAACTTGGCCGTTGCGTGGCCCTTGTCCATCGCCTCTTCGGCCGGGGCGTAGCCTTTGCCCTTTTTTGTCAGTACATGGATCAGGATCGGCCCGGTGGCGCGCGCCTTGACCGTGCGCAGCACCGGCAGAAGCTGATCAAGGTCGTGCCCGTCGATCGGGCCGACATAGGAAAAGCCGAGATGTTCGAACAATGTACCGCCGACGGCGATGCCCTTGATCATGTCCTTGGCGCGCTGCGCGCCGATCCGGAAGGGTTCGGGCAGAAAGCTGACCGCGCCCTTGGCCGCGGCCTTGAGATCATGGAACGGCTGTTCGGCGTAAAGCCGCGAAAGGTACGACGACATCGCGCCCACGGGCGGTGCGATGGACATTTCATTGTCGTTCAGGATGACGATCAGGCGCTTTTTCAGATGGCCCGCGTTGTTCATCGCCTCATAGGCCATGCCGGCAGACATTGCGCCGTCCCCGATGACCGCAATGGCGTCGCCGTGGCCGGTATCGCTGGCGCCGCCCAGATCGCGCGCCACGGCAAAGCCAAGTGCCGCGCTGATCGAGGTGCTGGAATGGGCCGCACCGAACGGATCGTAAGGCGATTCGGAGCGTTTGGTGAAACCACTCAGTCCGCCCTTCTGGCGCAGGGTGCGGATGCGGTCGCGCCGCCCGGTCAGGATCTTGTGCGGATAGGTCTGGTGGCTGACGTCCCAGACGATCTTGTCGCGCGGCGCATCGAACACCGCATGCAGCGCCACGGTCAGTTCGATCACGCCCAGCCCCGCGCCCAGATGGCCACCGGTTTCCGACACAGCGGCAATCGTTTCGGCGCGTAATTCGTCCGCCAGCCGCCGCAGGTCACCGTCTGACAGGCGCGTCATGTCGGCGGGGGACTGGACACGGTCCAGAAGCGGGGTCTTTGGGGGCGTCGACATGGCGTTTCCTTCTGGCGGCGGGTGGACTGGCGGCTTTCCGGCCCTAGCTCTGGCGCGAAATAACGAAATGCGCTGCCTGCTTCAAGTTTTCCGCGCCGTCGGGATATACAGATAGCGCGTCACAGGCGGTGTCCACCAGTTCCGCCGCCCGCCGCTGCGCACCCTCAAGCCCCAGCAGCGAAACGAATGTGGCCTTGCCCGCCGCCGCGTCCTTGCCCACGGCCTTGCCCAGGGTCATAGCGTCGCCCGTCACGTCAAGCACGTCGTCCGCGATCTGGAAGGCCAGGCCAAGCGCCTCGGCATAGGTGCGCAGCGGCTGTGTGTCGGCCTGGGCAAGACGCGCGCCGGATTCGGCGGCCCAGACGATCAGCGCGCCTGTCTTGCCCTGTTGCAGGGCGGCAATGTCGGACAGGGTCAGGGGACGCGGCGCGGATTCGGCGGCGATGTCGAGCGCCTGGCCCAGTACCATGCCGCGCGCGCCAGAGGCCCGTGCGAGGCTGAGCGACAGATCGGCGCGCACCTCGGGCGGGCCGACCTCGGGGCGGGCGACCAGTTCATGGCCCAGCGCCTGAAGCGCATCCCCGACCAGAAGCGCCGTGCCTTCGTCCCATTTCATGTGAACGGTCGGCTGGCCCCGGCGCAGGGCGTCGTTGTCCATGCAGGGCAGGTCGTCATGCACGAGGCTGTAGGCGTGGATCGATTCGATGGCGAGCGCGGGCCAGATCGCGCGGTCGGCGGCGACACCGTGCAGCCGCGCGGATTCAAGCGCGAGGTAGCCGCGCAGCCTCTTGCCGCCGCGGGTCGCATAAGCCATGCCCTGAACCACGGGCAGGTCGGGATACCCGGCGAACAGGACATCGAACGCCCGCTGGATGGTGCCGCCCGCCGCCGTCAGATCGTCCCGGAACAAGGGTCAGAGACCTTCCACCGGCGTCACGCCTTTGGGGTTGCCGTCACCGTCCAGCGTGATCGCGGCGACCTTTTCCTCGGCCTCTTTCAGCTTTGCCTCGCAGCGCTTTTTCAGTGCGGCACCGCGTTCGTACAGCTTGATAGAATCGTCCAGCGCCACGTCGCCGCGTTCCAGATGTCCGACCACCTGTTCGAGTTCGGCCATCGCCTGCTCAAAGCTCATCTTTTCCACGGGTGCCTGGCCTTCCACGGGTGACTGGCTCATTTTGCTGCCTCCAACAATTCCTCGACATGGGCCTTACCGGCCGCGCTCAGCGCTTCAAGATCATAGCCGCCTTCAAGTGTCGAGACCACGCGCCCGCCGCACAATTCGGCAGCCAGCCCGCACAGCCGCGCGGTGATCCAGCGGAAATCGTCCGTGGACCAGTTGAGGTTGGCCAGCGGGTCGTCCTGATGGGCGTCAAAACCGGCCGACAGGATGATAAGGTCGGGCCGGAAATCGCGCAGGCGGGGAAAGACGCGGGTTTCATAGACCAGCCGCATGTCGGCACCGGTGCTTTCGGGCGGCAGCGGCAGATTCAGGACATTGTGATGTGCGCCCTGCTCCTCGGGGCGGCCGGTGCCGGGCCAGAGC
>JAGXGV010000036.1 GCA_024636635.1 Puniceibacterium sp.
GGCCCGCGCGGCGCGCCGCAGCCTGCCCGCGGCGGCGGCTTTGCTGGCCTGGCAGGCCGGCCCGGTGCTGCGCCTTGTGGCCCGGCACCCCGGTCGGGTGGCATCGGGGGATTTGGTACTGCCTCCTCTGAGCCAGCGATTGCGACTTATCTGGCAGGCCGGCACCGGGCGCTGGTGAAGCACGGTGCTGCCCGCAGGGGCTTCGATTTACCTTTCGTGGCCTTGTCGGCGAGTATCGCTTAACGGGTGGAACGTTCGTCGGGGCGCAGCCAGAGCCAGATCAGCGCCCCTCCGGCCAGGACAAGCGCGGGCGCCATTGCGAGGTTGACCGCGGTCCAGCCTTCCTGCGCCGACCCGCCCGAACAGTTCATCAACCCGCCCGAGGCGAGTGAGGCCAGCGTCACCCCGCCAAAAACCAGCAGGTCGTTCATGCCCTGCATCCGGCCGCGTTCTTCCGGTGCATGGGCGCCGGCCAGCATCGTGGTCGCGCCGATGAAACCGAAATTCCACCCGATTCCGAGGAGGACGAGGGCGACAAAGAAATGTTCGAGTTCGACCCCGGAAAGCGCGATCACCCCCGCCGCGCCGAGAATGACAAGGCCGACCGCAAGGATGCGTTCGACCCCGAACCGCGCGATCAGGTGGCCGGTGAAAAAGGACGGCGCGAACATCGCCAGAACATGACCGGTGACCACATCCGCGGCATCCGATTTGTCAAAGCCGCAGCCGACCACCGCCAGCGGCGTCGAGGTCATCACAAGGTTCATCATCGCATAGGACACCATTGCACAGATGACCGCGACCGCGATGCGCGGCGTGGTGAGCAGTTGCCACCGGGTTCGGCCCCGGGGCGCATCAACGTCCGGCACCGGCGGTTTGGGAATGTCGAGCATGAGGAACAGCAGCGAGCCCACGAGGTTCACGCCGATCACCGCAAGGTAAGTACCGAGAAACGGGATCACGTAGGCATCGGCGGTGACCTTGACCAGCTGAGGTCCGATGATGGCCGAAACCAGCCCTCCTGCCAGCACGTAAGAGATGGCCTTGGGCCGGAAGTCGTCCGAGGCGGTGTCGGCGGCGGCAAAGCGGTAGAAGCCCTGCGCGGACATGTAGATGCCGGTGAACAGGCTGCCGATCAGGAAGATCGGAAAGGACGCGAGGTAAAGCCCGATCGCCCCGACAATGCCGCCGATGGCGCCGCCCAGGGTGCCCACCATGAACCCGGCGCGGCGACCGTACCGCTGCATGAACCACGAGATCGGCGTCGCCGTCAGCATGGACCCCAGCACGATGAGCGAGATCGGCAGCGTTGCATAGCAGATGTTGGATGCCAGCGATTGGCCCGCCAGGCCGCCGATGGTGAAGATCATCGGCATCTGCGAGCCGAGTATGGCCTGGGCCAGGACCAGGACAGCAACATTGCGGCGGGTGCGGGGATCTTGCGTGTTCATGCCGCATGGGTAGGCGCGAAGCGTGATACCCGCAAGTGGGATATGGCAGACGATACCGGTGCCGCTGCCGCACATTGTACCTGCCGGAGTGGGGGCCGGCCCCCACACCCCCGGGATATTTGGGACCCGAAGAAGACGGCCGCAGGGCACGATTGCTGTGGCCGGGCAGGACGCGGGCAGATATCACGCCACCATGAGGGATCATGTGTCAGCTCTGATCGTTGGCGGCTCGCCCGAACACCAGAACCGGAACGCGCGCCTGCCTGGGGCGGTCGGGACCTTTCGGGCATCGGGGCGGCGTGGGTCGGCCGGACTGAAGGCCAGCCTTGCGTTGTCCCGGTCTGGTCATCGGCCAGGTCGGGGCTGTGTTGCGCGGCAAGATCGCTGGCGATTGCGGCAGGCCTGCGCGGACGCGCGACCCCTGCGGACGGAGA
The DNA here is from genome assembly GCA_024636635.1 of Puniceibacterium sp. Taxonomy (GTDB): domain Bacteria; phylum Pseudomonadota; class Alphaproteobacteria; order Rhodobacterales; family Rhodobacteraceae; genus Puniceibacterium. Next base: position 1,886 of record JAGXGV010000036.1, read on the forward strand.
GTGATAATGGTGGAGGAGGCCCGGCGATGGTTGCAAGTCACACGGAGGTCGGGCGAGTGATCCTCACAGACGCCTGCGTGGCGGAAGGCGCGGCCTGGCTCGCCCTGACCGAGCCGAGATTCGCGGTGGCGCTTGACGCAACGGGGCCGCTGCCCCTGCGGCTGCGCACCGATGGCTTTGACCAGCTGCTGTCGGCGATCGTCAGCCAGCAGGTCAGCGTCGCCAGCGCCCGTGCGATCTGGGCCAGGCTCGAGAATGCGGGCATGGTGAGTGAGGAGGCCATCCTGTCGGTCGGCGAGGAGGATCTGAGGGCGCTCGGGGTGAGTCGGCAAAAGGCGCACTACGCCCATGCCCTTGCCGCCGCGCGGATCGATTTTGAGGCGTTGCGCAGCACTCCGACCGACGCGGTGGTGATGACCCTGACGGCGGTCAAGGGCATCGGGGTCTGGACGGCAGAGATCTATGCCATGTTTTCGCTTGGGCGGGCGGATGTCTTTGCGCCGGGGGATCTGGCATTGCAGGAGGGCGCGCGGCTGCTTTTCGACCTGCCGGATCGTCCTCGGGATCGTGCGCTGCGCGAGATGGCCGCGGCCTGGAGTCCGTGGAGATCGGTTGCGGCACGCAGCCTCTGGGCCTACTACCATGTGGTGAAACAGCGAGAGGGGATCCGATGACGCGGGTGTTGCAGGCAGAACGGCGCGAGCCGGTATCGGGAGAGACGCGGTCCTGCGTGGTCTTCCTGCATGGGTATGGTGCGAACGGCGCGGACCTTCTGGGGCTGGCCGATCCGTTGGGAGAACATCTGCCCGACACACTGTTCGTTGCCCCCGACGCGCCCGAAGCCTGCGCCGGTGCCCCCTTCGGGTTTCAGTGGTTCCCGATTCCCTGGATCGACAATTCAAGCGAGGAAGAAGCCGAGTCCGGGCTGATCGCCGCAGCGCAGGATCTGAACGCTTTTCTCGACGCGCTCATGGTGGATGAGGATCTGCTGCCTGAACAGGTGGTGCTGTTCGGTTTTTCCCAAGGCACGATGATGGCGTTGCACGTGGCCCCGCGCCGCGAGGATCCGGTGGCGGGGATTGTCGCCTTTTCCGGGCGTCTGCTCCAGCCGGAACTGCTGGTGGACGAGGTGGTGAGCCGCCCTCCGGTGCTGCTGCTGCACGGTGACAGGGACGATGTGGTGCCGCCGCAATCCTTGCCGCAGGCTGCCGAGGCGCTCCAGGAAGCTGGATTCAGGGAAGTCTTTGCCCATGTAATGAAGGGCACGGCCCATGGCATCGCCCCCGACGGGTTATCGGTGGCGATGGCGTTCATGCGCGACAAATGCGGGCTATGACCGCAGCGCGCCGTCGCCGCGGAATGTGACGGGGGCCTCTGCCCCTGCCGCACTTTGGTCAGGTGCCCCGGGATATTTTGGATCTTGAGGATCCGGGAGCGGGGTCCAGTCTTCTGCCGGTCTGAAATATCCCCGCCGGAGGCATCGGACCGCGTCTCAGGCAACTGCAATGGGGTCGGAACCGGGCCTGAACGGGGCAGGCCACAGCCGCGCGTCTGCGCGTCACGTGCCTGCCTGTCATATGGGCGTTACCTCGTCTCCGTAATCCTGCGGTCGTCACTCCATATCCCGGGGCTTGCCAGAAGCATTGCGCGATATATAGTGATCTGAGGCTGGGGCGGGGTGTCCTGCTCTGGTGTCGCGGAAACGGGCAGACAGTGCAGGAGACGAGTCCCCCATGGATGGCGATTTCAGAACAGCTTTTGTGCGCGAGCCGGGGGCTCTGCGGCAAAATCCGGCCCTTGTGCTGAATGCGGATTACCGGCCCCTGTCGTATTATCCGCTCAGTCTCTGGCCCTGGCAGGAGGCGGTCAAGGCGGCCTTTCTGGACAGGGTCGATATCGTGGCCGAATATGACGAGGTGGTCCGAAGCCCGTCGATGACGCTGAGGATTCCCAGCGTGGTGGTGCTCAAGGATTATGTCAAACCTCAGAAGCGCGTGGCTTTCACGCGCTTCAATCTTTTTCTGAGGGACGAATTCCGCTGCCAGTATTGCGGCGGCAAGGGCGACCTGACCTTTGATCATGTGGTGCCCCGCGCCTCCGGGGGGATCACAAGTTGGGAGAATGTCGTCGCGGCCTGTGCCCCCTGCAACCTGCGCAAGGGTTCAAAGAGCCTGCGCCAGGCAGGGCTGTCCCTGCGCAAGCCGCCAAGACAGCCGCGATCTGAAGAGCTGCGCAACATGGGGCGGAAGTTTCCGCCGAACCACCTGCATGACAGCTGGATGGATTATTTGTACTGGGATGCCGAACTCGAGGCGTGAGCGTCCGGGTCGGCTCTGATGCACAAATCGGGTGAGTGACTGGCGATCTGCGGCAGGCCAACTGTTCCAGCCTCCGCGCGGCGCTGGTCAGCTTCCGTCAGACGATCGAAGCCTATCAGTTCACACACGTGTTCCACAGCCGCTGAACCCGGCGAAGTACCGCTTCCAGTTCGGGACTGGAACGTCGTCTGAATATGTCTCCGCGAGTGTCAGAACCATGCGTCGAAGGTGCGTTCCAACTGGTCGATATGCTGGTTCGATTGCAGGCTCTGCAAAAGAACTGTGATCTCCTGCTGCATGGGATCCTGATCGACGACCTCCTCCAGCACGATACCCAGACCTGACATCAGCAACACGGCGGCGAATTTGTGCGACGGGCGCAGGCCGAAGAAGACACGCGTTGTCGCTTCTCCGAGCCGACAGATCACCGTCGCCCAGCCGTGAGGTCGCGCCACCCCACGTCTAGGCACCTTGTCGACAGCAGCGCCAGTCCTCTGCGCCATTTCCATGGCCGGTTCCGCCGCAACCAGTTTTGCGGCTTCGACGGGTCCGGGATCGCGTTTCCAACCGGTCGTGATATGCCGACAATGATGGTAGGTGAAAGCGCGCGAGAGGAATAGCCAGTTGAACCGAAACCCTTCGAGGATGTGCGGTCGCCATTGCAGTTCTCCCATGGGCCCCCCCGGCCGGATGCACCACTTGGGAGGGCAGTCCGGTTTGCCCGGCTTGCGCAAGACGTGATCCCGGTGCCGGACGACCGCGCCCGGGGCGGTTGGCGGCGCATATCTCCAGACCCCCTTGAACCTGATGAAGCCGAAGGAGCTGCGCGAGGTCGCATCGAAGATCGATGCACGTCCTTGCGAAAGGACCAATTCGTCGATGTCGCAGCACAGCACGGCGCGCGCCTGTTGCAGGTATCGGAGCCGAACCGCGTTGAGGACGCAGGTCTGAAGAAAAAGCTCGCTATGGGCGTATGGGGCGCGCCCCCGCGGGCCGAAAATCCGGTCGGTTTGCAGCACCAGCGCATCAAGCCCCGTTTGTTGCAGAACGCGACGGATATCGGCGGTGCCATAGCGGGCCGAGCCATTGTCTACGAAGACGATGCTTTCGGCGCCCTGTGTCTCGGCGTGAAATCGTGCGTAATCCTCTATCCAGACAAGGTCATTGTCCCTTGACATGGTCAAGATCACATTCTTTTCCCGAAATCGCTCCGGAGCCGATGGCCTGACGGCGGTTTCGTAGGACATCCCGTCATGGGTCAGGGAGACGCGGCTCGGTTGCGCCGGACTGCGCATGCGGGCAAGGCTGTGCCGATAAAAATGGCGCAAACGCGGTGTGGCCTCCACCCCATCCAACGCGACCTTGCCGCGTTGGAACAAGGTGGCAAGGTTGTTCAGACGCGGGCAGACCAACGTGACCTGACCCTCGTGCCAGATCGCGTCGAACCACAGAGTCGTGGCGTCGAATGCGTCGAGGTAACCCTCTTCCCGGTAGTTCGGCGCGACACGGGATAGTCGCCGTGTGTCACCCTCGCTGAGGCTGCACGTTGCAAAGTCTTTGGTCATTCAATGGTCCATCACTGCAGCCTCGCCGGAACGGCGTAACCCCCTCTTACAAAACAGAAGCCAAAGGCTCAATGAAATGCAATAGTTCACCCAGGCATTCGACAACCCCGGAGACGATCAACGGGTCGCTACAATACGTGCCACGCATGTCTTCGCGCTGCTCCGTATTCACCGATTTTTGAAGTAGGGCAGTGTGCATGATGCATTCGCAATCGACAGCGCATTTGAAGATGGCTTATTCGGGGTGATCAACATTTCTGACCAGATTCTCCTATACGAACTTCTGCCATTCGAAACCCAAAAAGGCCTGGATCGAGGATCCAGGCCTTGGTGTGGTCAACCACTTGTCGACGCGCAGTTTATTTTTCGTCCTGCCCTGCAGTCTCGGAACTGGCGGTTTGCGGCTTTCCGTCGGGGCCATAATAGGTGATCATCACATCTTCACGCAGATTTTCCTGGATCCCGGAAAACGCTTCCTGCCGCAGCTGCTGTTCGATCTGCGCGCGCACGGCATGCAGTGGGGGTATGTCCTGATCGGTACCGGCCTTGATCTCTTCATACTCGGCCTGAATTTCCGCATCGGTCACCATCTTGCCCAGTTCGCGATCAAGCCAGACCTGGACCATGGCGTCCTCCTGCGTGGCGGACTGCGCCTCGTCCACAAGGGCGATGACCTCGGGATCCTCAGCATAGTTTTCATGCATCGCTGCATCCAGAATGAGCTGGCGCGCGATCAGTTGGTTGATCGCCATGGGCACGATCATCGCAGGTGGCTGCTGGCGCAGCTGGGGCGGAAGTACCGAAATCGCGGCCGAGACGTCCGAGCCGAGAATATCCTTGTCGCCTACCGTGACGACCAGCATGTCGTCGCTCATGCCAGATTCGCTATTGTTGGTCGTGGCGGTGTCGCCGGTACCGTCCGATGCCGCCTGCGCATCCGTGCCTGGGCTGTCTTTCGCGGCCGCATCGGAGTCCTGCGCATACAGCGGTGCTGCCGCCAGGGTCAGGATCATCGCGCTTGTTGTGGTAAGCTGTGTTGTCAGTCGCATGTGTTTTCCTTTCACGTTCGTCAAACTTGCCTCTGTTGCCGGGCTGTGCGCCCCCCTCCTGTCTCACTTTTCCAATACCTGTCAGGCGGTCCAGCCTTGCGGGCAGCGGCATAGGATCGGCGCGGTCCGGGAACATTGTATCAAGCGATATGTTTGCAAGCTTAATGGAATCTTAGTCGTTGCCAATGCGAGGGCGCGTGGCCGGGCAAGTCAGGATTCTTGGCTGTGATGGGAGGCGCGCATGCACATACTGCTTGTCGAGGACGACACCATTCTGGGGGATGGCCTTGAGGCCGGATTGACGATGGAGGGGCATGTGGTGGATTGGCTGACAGATGGTCAGGATGCCAGGGCGGCGGTGATCGGATCGGATTTCGACGCTGTCGTTCTGGACCTCGGTTTGCCCGGGTGTGACGGCAGGTCGGTCCTGCAACATTGGCGTCGGGACGGAATCACAACGCCGGTACTTGTTCTGACTGCTTTTGACCGTGACGCACATTGCGTCGAGACGCTGGACATCGGGGCAGACGATTATGTGACAAAGCCGATTGCCCTGCCCGAACTGACCGCTCGCCTCAGAGCCATTCAGAGGCGGGTCGTCGGTGGTGCCGACAACCGCCTGCAACTGGGTGATCTTGTCCTTGATCGCGAAAGCCGAACCACGACGCTGTCGGATCGGCCGGTCGAGCTTTCGACCTTTGAACACATCATCCTTGAAGCACTGATGGAGAGGGCCGGTCGCCCGGTGGATCGCGAGACACTGGAGGTTCGTCTGTACGGCTGGGAAGACGGACCCGAGAGCAACTCGCTCGAAGTGCTGATCCACAATCTTCGGCGAAAGATCGGGCGCGACAGGATCAAGACAGTCAGAAACCTCGGCTATCAGTTCAACGCATGACTTCTGGAGTCAGCCTTTACTTTCGCCTGACGGGATTGCTGCTTGTTCTGCTCGCCGTGCTGTGCGTCGTCGCCTATTGGTATGCGGAGCAGAGATCCGGCAAGATCGTCCAGCGCGATGTCGACAACCAGTTGATGTCCAGTGCCGCGCTTGTTCTGGCGACATCGTCAGCATCCCGCGCCGATCCCGGTGCTGGACCGCAGCCCGCTGATGAAGTCACTCAGGAAGACCTTAACCGGGCCGTCATTCCGGCTTTTGAAGTGTCGGACGCCGAGGGGACGCTGATCGCCATAAGTCCGGATTTTCCGGTCGGTGTGGGGCAGACCGATGATGGATTTTCCGAACGGGATACCGGTACGATAGGGTGGCGCATTCTGACCGTCAGGAATGAAGCGCTCGGGCTGAACGCGCGCCTTGCTGTTGATCTGGCGGATACGGAATCGCTCGCCAGTGAGGCAAGGACCGAAATTCTGGCGCCCCTGATTGCCGTTCTGGTCCTGCTTGCGATTGTGGTTCTGGCCGCGATCTGGATCGGCCTGCGGCCGTTGCGGCAGATCGAGGCAGAAATCGGTCGCCTCGATCCGATCCGGATGGCCCGTCTTGACCTCGATGCCGACAAGATGCCCAGAGAGCTGTCTCGCCTGACGCGCACCCTGGACGATTTGCTCGACCGGCTTCAGAAACTCATACGGCATCAGAAGGCGTTCGTTTCCGCCGCCGGTCACGAATTGCGAACGCCCCTGGCCGGCTGCTCCACCCAGCTTGAAGTTGCGCGCCGGTCGCGGGAACCCGCGCAACGCGACAAGGCGTTGGAGAAACTCGACCAGGGGCTGTCGCGTATGGGAACCCTGGTCGAACAACTCATGATCATCGCGCGAAGCGAGCAATCAAGCCTGAAGGATCGCGCAACCGTTTTCCAGCTCGGCGAACTGCTTGAGGAAATCCGGGACACCTTGTCATCTGAAAAGCACCGCGTCACGCTGCGGACCGACGCCCGGCAGATCCGTCTGTCAGGCCATCCCGATCTCATCCGATCCATGGTGACCAACCTTGTCCGCAATGCCATCAGGGCCTCACCGCCTACCGAACCCGTCGAGGTTTCGCTGAAATCGACACGAGACGGTGCCCTCATCAAGGTCTGTGACCGGGGACACGGGATGAATGCGGAGCAGAAGTCCCAGGTGTTCGACAGTTTCCATAGCGGCAGCGGTGGCACGGGCCTTGGGCTGACCATCGTAAACGCCGTGATCAACGCACACGAAGGACAGATCTCGATCCGGGATCGTCATCCGCGTGGTGTTTGTATCGAGGTGATATTACCCACAAAAATCTGATGAAGAATGTCCACCAAGGCAAGACGCGTGTCAGGATTGCCCTGAAATCGCTGCGCCGGAAAGATCGGTTGCGCATCACACCCGGGAGCCATGGCTGCATCGGGTGAAGCCGCTCGGTCGGATAGGAGACTGTCGGACGCGGTCAGTCGGATTTGCATGATGTGCCCTCGGTCGGATGTCGGTGGGGTAATCGGTGGCTCCAGGGGCGTTTTCGCCCCGGAGGATGTTAAGCCTTTCCGGGTTGGCCAACCGGATCGCCCTGAAACGCCGACGGGGTTCGCGCCGCCAGCCACGCGAGAACCGGCCCCGACACGAACAGCGACGACCCCGTCGCGATCACCACACCCGCGATCATCGGCCAGGCGAACCCGGCCACCGCCGACCCGCCCCAGATCGCCATCGGCAGCAGCGCCGCCAGTGTCGTACCAGAGGTGAAGATGCAGCGCGCCAGAACCTGATTGAGGCTGCGGTCGATCACGTCTGCCAGCGGTTCATCGCCGCCGCCGCGCAGATGTTCGCGGATGCGGTCATAGACCACCACCTTGTCGTTCACCGAATAGCCGATCAGCGTAAGCAAGGCGACGATGGTGGTCAGGTTCACCTCCCATCCCGTCACCGCAATCACGCCGAATGTCTTGGTCACGTCAAGAAACAGCACGATGATGGCCCCGGCGGCAAAGTGCCATTCGAACCTCAGCCAGATGTAGACCAGCATCGCCAGCACCGCGAGCGACAGGGCGAACAGCCCGGTCATGGCAAGCTCTGCGCTGATGGTTGGGCCGACAAGGTCGATCTGGTCGAATACTGCGCCGGGCACGGCCTGCGCCGCCGCCACTTCGACCGCGGCGACCGTGGCCTGACCGGCGGCGCCCTGCACCCGGATCAGCGCCTCGGTCGGGTCGCCAAAGGCCTGAAGGCTGGCATCCCCCTGCACACCACCTGCAAGGGCCGCACGCAATTCGGCCAGCGGAATGGCCGCATCCGCGCGCAGCACCATCTGCACTCCGCCGGTGAAGTCGATGCCAAGCGTCGGCCCCGGCACTGCCAGCGCCACAACTGACCCCAGCGACAGCGCCGCCGAGACCGCAAGCGCCAGCCGCCCGCGCCGCATGAACGAAAACGCACCGGGCAAAGGCACCCCGCCGATCAGCGGCGCGATGGCCAGACGGGCGGGTTTGCGGCGGCGCACCAGCGCCTCCATCATCATGCGCATCAGCACGACGGCAGTGAACATCGAGATCACGATGCCAAGGCTCATGGTGATGGCAAAGCCCCGGATCGCCCCCGCGCCGAACAGGAAGAGCAGCACCATCGCCAGCAGCGTGGTGATGTTGGCGTCCAGGATCGTGGACCAGGCCCGTCCGTAACCTTGGGTCAGCGCCTTGATCGCGGTCGCGCCCTTGGCCGTTTCCTCTCGGATGCGGCTGAAGATCAGGATGTTGCTGTCCACCGCGATGCCAAGGCACAGGATGATGCCCGCGATACCAGGAAGCGTCAGCGTGGCCCCCAGCAGGCCAAGGGCCGTGAGCGTCAGCATGACGTTCAGCCCCAGCACACCGCTGGCCAGAAGGCCCCAGCCGCCATAAAGCCCCACCATGATCGCCACGACCAGCGCCAGACCCGCAGCACCGGCGATCAGTCCGGCCCTGATGGAATCCGCGCCAAGCGCAGCGCCGACGCTGCGTTCCTCGATCACATCAAGCGAGGCGGGTAGCGCGCCCGATGTCAGCAGCACCGCCAGCGTCTGCGCCTCCTCAGCCGTGAAGTCGCCGGTGATTTGACCCTGACCGCCGGGAATGGCGCTCTGGATCACCGGGGCGGTCAGGACCGTGCCATCCAGCACGACGGCAAAGCGCTGGCCGATGTTGTCAGCCGTGATGCCGGCAAAGGTCCCAGCCCCTTGCCGATCGAAGGCGAAGGTGACCATCGGCCGTCCCGTATCCGGATCAAAGGACGAGGCCGCCCGGTCCAGCCGGTCGCCCGAAAGCGCCACGCGATCCTCAACGGGAAGCGCGCCGCTGCCGTCGCGCATCTCCAGCATCGACACATCGGGGCCGGGACCGGGGGCGACCATCTGAAAGCTCATCTTTGCGGTCGAACCCAGAAGCTCGCGCAGTTGGCCCGGGTTCTCGACACCGGGCATCTGCACAAGGATGCGGTCGCCGCCCACCCGGCTGATCACCGGTTCCGACACACCGACCTGATCGACGCGGTGGCGGATCACCTCAAGGCTGCTGTCGGCGGCAGTGGTCGCGGCGCGGTCCAGCCCGGCCCCTGTGAACGCCAGCCGCAGCGTGCCATCGGACTGCGCGACGGTAAAGTCGGCCGGACTGCCCGGTTGCGCCGTCGCAGCGGCAACCCCCTGCATGGCCGCAAGCAGCGCGTCATTCGCCGGGGCCGAAATCGCCAGCCCCTCGGTCTGGATCGCGCCCGGGTTCAGATTTCGGGCGCGCATCTCGGCAGTCAGCGTGTCGTGCAACTCCCGCAGGCGAGCCTGCCCAAGATCGTCGCGGTCCACGGCCAGCAGCAGATGCGCGCCACCCTGAAGGTCAAGGCCCAATGGGACGGTCTGACGGGTCGCCCATTCGGGCAAGGTGCTGCGGACGCTTGAAGGAAGAAAATTCGGAAGGGCCGTCGCAACTGCAAGTAGCAGCAGGACGGCATAGGTCATCACGACCCATGCTGGTCGGCGCATGTTGGTATCCTTGGGTGCCTGAGAAATTTGATCTGACGGAACGGCGTCAGACCACAGGCGGCCCGCGGACCGGGGGGAGGATACGGATTGCGACCGCGAGAAGTGACGGGTGCGCCGCAGGCGACAGCGTCGCCGCGACAACGGGCTGGCGCGGCTCTGCGGGCTCGCCCGGCGTCGCCGTCTCTGGTGTATCGTCTTGTGGCAGATGCGCGCGCAGCAGGTGCCGCTGCCCCGTCAGGATGCCCTGCGCCTGCTCTGACAGGCTTTGGGCGACAGGACCAGCCTGCGCCACCACCCCGTCCACAGGACCCTGCGGCCCACCGGACAGCAGGAACGCCAGCACGACCAGAAGCCGCGAAATGACCGCTCGCGGTCGTAACCTACGGTGCCGCGGCGCGCGTGTCATCCCTGCGCCGACCAGACATAGGCCACATAGCCCGCCAGCATCGCCACGCCGACCCCGCGCCCGATCACCGGACGCATCAGCAGCAGCGCGGTCAGGACGACCGAAACCGCGATCATCACCGGCAGGTCGAAGGTCAGGAACCGCGACGCCACCGGGATCGGTGTGATCAGCGCCGTCACACCAAGGATGCCCAGCACGTTGAAGATGTTCGAGCCGACAATATTGCCGATGGCGATTTCAGACTGGCGCCGCAGGGCAGCGATCAGCGATGTCGCAAGCTCGGGTAGCGAGGTGCCGATGGCTACGATGGTCAGACCGATGAACGCCTCGGAAACGTTATAACCGCGGGCGATGTTCACCGCGCCGTCAACCAGGAACCGCGCGCCAAGCATCAGCGCGATCAGTCCACCGATCACCCACAGAACCGACACCGCAACCGAGGCGGGTTCAGGCAAGTCGGCATTTTCCGGTTCGGAATCCCCGGGCTGGCGGTAGGCCCAGACCAGATAACAGACCAGTCCGACCACCAGGATCAGGCCCGCAGGCCGCCCCATCAGCCCCATGGCAAAGATCGGCACCAGAACCAGAGCCGCCGCCATCATCACGCCCGTATCGCGGCGCAGGGTCGCCCCGGTGACCCGGATCGGCCAGACCAGCGCCGAAACGCCGACGATCAGCAGGATGTTTGCGATGTTGGAC
>JAGXGV010000003.1 GCA_024636635.1 Puniceibacterium sp.
GCGGACGCTTGCCCGAATCCCGGTCACCCCCGGCGCCGACGATGGCCACAAGGCGGCCCATGACGTGGGGGCGCAATGCCCGGATCGCCTTTTCCACCGCGTCAGGCGTGTGGGCATAATCGACAAAGACCGCCGCGCCGTTTTCCCGCGTCGCGGCAAGCTGCATCCGACCGCGCACCGTGTCGAGGTAGGACAAGGTGTCGAACACCCGGTCCACATCTGCGCCGCAGGCGATGACAAGGCCCGCCGCAAGCAATACGTTTTCGGCCTGAAAGCCGCCGATGAGGTCAAGCCGCATCTGCCGCGCGCGCCCGTCCCAGCGGATGCGCACATCCTGCCCCGTGGAATCGTAGCGTTGCGCCAAAAGGCAAAGGTCGGCGCCTTCGCCGGTGCCGACAGTGATCACGCCCTGACCGCGGGCCCGGGCGATGGCGGCCATGTCGATGCCGCGCGCGTCGTCAATATTGACGACCGCGACCCCATCCTCGGGCAGGACGCGGGCAAAGAGACCGGCCTTGGCGTCAAAGTAATCCTCGAACGAGGTGTGGTAGTCCAGATGGTCCTGGGTAAAGTTGGTGAATCCCGCCGCGCGCAATTGCACGCCATCAAGGCGGCGCTGTTGCAAACCGTGCGAGGACGCCTCCATCGCGGCGTGGGTGATGCCTGCGGCGGCGGCCCCGGCCAGCAGCCGGTGCAGGGTGACCGGTTCCGGCGTGGTGTGGCGCAGCGGGGTCTGCCAGTCGCCTTCGACGCCCGTGGTGCCGATGTTGACTGCGGGCAGTTCCAGTTCCTGCCAGATCTTGCGCACGAAGGTCGCGACGGACGTCTTGCCGTTGGTGCCGGTCACGGCAACCATCACCCCTGGCTGGGCCCCGAACCAGAGTGCTGCGGTATAGGCCAGCGTCTGGCGCGGATCGGCGGCGATCACCAGCGCGGCATCGGACGCGGCGAGTTCGGATCGGGCGATCCGGGCGCCTGTCGCATCGGTCAGGATCGCCACGGCGCCAAGGCTGAGCGCATAGTGGATGAAGGTCGCACCGTGGATGCGGGTGCCGGGAAGCGCCGCGAAAAGATACCCGGGCTTCACGTCGCGGCTGTCCACAGCGACCCCCCGGATCTGCGCCTCGCGGCCGCCCCGTGCGGTCAGTCCCAGCTGTCCCAGTGTCTTGACTGTGTCGCCCATGAAAGCCCCCCGACCTTCGTTCCTATTCTGCGTCCGGACCCGCAGCCGAGGTCAGCACGATGCCTGCTTGTTGCATCTTTTCGACCTCGGGACGCAAGCCCAGAAGCGGCGCGACACGCCCGATCATTTCGGCGGCGACGGGCACCGCCGTCCAGCCGGCCGTGCGGCGCGGTTTGTCGCCGCTGTTCTCGGACGGCTCGTCCAGGGTCAGGATCAGCACGTATTTTGGATCAGTCATGGGAAAGATGGTGGCAAAGGTCGAAATCAGCTTGTCCTTGTAATAGCCGCCGCCCTTTTCCTTGGGCTTGTCGGCGCTGCCAGTCTTGCCGCCTACCGCATAGCCCTCGACCTCGCCCAGGCTGGCGGTGCCTTCGGTCACCACCTTGCGCAGCATGCTGCGCGCTGCGGCAGCGGTGGTTTCAGACATCACCCGCGGGCCGAGTTGCGGGCGTGTCTGCCGGAGCAGCGTCGGGGTGACCACATGCCCGCCATTGGCGATGGCCGAATAGGCCGCTGCCAGATGCAGGGGCGATGCGCTGAGCCCGTGACCGTAAGAGATGGTCACGGTGCTGAGATCGGTCCATTTCGGCGGCAGCAGCGGCCTGCCCCCCGCCGCCTCGACAATCTCGAGCCCGGTCGGCTTGAAAAACCCGAGCGAGCCAAGGAAATCCTGCTGGCGGCGAGCGCCGATGGCCAGCGCCAGCTTGGCCGTGCCGCGGTTCGAGGAATGGACCATGATGCCCTCGACCGTCTGCTTACCGTAGTTCTTACCGTTGAATTCGCCGATCCCGAAATTCGCCACCCTCATCGGCGGCGAGGTGTCGATCACCGTTTCCGGCGTCACGAGGCCCAGTTCCATTGCCTGCGCGGCGGCGAAGATCTTGAAGGTCGAGCCGAGTTCATAGACGCCCTGCACCGCACTGTTGAACAGCGGGCTGTCGCTTGGGCTGCCCTCTGTCGGGTTGGCGGGCCGGTCGTTGGGGTCAAAATCCGGCAGGGACGCGATGGCGACCACCTCGCCCGTGTGCACGTCCATCAGGACCGCCGCCGCCGACTTGGCGTTCATCAGGCGCATGCCACCGAACAGGACGCGTTCCATCGCGGCCTGCACGGTCAGGTCGATGGACAGTTGCAGCGGCGCGCCTTCGCGGGCCGGATCGCGCAGCTCCTGGTCGAAGAACCGCTCGATTCCGGCGGTGCCGATCACCTCGGCGGAATGGACACCCTCGCGTCCGAAGCCGGTGCCGCCAAGCACATGCGCGGCCAGATGCCCATTGGGATAAAGCCGCATCGCACGCGGGCCGAACAGCAGGCCCGGCTCGCCGATGTCATGCACCGCCTGCTTCTGTTCGGGCGACAGTTTCTTGCGCACCCACAGGAACTTGCGCGGGCCATTGAAATCGCGGCGCAGCCTGTCCTCGTTCAAATCCGGAAAGATCGCCATCAGTTCCTTGATCGCACGTTCCGGGTCGATCATCTGCTGGGGATGCGCGTACAGGCTGTGGGTTTGCATGTTGGTGGCAAGGATGCGGCCGCGGCGGTCGACGATGTCGGCACGCTGCGCGATGATCGAAGCGCCCGCCGCCTGCGCCCGCGGTTCTGCGGGTTCCGAATTGGCAAGCACCCCCATGCGCGCGCCGATCACCGAAAAGGCACAGAAAAAGATGACGCCCAGCACCAGAAGACGCCCTTCGGCGCGGGTACGGGCCTTGTCGCGCATCTGTTCATGCCGGATGCGCAGGTTCTCGCGTTCGATCGCGTCCGGGTTTTCGCCCTTCTGGCGGGCGTCGAGGATTCGCGCCAGCGGGCGCAACGGGGTGCGGATCATGGCTCTTGCGCTCCTGCACTTGAGATGTCGACGGGGTCGGTGACGGGCAGTTCGGGCGGCTGCGGATAGGCGACCTGATCGGCGCTGCCAAAATGCTCCGGGCGCAGCGGCAGCAGGCCCAGCCGTTCAAAATTGATGTCCGCCAGATCGCGCAGCCGCGCGGGCCGGTTCTGATAGGCCCATTCGGCCTTGAGCACCGCAAGCCGTTCGCGCGCCGCACCGATGTCGCGCTGCAACCGCTCGACCTTGCCCAGGACGGCCTGTGTCTTGTAGTTTTCGTGGTAGGCCCAGAAGGCCAGGCCGATCATCCCCAGAAATGTGGTCACGTAAAGCAGCGAACGCATCAGCGGGCCCCCTTGAGTGTTGGCATGGCTATCGTTCCGGAGTCGATGTCACCCGAAGGCGCGTCGGTGCGCCGCGCAAGGCGCAGCTTGGCCGAACGGGCGCGCGGGTTTTCGTCCAGCTCTTCCGGATCGGGGCCGATGGCCTTGCGCGACAGCAGTTCGAACTGCGGTGGCGCCGTGTCCAGAACCGGGGCAAAGCGGTTGGCATTGCCGGTTGCCCCGGCCCGGGTCTGAAGGAAACGTTTGACCATGCGGTCCTCGACCGAATGGAAGGAGACGACCGCCAGCACCCCGCCGGGTTTCAGCGCGCGTTCGGCGGCCATCAGACCCGCGAACAATGCGCCGTATTCGTCGTTCACGGCGATGCGCAGCGCCTGAAAGCTGCGCGTGGCAGGATGGCTCTGACCGGGTTTGGAGCGCGGCAGACACGATTCGATCAGCCCCGAAAGCCGCAGGGTCGAGGTGATGGGAGCGTCGGTGCGCGAACGGACGATGGCCTTGGCGATACGGCGCGAAGCGCGTTCCTCGCCATAGACGAACAGGATCTCGGCCAGCGATTCCTCGCTCAGTTCGTTCACAAGTTCGGCGGCTGACGGGCCTTCCTGGCTCATCCGCATGTCAAGCGGGCCTTCCTTCATGAAGGAAAATCCCCGCTCTGCCCGGTCAAGCTGCATCGAGCTGACCCCAAGGTCCAGCACGACACCATCGACCCCGGTGGCAACTTCGTCCATCTGCGCGAAATTGGTCTGCACCAGCTTCAGCCGGTCGCCGTAGCCGACAGCCCAGGGCGCCGCCATCTGATGCGCCAGCGGATCGCGGTCGATGCCGATGACCTGCTGCGCCCCGGCATCAAGCAAGCCGCGCGCATAACCGCCCGCGCCGAAGGTGCCATCGATCCAGACACCCGCCACAGGTGCCACTGCCCGCAGGAGCGGGCGCAGAAGAACCGGGACATGGGGGGCTTTTCCGGGGGTCTGCTCTGCCATGGCCTAGGCGCCCAACTTCACGCCATCCAGGAAGATGAGCGGGTCGAAATCTGCGGGCAGTTCGTCCAGGAATTCTTCGGTCCGCGCGACTTCGTCGGCTTCGTAGGTGTCGGGGTTCCAGATCTGGAAGGTGTCGCCGTTGGCGATGAAGAACGCCTCGTCCCCGAGGCCGATCTTCTGGCGCAGCTTGGCGGGCAGGACAAGGCGGCCGGTCTCGTCCACGTTGGTGGGATGGCTCTGGCCATGGAACAGGCGTTGAAGGATCTGCCGTTCGACCGAGCCGCGCGGCAGGGCGTCGATCTTGGCATCCACCTCGTCGATCGCCTCGACAGTGTAACATTCGAGGAATTTGCGGCGGTGATCACCGTAGACAATGACCAGTTCCGGGTTCTGCCCGTCGGTGCAGTTGGGGTCCGACGCTTGAAGCACGCGACGGAACAGGGCCGGGATCGACACCCTGCCCTTGCCGTCTACCTTGTGCCGGCTTTCGCCTCTGAACCTGCGACCCACTGTCCCGTGTGCCCCTTGTGCCCTGCCCCCTGAAAATGAAAACGGCGGGTTGATCCGCTGCCACTGATCAACCCGCCGCCCTCGTCCCGCTGTGGCGGGAGTGTCCAGCTGCGCGCGCCATCTGGGGGGATGTCTGCTCGCTCGCGCGCCGGATCTCTATGTTCACGATGAAGGCCGGGGCCTGTATGAAGCCTGCTAGCTTTCTTTTTTTATTGGTCTTGGGAATGTTCGTCGGGGTTCTTTGTGACCCTCTGTCTTTCCCGTCCCTCATCGTGTGAACTATGGATGCCATGGGAATTCATGGGTGGCAACTTATTTCTGAGCCGCCCCACCCCATCATGTTGTTTTTCCGCACCACACAGAACCACATCTTGGGGGTTATCCACAGACCATTTTCGCCTTTATGGTGTCACACAGCCAAATAAGCACAATATATGGTAAAATTCTACGCCCCAAAAAATTCCCCTGAATTCCCGATGACAATGCCCGATTTTCTGACAACCTGGAGGCGATTTCCAGAGTCCTTCCGCAGGATCTGCCGGAATCCAGCCGAATCCCATCGATTCACCGGTTCGTGATTCGGACAATCGGGTGTCTTGCCTGCTTTGACCCATGATTTCCCGTATACCCCATCCATTCCCGTGCCCGACCATGACCGACAGTGCTTTGGGGGGGATTGCAGTGGCAACCGGTGCCGCGCCGGGCCGGAGTGGTCCGGAACTGTCCGGGATCCTGTCACGCCCAAGCCGCATCATGTCTTGATTTCGCCGCGCGCCCGTCCTAACCAAGTGGGGCCTCGGTCCGGGTGGTGACATCCGGTGAAAAGGGAACGTGGTGCGTGCGGGTCAGTCCCCGTGCAAATCCCCGACTGCCCCCGCAACTGTGAGCGGCGAGCGTGAGCGGTATATGCCACTGGGGGACATCCCCCCGGGAAGGCCCGCATCATGCAGCGACCCGCAAGTCAGGAGACCTGCCGAGGTGATCACCCTACCCCAGCGCGGGGCGCGCACGGGTTACGGTTCTCCGTAGTGGTGACGATTTTCACCGTTTGCGGAGGGGATACCCTTTCCAATGACACAAAACGACCTGAAAAGCCCCGGCCGCAAGGGCGGGCAGATCTGGAAAGGATCGCCATGACCCGCCTTTTGTGTGGGGCCTCGCTGTTTGCGCTGGCCGCCATTCCCTTTGTCGCGCCCGGAAGCCTGCGCGCGCAAGAGGTTCTCGACCTCGACATGATCACCGTTTTCGCAAACCAGAGCGACCTGCCCGTGGACCGTACCGGCGCCAGCGTCGAGGTGGTCGAACAGGACGATCTTGATACCGCGCCGCAGACCCGCCTGGGCGACTACCTGGCCACCCTTCCGGGGGTGAGCGTGTCGTCGAACGGCGGCCTTGGTGCCACGTCGTCCGTGCGGGTGCGCGGGCTTTCGGGCGCCTATGTGCCGGTGCTGATCAACGGCATCGACGTGACCGACCCATCCAGCACACAGACCGGTTTCGACTGGTCCAACATGGTGATGGGTGACATCGCCCGGGTCGAGGTGGTCAAGGGGTCGCAATCCGCGCTTTATGGTTCCGAAGCGATCGGCGGCGTGATTGCCATCACCACCGCCCGAGCCCCCGAAGAGCCGGGCACAAAGACCACCCTGCGGCTGGAGGCCGGCAGCCACGAGACACGGCGCGCCAACCTGTCGGTGGGTACGGCAACCGAACGTTCGGGCCTTGCCTTTTCGCTGGCACGTACCACGTCGGGCGGGTTTTCCAACATAGACGCGGCGGGTTATTCCGAAAATGACGGTTATGCCGGAACCCAGTTCACCTTTGACGGCTATGTCGACCTCACCGATACGCTGCGCGTCGGCGTGGCCGCCTATGCCCTGAAGTCCGAAGCCGATTTCGATGCCGGTGCCTTTGCGGCGCAGCCCGAAAGCGGCCTGTCGGAAACCGAAACCCGTGCCGTGCGGGCCTATGCGGCGCTGACCGCGGGCGGAATCGACCACACCTTTGACGTGACCCGCTACCGGATCGAACGCAAAAGCACCGCGGACGGCACCACCGACACCTTTGAGGGCGAACGCGATTCCGTGGCCTACAAGGGCACGACGGTGCTGGGGGCCGCGACGCTGTCCTTCGGCGCGGACTGGACGCGCGAGGATGCCCGCGCCTCCGACGAGACCGACCTGACCGGTGTCTTTGCCGAAGTGCTGTTCGCCCCGCGCGACGATCTGGACCTGAGCCTGTCGCTGCGCCACGACAACCATTCCGACTTTGGCGGCCACACCTCGGCGCGGGCGGCGCTGGCCTGGCGGCCGGTCACCGACCTGACCGTGCGGGCGGTGCTGTCCAACGGGTTCCGCGCGCCATCGCTTTATGAACTGTACGAGCCGACCTATGGCAACATGGACCTCGACCCCGAGACAAGCCGCAACGCAGAGCTGGGCGTGGAAAAGTCCTTTGGCAATGGCGGGTCGGTGCGGGCCACGCTGTTTCATACCGAGATCGAGGATCTGATCGGCTTTTCCTTCCCGGCAGGCTATGTCCAGACATCGGGCACCACGGTCACGCAGGGGGTCGAATTGGCCGGGCGGCTGCCCGTGACTGACCGCGTGACCCTGACCGGGGCCTATACCTACACCGATTCGCGTGACCCTGACGACGCGCCGCGTCTGCGGGTGCAGCGTTATGACCTTTCGGTGGGGGTCGATGCGCAACTGACCGACAAGCTGCGCACCTCGCTCAACGTGCAGCGCATCGCGGACATTCCGGACGACTACGGCCTGTCCAGCTTTGCCCCCGACCGGAAGGTCAGCGATTACACGCTGGTCAATGCCTCTGTCGGGTACGCCTTCACCGACAAGGTGAGCGCCTATCTGCGCCTCGAGAACCTGACCGACGAGGATTATCAGGTGATCCCCGATTACCAGACCTCAGGCCGGGCCGCGTATTTTGGCGTTGTCGCGTCGTTCTGAGCCCTCAGGCACCGCCGCTGTTCCGGGGACATCCCGGGCGGCGGCGGGGCCTGTCCAGACACATATATATAAGGCGCGCCATTGCTGTGCTTCTGACCGGATCGGGATGGAGCGATGAGGCTGATCCTAGTCCTGATGACCCTGATGGTCGCGCTGTTCACGGCGTCGCTTTGCCTTGGCAGTGTGGGGATCGCGCCCTTGGACGCGCTCGCGGCGCTGATCGGCGTGGGCGACCCGCTGCATGTGCTGATCCTGCAAGAGATCCGCCTGCCGCGCGCCCTGCTGGCGGCGATGGTCGGTGGTTCGCTCGGGCTGTCCGGGGCGGCGATGCAGGGCTATCTGCGCAACCCGCTGGCCGAACCGGGGCTGATCGGCGTGTCGGGGGCGGCGGCACTGGGTGCGGTGATCGCGCTTCAGACAGGTATCGCGGCGCTGTTCGCGCTGGCGCTGCCGTTGATGGCGCTGGTGTTTGCGCTGACAGCGGTCGGGCTCTTGCTGCTTCTAGCGGGGCCGCGGGGTGCCTCGCTGACGCTGATCCTTGCCGGGATCGCGATTTCGGCGCTGGCGGGGGCGCTGACCTCGCTGGTGCTGAACCTGTCGCCCAACCCCTATGCCGCGTCCGAGATCGTCTTCTGGCTGATGGGGTCGGTCGCGGACCGGTCGATGGCGCATGTCACGCTGGCGCTGCCGGTGATGGTTGTGGGCTGGGGGCTGCTTGCAACGCTGGGTCGGGGGCTGGATGCGCTGACGCTGGGCGAGGATGCGGCCGAGGCGCTGGGCCTGTCGCTGCGCGCGCTGCGCCTGCGCCTGTTGGTCGGCACCGCCGCCGCCGTGGGGGCAGCGACCGCCGTTGCCGGCGCAGTAGGATTCGTCGGGCTGATCGTGCCGCACCTTTTGCGGCGGCTGACGGGCGGGCGGCCCTCGGCGCTGCTTTGGGCTTCGTTTCCGGGTGGGGCGGCGATGGTGCTGGCGGCGGACATCACCGTGCGGCTGGTGCTGCCCTCACGGGATCTCAAGCTGGGCGTGGTGATGGCGCTGATCGGCGCGCCGCTGTTCCTGCACCTGATATACAAGACCCGGAAGGAGCTGCCATGACCCTGCTGGACCTTGCAGATCTGACGGTGACACGCGGGCAATGCCCGGTGGTCGATCATGTCTCTCTGCGGATCGGCGCGGGGGAATGTGTCGGCCTGATCGGGCCGAACGGATCGGGCAAGACCACGCTGATGCGCGCAGCACTCGGGCTGCTGCCCCATACCGGCACAAGTTCGCTGGCGCAGATGACGCCACGGGCGCGGGCCGCGCAGGCCGCCTGGCTGCCGCAGGCGCGCGAGATTGCATGGCCGGTCACGGTTGAAACGGTTGTGGCGCTGGGACGCCTGCCGCACCTCGCGCGCGGCAGCCGCCTGCGCGACGGCGACCAGCAGGCGGTCGATGCAGCCCTTGACCGGATGGGGCTGATGCCGTTCCGTCAACGGCTTGCGACGGAACTTTCGGGGGGCGAACAGGCGCGAGTGCTGATCGCGCGCACGCTGGCACAGGACACGCCGCTGCTGATGGCGGACGAACCGATTGCGGGGCTGGACCCGGCGGCGCAGCTGTCAACCTTGCAGGTGTTTGCCGATCTTGCGGGCGAAGGCCGCGCCGTGCTGACATCCCTGCACGACCTCAGCCTTGCGGCGCGCTACTGCACCCGGCTGATCCTGTTGCATCAGGGCCGCCTGCATGCCGACGGTCCACCCACAGAGGTGCTGACCCCCGACACCCTGGCCGAAGTCTTTCACCTGCGCGCCCGCGTCCACCTGACCGAGGATGGCCCGCTGTTCCAACCGCTCGGGGTGCTGGCATGAACGGCCCGCAGCGCATCATCTGCCTGACCGAGGAAACGGTCGAGACGCTTTATCTGCTGGGGCAGGAGCACCGGATCGTCGGCGTGACCGGCTATGCCATCCGCCCCAAACGGGTCCGGCAGGAAAAGCCGCGGGTGGGGGCCTTCACCTCGGCGGATGTGCCGAAGATCCTTGGGCTGAAACCCGATCTGGTGCTGACCTTCTCGGACCTTCAGGGCGACATCGCGGCGGACCTGATTCGCGCCGGGATCGAGGTGCATGCCTTCAACCAGCGCACCGTCGCCGGAATCCTTGCGATGATCCGCACGCTGGGGTGCCTGACCGGCTGCACCGATGCCGCCGAGGAATTGGCCGAGGGATTCGAACACCGCATCGCCGTGCAATGCGCCCGCGAACCCGCGTATCGCCCCCGCGTCTATTTCGAGGAATGGGACGAGCCGATGATCACCGGCATCGGCTGGGTTTCGGAACTGATCGGGATTGCGGGCGGCACCGACTGCTTTGCCCATCTGCGCCACGAACAGGCGGCGAAGGACCGGATCATCCGGCCACAGGACGTGATCGACGCCCGCCCGGACATCATCATCGGGTCGTGGTGCGGCAAGAAGTTCGCGCCGCACAGGGTGATCGCCCGGCCCGGCTGGCACTCCATTCCCGCAGTGATGGACGGTGCCCTGCACGAGATCAAGTCCCCCCTCATCCTGAAACCGGGTCCGGCGGCGCTCAGCGACGGGCTGGATGCCCTGTGCCGGATCATCAACGCAAAGGTCCCGTCATGTTAGGCACTGTCGCACAGTTTCTTGACCGGGGCGGTCCGGCGCTCTGGGCCATCGGGGCGCTGTCAGTCTGCACGCTGGCCCTGATCCTGTGGAAGGTCTGGCACCTTCTGCGGCTGGGGGCCTGGCAGAGCGGCCATGCGGAAAAGGCTGTCGCCCTCTGGCAGGACGGCAGGCATGCGCAGGCGCTTGAAGGGTTGGCAGGGCGGAACGGCCTGCGGGCGCGCACCACCCGCGCCGCCATCGCCACGCTGATGCAGCGGGACGCCGACACCGCGCGCGAGGAATGTGCCCGCGTCGCCCGTGCCGGTCTGGCCGAGGCGCGCACCGGCCTGCGCCCGCTGGACCTTGTCATCACGATCGCGCCCCTGCTGGGCCTTCTGGGCACCGTTCTGGGCATGATCGAGGCATTTCAGGCCTTGCAGGACAGCGGTGCGCGCGCCGATCCCGCCGCCCTCGCCGGCGGCATATGGGAGGCGCTGCTGACCACCGCCGCAGGCATGTCCGTGGCGATTCCCGCTGCACTCGCGCTTAGTTGGTTCGATTCGGTGACCGACCGCATTGCCCATGATTTCGAAGACATTGCCACCCGCCTGTTCACCGCGCCCGGCGCGGGAATGCGGACGCCTACGGGCGCGGATATGCAGGCACCTTCGGGCGCGGAGACAGGGGCCACGGCAACACCGGCCGGGCAGGGATTCACGCCCTGATGCTGGCCCTGGTCGCCCCAAGGCGCCGCAGGCGCCCCAGCCTCACGCCGATGATCGACGTTGTCTTCCTGTTGCTGGTGTTCTTCATGCTTGCGGCCCGCTTCGGCCTGACCGAAAGCGTACCGCTCAGCCTTGCCACCGGCGGCGGCCCCTATTCCGGACCGCCCCGCATGGTCACGGTGGCGCCCGGGGCGCTGACGCTGAACGGTCGGCCCCTTGATGCCGCGGACCTGCCCGGCGCCCTGTCCGAACTGATGCAGTCCCCCACTGACACCATCCTGCTGCGCCCGGCGAACGGGACGGATGTGCAGCGCCTGCTGGACGTGATCACCCTGCTCCGGGATGCGGGTCTTGGCAATCTCGCCATTCTGGAAGGTGTGCCATGATCCGCCGACACCCGCCCCTGCTCCCGGTGCCAAAGCGGCGCATCGCGACCGAACCGGTGGTGCCGATGATCAATGTCGTCTTTCTGCTGCTGATCTTTTTCCTCATGACCGCGCAGATCACGACCCCGCCGCCCTTTGACCTCGTTCTTCCCACCGCCCAGGCGCAGGAGGACGGCACCAAAGCGACACTCCATGTCTCTTCCTCGGGGGAACTGGCGTTCGAACACCTGCGCGGCACTGCCGCCCTGGACGCCGCATCCGCGCAAAGCCCGTTGACCCTGCAAGCTGACGCACGGCTTGCAGCAGGCCGGTTGGCGCGAATCCTGGCCGATCTGGCCACACGGGGCGCAACGGACATCCGGCTGGTGACAGAGGGGGCGCGCTGATGCGAATTCTCGAGGCCGCGGTTTTTCTTGCGCTTGCCGGTGCGCTGCACCTTGCCGCGCTAACCGCGCCGTTCCTGTCACGCGGCGGGGGCGGTGGCGGATCGTCCGGGTCCGACAGCGTGACCTTGCAGGCCGCGCCGGACAGCCTTGCGGCGCTGGCACGGCGCTGGGACCGCCCCCCGGACATCGCCCCTCTGCCACAACAATCAGCCCCTGCCCCCGACGACAGCCCGCCCGCGCGTCCCGCCGCGACAGAATCCGCGGCAACAGAACCCGGGACAAGGGCGGCTCCGCTGGCCCGGCTGTCCCCGCCCGAAGCCATGGCCCGGCCCGAGATCGACACGCGGCGCCCGGCCCCGGCACAGCTTGCTCCGTCTGCGCCGGGCGGCCCGCCAACGCCCCGCGAACCGCTGGCCGAAGCGGCGCCTGAGCCGTTGCGCAGCGACCCGAGGCCAGGCACCACCGCACCGGCACAGCCACAGGCGACTGCGGCGCCCGATGCCCCCCAGCCGACTGCGGCGCCCGATGTCCCGCCTCCGGACAGCGCCACGGCAGAAGCACGTCTTGCGCCCGAATCCTCCCTGCGTCCGGCGGAACGTCCCGCGCCGACACAAAACCGCCCGGCCCCCGCCGCAGCAAAGGCGGCA
The DNA here is from genome assembly GCA_024636635.1 of Puniceibacterium sp. GTDB lineage: Bacteria > Pseudomonadota > Alphaproteobacteria > Rhodobacterales > Rhodobacteraceae > Puniceibacterium. The sequence continues at coordinate 12,576 of JAGXGV010000003.1, forward strand.
CCAGAGTCTGCCCCGCGTCCTGACCAGCGTGCCCAGGGTGCCGGAGACTCGGGCGGGTCCGCGCAGGCGGCAGCCCCGGCAAGGCCGCTTCCCGGTCCAAGTCCGGCCCAGATCCGCAGCGCTCAGGCGCAGTGGGGCGGCGCGATCCGTCAAAGCGTGGCGCGCGCGCAGCGTTATCCGCGCGGCACCTCTGGCCGGGGGATCGTTACGCTGAGGATCACCGTAAGCCCGTCGGGACGCCTGAACGGGGCCAGCGTCACCGGAACGTCAGGCAATGCCGCGCTTGACCGTGCCGCCGTACAGGCCGCCCGCGCCGCGCGGATTCCGCGCGCGCCGGACAGCCTGACCGCCGCAAGCTACAGCTTCAACCTGCCGCTCCGGTTCGCGCGGCGCTGACGCCTGCCGACAAACCCGGACGGCCCATGCCGGGCGGTCACGCCTTGCCGTCGCGCACCAGACCTTCGGCGAGACGCGCATAGGCATCGGCCATGACACCAGTGCCGGCGGCGACCGGCACGCCGCCATCACCCGCCAGACGCGTTTCAAGGTCGATCGGCAGCGAGGCCAGCAGCGGCAGGCCCAGCGCCTCTGCCTCGCGCCGCACGCCGCCTTCGCCAAAGATATGGGATTCGCCGCCACAATGCGGGCAGTGGAACACCGACATGTTCTCGATCAGCCCCAGCACCGGCGTCTTGAGCGTTGCAAACATGTCCAGAGCCTTGCGCGCATCCAGCAGTGCCACGTCCTGCGGGGTCGATACCACGATGGCCCCGGTCAGGTCGGATTTCTGGCACAGGGTCATCGCCACGTCGCCCGTACCCGGCGGCAGATCGACGATCAGCACGTCCAGTTCGCCCCAGGCCACCTGCCCCAGCATCTGCTGCAACGCCCCCATGAGCATCGGCCCGCGCCAGACCACGGCCTTTTCCGCAGGCAGCATCAGTCCGATGGACATCATCGTCACGCCATGCGCCCGCAGCGGAATGATCGTCTTGCCATCCGGGCTTTCGGGTCGCGCGGTCACGCCCATCATGCGTGGCAGGCTTGGCCCGTAGATATCGGCGTCAAGAAGGCCGACCCGCCGCCCCTGCCGCGCCAGCGCCACCGCAAGGTTCGACGACACGGTGGATTTGCCCACGCCGCCCTTGCCGGAACCGACCGCCAGGATGCGGTCCACCCCGGCGGGTCTTGTCGGCCCGTCCTGCGGTTTGGGATGACCGCCGATCTTGAGCGACGGCGCCGGTGCCTTGGGGCCATGCGCTGTCAGCGCCACGGAAACCGATGTGACGCCCGCAATCGCGGCCACGATCCGTTCCGCGGCCTGCCGCAGGGGTTCCATCTGCTGTGCGATCGCAGGCGACGGCGCCTCGATCACGAAGCGGACCTGCCCCGCCTCGACCCTGAGCGCCCGAATCATGTCGCGCGATACAAGATCGCCACCGTCAGGAAGCGCCAGCCGCGCCAGTTCTTCCCGAATCTTCGTCTCGGTCACATCCAAACCTGATCTCCTTAAAAAGCCGCACGTCGCAGGTGCAGGTGTTTCGATTGCGTTAACACCTATGACACTTCAAGCCAACTTTTGCCCAGCTTCCGGGCAAATGCCTAAAATAGGTCAGCATCCCCCATGCATTTTCTGCATAGCAGCATTGACCCGAAAAACCATTGTGCAAGTGCAGCAATTGCCCCATCTTCAACTCAACGAAACGAAACAAATTATCCGAGGCGAAAAAAATGGCCTACGCAACCAACATCAACACCGTACCGCATGGCGCCTCAGCGTCGCGCCTGTCGATCCTCTTTTCCACGCTGCGCATGGGTCTTGCCAAGCGCAAGCTGTACCGCAGCACCCTGGACGAGCTTCAGTCCCTGAGCGACCGCGAACTGGCGGACCTCGGGCTGCACCGTTCCGGACTGCCCCGGATCGCCTATCAGGCGGCCTACGATGCGTAACCTTTCAGCAGACGGCCCACAAGGCCTCTGCATGACCTTACGGCAAAGTTTTATCTGAAACGGCGGCATTACAGACTTAAGCGACGACGCCTTTCAGATTTCAACAGTTCGGCGGCCCTCTCCTCCTCCCTGGGTCGGTCGAAATCGCGGCGGCACCTCTCCTCCTCCCTGGTGTCGCCGCACC
>JAGXGV010000037.1 GCA_024636635.1 Puniceibacterium sp.
AAGTCGAGCTCAGTACACTCTGTTTTTTACCATACTCTGTGTTGAAGTTGGATCACTTTTACACACCGCTCACGAAAGGGTCTGCCATGGTGGGGATTTGCGCAGATTGATGCCTGGATCGCCCGGTTGTGCAGCGCCTGCGACCTGTTAAAATATCTGCAAAATATCGCTCTTTAAGGACAGGGGGATTTAAGGACAGGGGGACTGCATGCGACATCTGGCAGCGATGAGTATAACGGCCACGGCGCTGGTCAGCGGACCCGCATTGGCGCAATGTGGCGGCGATTTCGGCGGGTTCGTGGATGCCCTCAGGACCGAAGCCATGGAGCGTGGGCACGATGCGCATGTGGCACGGACCTTTTTCCAGGCGGTCAATCAGGACCGGGCTGTTCTTAAGGCGGATCGATCGCAGAGCATTTTCCAGTCAGGCTTCACCTCCTTTTCGCGCAAGCTGATCAGTCAGGATCGTGTCCGGCGCGGACGGGAACTGGCTCAGACCCAGGATGCGGTTTTCGACCGGATCGAACGCGAATACGGTATCGCGCGCGGAGTTCTTCTGGCCTTCTGGGCGTTCGAGACGGACTACGGCGCATTTCAGGGCGATTTCAACACACTGAACGCGCTGGTGACATTGGCACACGATTGCCGCCGCCCCGAACTGTTCCGACCGCAGATCTTTGCCGCGCTCGAACTCTACATGCAGGGCGATTTTGATCCGGAACGCACCACCGGCGCCTGGGCCGGCGAAATCGGCATGGTGCAGATGCTGCCCGAGGACATCCTGGATCACGCAGCCGATGGCGACGGCGACGGGAATGTGACGCTAACGACATCGGCGCCGGATGCGCTGCTTTCGGGTGCGCGGATGCTGTCCGGTCTGGGCTGGCGGGCGGGAGAACCCTGGTTGCAGGAAGTGGTCGTTCCCGATGGACTGGACCTGTATCTGACCGGGCTCGAAACGGTCAATCCGGTGGAAGATTGGGCGGCCCTGGGCGTACGGGCGCGCGACGGCGCGCTGGCAAAGGGGCTCGCGGCATCCGTCCTTCTGCCCGAAGGCAAGGGCGGGCCTGCCTTTATCGTCTACCCCAACTTCCGGGTCTATTTCGAGTGGAACCAGAGTTTCACCTATGTGCTGACAGCCGCCTACTTTGCGACCCGGCTCGAAGGTGCTCCGGTCTACGATGCCGGCACCCCGGAGCCGGGGCTGGACGCAACGCAAATGCAGGAGTTGCAACGCAAGCTTGCGGACCGGGGCTATGACGTGGGAAATATCGATGGCATTCTCGGGGCCGGAACCCGGTCTGCGGTGCGCGATGTGCAACGCAAGCTCGGGATGCCTGCCGACGCCTGGCCCACGGTCGCTCTTTTGCAGCGGCTCTAACCTTGGGCCAGGGCAGGCCGGGCGCGGTATCATACGGAAAAGCCGGACAAAAGGGCAAGCAGGACCCCTGCGCCAGAGGACAGGCCGACCGGATCCTGCTGCGCGCCGTACAGTAGAAAGCGGCGGCGCAGCTGGTCCAGCTTTTCCGGCTCGCCGTAGTCTGATACCTTTTCCGTGCCGAACATCCGTTCCGACCGTTCCTTGAAGCCCGCAAGCTGAAGGTCGAGGTCCAGCGTTCCAAAGCTTGTCGGCAGCCCAAAGGCTGTTTCGAATACCGTGCGCAGCGGCTTGGATGCCATGACCGAAAACCATTGCGTGTCCTCGCTGCCGCCCCGCTTTATCAACTGGGCAAGATCGCGATCCAGTGACAGGGCGATCCGCATGTTGGGATCGCTTTCACCGACGCCGTTTTCGAACTGGCGGTCTAGATAGTTTCGGGTGATCGAGTCGATGAAACCGGGGGCATAGGTGCGCGTGCTCGAAGGTTCCTTGAAATCAAAGGAATTGGCAAAGGCCCTGTAACGCTTGTCCGGATAGACGTTGATCAGCGATGTGGGGTCGGTGCGGTCGGAATCGACCACGCGCCGCGCGAAATCGATCTTTCCCGCCCCCTGCGGCAGATTGTAGAAATCCATGACGCCAAGCGTTAGTCCCACATCGTTGAAAAGATCGCCCACAAGCTCGACGGTCTTCGTCCGGGTGGAAAGCAGCGTGACCAGCTTTTCCGCCTTGCTGGTGCCTGTGTCGGGATCGCCGAACCCGAACGCCTTGGACAGGGCAACATAGCGCTTGTCATCCAGCCGGGCGGCAAAGGACAAATCGTCATATGGGTCCGATTCCAGTACATTGCGTAAAAAATCAGGCCGGTCCAGGTTCGCGAAATCCTTTTCGAGCCCGAAAACGCTTAGCGCCGCGGTGACGAGGTCGGGCGCATCCAGCAGATCGTCGGCAGAGGACAGCGTGTCGATCCTGTCCCCGAACGCGGCGACAAAACCGTAGAGCGTATCGGCGGGCCTGCCCTTGCCGGGGAAATCAAAGGTCTTTGCCAGATCGACATATCGCGTGTCGGACAACCGGTTCGCAAACGACCCGGCATCGGTCAGGTCTGATTCGAGCACCTGTTTCAGGAAATATTCGTTGCCGATGTCCTTTTCCAAGCCAAAGCTTTGCAGCGTCGCGCGCAGCAGGGTCCGGTCGGACAGCAGATCGTCGGACGCCTTGAGCTTGTCAAGTTTCGCGGCAAGGTCGGAACCACTTTGTGAACCCTCGAACGTCGGACCGCCGGTGCCGGCAAAATTGAAGGCTTTCGCAAGGCCAAGGTAACGTTTGTCGGCCAGCCTGTTCGCCAGCGATTTGCTGTCGGAAAGATCCGAGTCCAGTACCTGCTTTATGAAGGCGCGGTTGTTCAGATCTTCGTCCAGCCCGAACGCCCCCAGCGCGACCTTCAAAAGGTTGCGGTTTTCCATCAATTGTTCGGACGTCTGCACCGTCTGGATCTGTTGCGCGAACCTGGCCGTTTCGCGCGCGATCAGCGGCGATTTCTCAAAACTCGCCTGCTGCTTTTCGCGGGTCCTGTTCAGGAATTCCCAGCCGACCAGACCGGTACCGTTCACGATGGGCGAGAAACTCATAGATATCTCCGATGCCGGAAATCCGGCGCGTCCCGGGCGACCGGCGGCCCATGCCAACCGAAACAGTGCAGCCACCCGGTTATCCGAACCATAGGCGCGGCAGATTAAGAAAATCTTGATGCGGACCTTGGTCGATGTAGACGTTGCAGCGTTCCGGGAAAAACTCGAACCATCCAGGATGACTTTTAGTGCTCTAGCCGCAGGTGAAACGCAGCGAACACCTGATTGAGGTATTCCCCCAACGCAAAGTCCAACCCGATCCAGACAGATGGCGGATCAGAGAACATCGAGCCATGTCATACAGATACGCAGAATTTGGCCCCGGTCCCGAAGGGGTCAGTCAGGCGGTTCCCACTCTGGCTGACGGTCCGCAGAAAGCCGGTTATGACCATGGGCAAGACGTCACGCCACCAACTTTTCCGCCCGTTTGAGATCGACGGAAACAAGCTGGCTCACGCCCTGTTCCTGCATCGTGACGCCGAACAGGCGGTCCATCCTGCTCATCGTCACGGCGTGGTGGGTGATGATCAGGAACCGCGTGTCGGTGCGGCGGCACATCTCGTCCAGCAGGTCGCAAAACCGGGTGACGTTGGCGTCGTCCAGCGGGGCATCGACCTCGTCCAGCACGCAGATTGGCGCGGGATTCGCAAGAAAGACCGCAAAAATCAGTGCCATGGCCGTAAGAGTCTGTTCGCCGCCCGACAGCAGCGACAGCGTGGACAGCTTTTTTCCCGGCGGCTGGCACAGGATCTCGAGACCGGCCTCAAGCGGATCGTCGGATTCCACCATGACAAGGTTCGCCTCCCCCCCGTTGAACAGATGCGTGAACAGCAGGCCGAAATTGGAATTGACCTGCTCGAACGCCGTCAGCAGGCGTTCGCGCCCTTCGCGGTTCAGGCTGGCGATGCCTGCGCGCAATGTTCTGATCGCTTCTTCGAGGTCCAGCTTTTCGGCAACCAGCGTGTCATGTTCCTCCTGCACCTCGCGGGCGTCCTCCTCGGCGCGCAGATTCACCGCCCCCAACGCATCGCGCTGGCGCTTGAGCATGTTGACCTGCGCCTCGATCTCGTCCGATGGGGCGATATCGCCGGGGTTTGAATCGAGACGCGTCAGCAGATCCTGCGGCGTCGTCTCAAGCTCGTCGGCGATGCGCTGCGTCGCCTGGGCAACCATATCGCGCGCGGCTTCGGCGCGGGCCTCGGCTGCGGCACGCGCCTCGCGCGCATCGGACGCGGCGCGTTCGGAATCACGCTCGGTCGTGATTGCCCCGCGCAGGGCAGCGTCCGCGGCGGACAGCATGTCGGTGGCATTGGCGCGGCGCACCTCCGCCTCTTCGATCGCATCATTCAGGTCGGCCCGCTTTTCGGCCAGTTCCTCGGGAACCGATGCCGCCTGCTCCAGCACGTCCTGCGCGGCGGCCTTGCGATCCTCAAGCTCGGCGCCCCGCGACCTGGCGGTGTCCAGCCGGTGGCGCCAGCCGCTCAGATCCTTGGTGACCTGCAGGGCACGGGCCTTGCGGGCATCCCCCTCGCGGCGCAATTCGTCATGGGCCGAACGGCGCGCCATCATGGTCATGCGCGCGGCTTCGACCGTCATCTTGATGTCCTCGACCTCGCCACGGGCGGCATCCAGATCGCCCAGGTCGGCGATGGCCCGTTCTGCCTCCAGCACCTGCCTGCGGGTCTGCGTCGCCTCGTCCTCGTGCCGGGACACGGCAAGCCCCAGGCTTTCCAGACGGCTGGAGGCCATGTTCCGGTCTGCCTCGGCACGTGACACGGCGCGGGTGGCCTGCGTCAGCTCTGCATCGGCCTCGCGACGGGCCTCGCGGGCGGCCTTGTCGGCGCGGGTCAGGTCGGCCAGACGGGCGGTCAGCGTTTCGTGTGCACCACGGGCGCCTTCCATGCGGGCAGTCGCGCGGCTCAGTTCCTGCTTGAGCTGTTCCAGCCGGTTGATCTGTTCCAGACGCAGCGCGGCGGCCGACGGCGCATCCTCGGCCCAGGCGCGGTATCCGTCCCAGCGCCAGAGATCGCCATCGACGCTGACCAGCCGCTGGCCGGGCCGCAACAAGGGCTGAAGGCGGCCACCGTCATCGGCATCGACCAGTCCGATCTGGCTCATCCGGCGTTCCAGAACCTCGGGAACCGACACGTGCTGGCTTAGCGCGGTGACCCCGACGGGCAGCGGCTGCGACACATCGTAGGCTGGCAGGATGGCCCAACCCGAGGGGCCGTCGTGGGCGACCTGCGGCGCGCGCAGGTCGTCGGCAAGCGCGGCACCAAGCGCCTTTTCAAACCCCTGCTGCACCTGGAGACGGTCAAGGATCTGCCCCCCCTCGGCGGTATCGCGGTCCAGAAGGCGGGCAAGGGCCGAAACCTCGGCACGCAGGGCATTGGCCTCGCCCTCGGCCTCGGACCGTTCGGCCCGGGCGTCCGCCTCGCGCGACTGGGTGTCGGCGCGGGCGGCCTCGGCCTCGCCCAGCAGGGTCTCGGCGCGGGTCGCCATGGTCTGCGCCGCTTCGGCCTTCTGCTCCGCTTCGGTCATGCCGGTGGCGGCCCGGGCCACCACATCCTGCGCTTCGGCCACGGCGGCGCGGGCGCGGCCGGCGTCGTCTTCGCTGCGCGCAAGGGTCTTGCGGCTGTCCGTCAAAAGCCGGTGCGCCGACTGGTGGCGCGCGGCAAGCCGGGCAACATCTTCGGTCAGCCGCGTCAGGTCGTCCTCGCGCTCCTGCAACACCGCGGCGGCTTCGGACGCTGCCTCGGCGGTGTCGGCAAGCATGTCGTCGTGCCCCTCGGCGGCCCGTGCAAGTTCGCGTTCTTCCCATTCCAGCCGCTCGATGGTTTCGATCGCGTCGGCGTTCAGTCCGCTTTCGCGCGCCATGTCGTTGGTCATCTGGTCGATGCGGCTTCGCAGGGTGGCGATGGTCTCGGTCGCGCGTCTTTCCTGATCGGCCAGCGTGTCGCGCTGGACCGCAAGGCGCTGAAGGATGGCCGACGCGATCGCCTCTTCCTCGCGCAGCGACGGCAGGGCGGCATCGGCCTCGGCGCGCCGCCTCGCGGCCTCGTGGGCGGCGGTTTCGGCGCGGGCGGCATCGGTGGTCCGGCCGCGCAGCACATCTTCGGCGCGCAGCCTGGCCTCGTCGGCCTCGCGCCAGCGGCGGTACAGCAACTGGCCCTCGGCCCGGCGCAGGTCTTCGCCGATCGCGCGATAACGCGCGGCCTGACGCGCCTGCCGGGCCAATGTCGCCAGTTGCGCCGCAAGCTGTTCGATCACGTCGTCGACGCGCAGCAGGTTCGACTCGGTGTTGTTGAGCTTCAGCTCAGCCTCGTGCCGACGCTGATATAGCCCCGAAATCCCCGCCGCCTCTTCCAGGATGCGGCGGCGGCTTTTGGGTTTGGCGTTGATCAGTTCGGAGATCTGCCCCTGACGCACCAAAGCCGGGGAATGAGAGCCGGTCGAGGCATCGGCGAACAGCATCTGCACATCCCGCGCCCGCATCTCCTTGCCGTTGGCCTTGTAGGCCGAACCGACGTCGCGGGTGATACGGCGCACGATTTCAAGCTGGTCCTGATCGTTGAACCCGGCGGGCGCCAGACGTTCGGAATTGTCGATGGTCAGGCAGACCTCGGCAAAGTTCCGGGCGTTGCGCGACGCGGCCCCGGCAAAAATCACATCCTCCATCCCGCCGCCGCGCATCGCCGTGGGGCGGTTTTCACCCATCACCCAGCGCAGCGCCTCAAGCAGGTTGGACTTGCCGCAGCCATTCGGCCCCACGACACCGGTCAGCCCCTCCGAAATGATCAGATCGGTGGGGTCCACGAAGCTTTTGAAGCCGGTCAGGCGGAGCTTGGAAAACTGCAAAGGAAAGAGCCTTGTGATTCCGGAACTGGCCGACATTGTGCGGGGCCGGGGCGGGCCAAGTCAACGCCTTAGCGCCCTATCTGGTTTGATCAACTGCCTTATCCACAAGATATTGCGGGGTTTGGTCTTGCCCTTGCCGACTGACCGGGCAAGATCGGCACAGATGCCCCCACGGAGCCGCCATGCCCCTGACTATCGAAGCCCTGTCGCCGCGCGATCTGCAAGCCGTGGCCCTGCTGGGCGCCAGTCACGCGCTGATGCGCCGCCTGTTCGCGCCCGGGGACAATCATTTTCTCGACATCGACGCGCTCTGCGCCCCCGGGATCACGCTGTTCGCCGCACGGGAGGCGGGGCAGGCGCTGGGCTGCGTCGCGCTGCGCCGCGGTCCGGCCTCTGCCGAGGTTAAATCCTTCTTCGTCGATCCGCAGGCGCGCGGGCGTGGTGTCGGCCAGACGCTGCTGGCGCATCTCGAAACTGCGGCGCGGGCCGAGGGGATCACCTTGCTGCAACTGGAAACCGGCGTCGGTCTGGATGCGGCGGCGCGTCTTTACCGTGCGGCTGGATTCATGCCCTGCGGTCCCTTCGGCGCCTATCGCGACAGCGCGGCAAGCCTGTTCTTCGAAAAGCCACTCGATCAGTCCCTGTAAAATTCAAATGTAACATTCAAGCCCGAGGGCACGCACCCTGCGCGCCGGAGAGGCATAGCTGTCGTAGACATCACAACTGTAGCGCGCGTTACGCTTCGGCTTGGCCGGGGCGCGCGCACCGTTGCACGAAAGCCCGATCACCATCATCGACGGATCGCCCCGGGTCCAGCGCGGAAGACATCCGGTCAGTTCGTGCGCGGCAATATTGGCACGGCTTGCCACATCCTCGAACCGGGGAAAAGCTTCGGGGCTGATGCGGATCGCCTCGACCAGCGGCCCGTTCACGCGCAGCAGGAAGCGGCTGCCATCGACACGCTTTTCGACCGGAGTGATGCCGCGAAAACCCGGCCCGCCGGTGTTGCAGGCAGTCAGCAGGAGCAGGGACAGGATCCAGACGATTCTCATCCTGCCATCTGAACGGGTACCCCTTAACAAATGCTTAAGGTGCCTGCGCATAATGATATCAGAGGCGCGGATCGCATACGTTGTGCTTCGCACAAGCTGCCTCGATCCGCGCCCCCGATGCCATGAGTTTTCCAGCCGCAATACGCACTGAGCGGCGCGTATCAGGCGATGTGGTCCTGCCATCTTTGCGCCAGCGCCCGCAGGCCGCGCGACAGGAAAACCACATCGGCGCCCACGGCCACAAACTGCGCCCCATTGCCGAAATGCCGCTCCAGCGCGGCGTCGTCAAAGTCGATGATCCCCGCCGCCTTGTCCGAACCGGCGATGCGGCGCAGGGTCTCTGCCACCACCGCCTGCATCTCGGGCGCATTCGGGGTCGTCGCATACCCCATCTCGGCGGCCAGATCGGCCGGGCCGACGAACACCGCATCCACCCCCTCGACGGCCAGGATCTCGTCCAGCGCGTCCAGCCCGGCGCGGGTTTCGACCTGCACGATCAGGCACATCTGGTCGTTCGCTGTCGCGGCATAGTCCCCGACCGTGCCGAACGCCGACGCGCGCCCCAGCGCAAAACCCATGCCGCGGATGCCGTGGGGCGGATACCGCATGGCCCGCACCAGCGCGCGGGCCTCTTCGGCGGAATTGACCATGGGGATCAGAAGCGTCTGGACGCCCGCGTCCAGCACCTGCTTGATCAGCCAGGGTTCGCCCATCGGCAGGCGCACGATGGGCGCGGTGTGCGGTTCCAGCACCTGCAACTGCCGGGCGATGGCGGCAAGGTCGTTGGGCGCATGTTCCCCGTCGATCAGGACCCAATCGAACCCGGCGCGGGCCGTGACCTCGGCGGCATAGGGATCGCACAGACCCATCCAGCAGCCGATGCTGCGGCGGCCCGCCGACAGCGAAGCCTTGAAGCGGTTGATCGGTGCGGCCATGGGGTATCCTTCCGTCATGAATGGTGCTGGCGGACAGTGCAGCGGCCCGTCTGGCCCGGTGATCTGCCCCGCCCGTGCGCAGCCTATCCCACGCGCCCGCCTTGGCCAATCCCGTGCGCGGACCGCCGACGCCGCACCGGGTCCAGGGGTTGCACTGAGGCAAGGGATGCACCGGGGCAGGGGTCGCAAGGTCCGGGACTGCGGGACGCATCCTGCGGCGCCAAAATCTCTCGCCCGGCGCCTTGATCCCCTGCACGATCACGTTACGTCCGCAACCATAGTTGCAATGAACCGTGGCAGCATGACCGACCGCAGCATGACCGACCCATCACATTTCGATTTTTCGCTTTTCCTGCCCTATATGCTGGAACAGGCGGCCGAGGCGTCGGGTCATCGCTTTTTCAGCCTTGCAAAGGACCGTCACGCGCTTTTGGCGACGGACGGGCAGGTGCTGTTGCATCTTGGGCTTTATGGCCGTCTGACCGCGCAGGAAATCAGCACACGCGCCGCGCTCCACAAGACCAAGGTCAGCCGTTCCGTGCAGCGCCTTGAAGGCAGGAACTTCGTGTGCCGCAGCGCGGACGAGACGGACCGGCGCCGTGAACCGCTTGATCTGACACCCACGGGGCAGACAGTCTTCGAGGATCTTCAGGATGCGGCGCTGGCCCACGAGGCCGAGCTGCTGCGCGACATCAGCACCACCGATCTTGCGACGCTGCGCAACATTTTGTCCCGGCTCACGGCAAATGGCCGCAAGGGGATCAGAACCTGACCTCGACCCCGGGCAGCTTGAGCGCCTTGATCAGATCCCGCAATTCCTGCCGGGCCGCCACGTTCGAGATGTTGAGCTGCTTGACCCCCACATCCTTGAGATCCAGCAGGGTCAGTCCGCGCGGAAACAGTTCGCGGAACACCACCCGTTCGCTGAACCCCGGCGCGATGCGGAATCCGATCCGCTTGGCCAGCCGATCCAGCGCCTTTTCCATCTTCATCTTGTTGACCATGTTCTGCGCCCCCAGCCGGTTGCGCAGCACGATCCAGTCGATCGGCTGAAGCCCGGCCTGCGCGCGCAACTGCCGCGCGTTCCACACCATTTCCGAATAGACCGACGGCCCCTGGATCTTGTCTCCGTCGGAATCCACATGGGCCAGCAGGTCGAAATCGACAAAACTGTCGTTCAGCGGGGTGACCAGCGTATCGGCCAGCGAATGCGCCACCTGTGACAGGCGGGTATGCGAGCCCGGACAATCGATCAGGATGAATTCGGAAGTTTTTTCCAGTTCCGCCACAGCGGCCGTGAGGCGGTGATCATAGACATTCTCACCGGGCTGAAGCGTGTCGGCATCGACTTCGGGCAGGTCGATATAGACCGGGCTGGGCAGATCGAGGTTCTGGGATGCAAGGAATTTCAACCGGTTGTCGGTGTATCGCCCCATCGTGCGCTGGCGCAGGTCAAGGTCAAGCGTGCCGACGCGGTGACCAAGGCGGGCAAGGGCGGTCGATATGTGCATTGAGACGGTCGACTTGCCGGCGCCGCCCTTCTCGTTCCCGACAACAATGATGTGTGCCACGTTAATACCCTTGATCCATGCCCATATGTTCGGCTGTGGTGCTTTGCCGGACACAGTATCTTGTGGGCCCCTCCGTGAAAAGGCTCGGGTAACGGACGCCTGCCTTTTGTGGCGTGCCTGCCGCAGAGCGGGCGCTCGGCGCGCCCCTGACCGGCAGTCGTCAGCAGCCGCCCCCGGCCCAGCACGGAACGGGGGCGCCCTCTTTCAGAGGTAGCGGTTCACGAGGTTTTCCAGACGTTCCTGCCGACCGGATTTCGGCTGCGGATTGATCCCCTCGGACTCGACCCGCGCGGCAATGCTGTCCAGATCGCTGTCCAGCATCGCCTTCGCCTCGGGCGTGTCCCAGCCCGCATAGCGCGCATCCCGCGCCGACTCGAGCTTGCCATCCGCCAGCATCGCCGCCGCCGCCTTGAGTCCCGCCGCGCAGGCATCCATGCCGCCCACATGCGCAAGGACCAGATCTTCGGGATCCAGCGACTGGCGCCGCAGCTTGGCGTCGAAATTGGTCCCACCGGTGGTGAACCCGCCCGCGCGCAGCACCTCGTAATAGGCCAGCGTCATTTCCGGCACGTTGTTGGGGAACTGGTCGGTATCCCAGCCGGACTGGTAATCGTTTCGGTTCATGTCGATGGACCCGAAGATGCCAAGCGACCGCGCCAGCGCCAGTTCATGTTCGAACGAATGGCCCGCAAGGATGGCGTGGCCCTGTTCGACGTTCATCTTGACCTCGTTTTCCAGCCCGAATTCCTTGAGAAACCCGTAGACCGTGGCAACGTCATAATCATACTGGTGTTTCATCGGCTCCTGTGGCTTGGGTTCGATCAGGATGGGACCGTCAAAGCCGATCTTGTGCTTGTATTCCACGACCATGTGCAGGAACCGCCCCGCATGGGCGCGTTCCTTTGCCAGATCGGTGTTCAGCAGGGTCTCGTACCCTTCGCGCCCGCCCCACAGCACATAGTTCGCGCCGCCCAGCTGTTTCGTGGCATCCATGCAGGTTTTCACCGTCGCGGCGGAAAAGGCAAAGACATCCGGGTCGGGGTTGGTGGCGGCGCCCGACATGAAGCGGCGGTTGGAAAACAGGTTGGCCGTGCCCCACAGCAGTTTCACACCGGTCGCGGCCTGCTTTTCCTCGAAATAATCGACGATTTCCCGCAGGTTGCGGGTGTTTTCGGCGAAATCCGCGCCTTCGGGGCGCACATCGGCATCGTGGAAACAATAGTAAGGCACATCCAGAATCTGGAACATCTCGAACGCCACATCGGCCTTGAGCCTGGCCAGCGCCATCGTGTCCCCGAACCAAGGGCGTTCGAACGTCTGCCCACCAAACGGATCGCCGCCGGGCCAGGCAAAGCTGTGCCAGTAGGCGGCGGCAAAGCACAGGTGATCGCGCAGGCTTTTGCCCATGACCATCTCGTCGGGGTTGTAGTGGCGGAAAGCGAAATCGCTGTCGCTGTCCGGCCCCTCGAACTTGATCTTGGGGATGTCTTTGAAAAAATCGCTCATGGGGTCGGTCCTTCAGGTCAGGCTTTTCAGCGCGTCATAGCTTTCGCGGTAGCGGGCGTGCGCCTCGGCAAAGGCGGGGGCGAGGGCCACATCCGGGTCGATGCTGCGTTCGATCGGGGGCGCGGTGGCAATCTCGGCCCCCGCACCGGTCGCGGCCATTAGCCCCAAACGGGCAGCGCCAAATGCCCCGCCGAAATCACCCGAAACCGGCAGGTCGATGGGCATGCCCAACGACGTGGCGATGGCGCGCACCCAGTAATCCGACCGCGTGCCGCCGCCCACACCGATCAGCCGGGTGATCTGCGTGCCGGTGCCGGACAGCGCGTCGAAACTGTCGCGGAATGCGTGGGTCACCCCCTCGAGCACGGCGCGGGTCAGGGCGGCGGTGTCGTTGCCGTGGTCCAGATGCAGGAACGCGCCCCGGATGGCCGCATCGTTGTGCGGTGTACGCTCGCCCCCCAGATACGGCAGGAACAGCGTCCGCCCCGGTGCGCGCAGATCGCCCAAGCTGCCGGTCAACGCATCGGGCTTTTGCCCCACAGTGCCGGCAAACCAGTTCATCGCATCGGCGGCCGCCAGGATCACGCCCATCTGGTGCCAGGTGTCGGGCAGGGCGTGGCAAAAGGTATGCACGGCACTGCCCGCATCGGGCTGATAGGCGGCGGACGAGGCAAACAACACGCCCGACGTGCCCAGCGACACAAATGCCTCGCCGGGTTTCACCACACCCACGCCCACGGCGCTGGCAGCATTGTCGCCGCCGCCGCCCGCGATCACCACGCCGCGCGGCAGGCTCCATTGATCGGCCAGCGCATCGCGCAGGGTGGCGGACACCTCTGACCCTTCGACAAGGCGGGGCATGTGATCGCGCCCCAGATCCGTCGCGGCCAGCAGATCGTCCGACCAGTCGCGCGCGCCGGTATCGAGCCAGCTTGTCCCGGCGGCATCCGACATTTCGGCCACATGTCCGCCCGACAGCCACAACCGCAGATAATCCTTGGGTAGCAGCACCTTTGCCACCTTGCCGAAAACCTTAGGCTCGTTGTCGCGGACCCAGACCAGTTTCGGCGCGGTAAAGCCGGGAAAGACGATGTTGCCGGTCAGCGCGCGGAACCGCGGATCAGCGTCCAGCGCCGCAGCCTGCATCGCGGACCGCGTGTCATTCCACAGGATGCAGGGCCGCAGCACCGTATCCGATGCGTCCAGCAGGGTCGCGCCGTGCATGTGCCCCGAAAGCCCGATGCCTGCGACACCGTCCAGCGCCACCTGCGCGCCCAGCGCGCGCATCACCGTATCCGCCGCCGTCAGCCAGCTTGCGGGATCCTGCTCTGACCAGCTGTCATGGGGTCGCTGCACCGTCAAAGGCGCCGTCGCCTCGGCCACAATGCTCTGATCTTCGTCGATCACGACCCCCTTGAGCGCGGATGTGCCCAGGTCCAGTCCGATATACATACTCATGCCGCCGCCTTTGGATTCTTGCCCATGATGATCATCGACAGGATGTCATCCTCTGTCACGTCCTCGACCCGTTCGGTGCCGACGACCTGTCCGTTCTTCATCACCGATACCCGGTCGCACAGATCCATCATCTCGCGCGTGTCGTGACTGATGAGGAAAATGCCCAGACCCTGTTTCTTCAGCTCGGTGATCAGGTCCGCGACCATCTTTGTCTCGTGCACACCCAGCGCCGCGGTGGGTTCGTCCATGATCAGGATACGCGCCTTGAAATAGACGGCGCGCGCAATGGCGACCGACTGGCGCTGACCGCCCGACAGGGCCGAAACCGGTTCCTTGAGTTTCTTGAAGTTTGGATTCAGCCGCGCCATGATCTTGCGCGTCTCGGATTCCTGCCGGGAATCATCGACAAAGCCGAAGGGCGTGGTCAACTCGCGCCCCAGAAACAGGTTCGACGCGGCATCCAGATTGTCGGCCAGCGCCAGCGTCTGATAGATCGTCTCGATGCTGTTGGCGCGGGCGTCGCGCGGCGAGGTGATGTCGACCTTTTCGCCGTTGATCCAGATTTCACCGGAATCCGCCTTGTAGGCGCCCGACAGGATCTTGATCAGCGTGGATTTGCCCGCGCCGTTGTGGCCCAGCAGGCCGACAACCTCGCCGGGGTACAGATCAAGGCTGACATTGTCGACCGCGTGGACACCGCCGAACGAGATCGAGATGTTCTTCATCATCACAAGAGGTGTTGTGGCTGTGGTCATCTACTTCGCTCCCGTCCGCTTGCGGTATTCGATGTCGACCCAGACGGCGAACACCAGAACCGCGCCGACGACGATGTTCTGATAGGGTGCGTCGACCCCGACCATCGCCATGCCGGATTGCAGCGATTGCATGATCAGCGCGCCAAAGATCGCACCGTAAATGGTCCCGATCCCGCCCGACAGCGCCGTGCCGCCAATGACCGCCGCCGCGATCACGCGCAATTCGTCCAGCGTGCCGATGTCGTTGGTGTGATAGCCAAGCCGGGCCGAGGCAACGACACCCCCCAGCGCGCAGAGAACGCCAAGTATTGCGAAGATCTTGACCGTCAGCAGCCGGGTGTTGATGCCCGACAGGCTGGCCGCATCGGGGTTGCCGCCGGTGGCAAAGATATACCGGCCTAGCCGGGTGCGCGTGGCAATCACCGTCATGACAATGGCGACAAAAATCAGAAGCAGCACCGAATAGGGGATGCCATAGGCCACGACGCAGCCTTCGGCCTGCGCGCAGCCATAGGCGGCAAAGTCCCGCGCCACGACCCGTTCCGGCAATTGATAGGCGTTCAGCACCCCGACAAAGCCAAGGATCGCGCCGACCGTGATGGCAATCACGACCATTTCGGCCCAGACCGGTTTCACTGGAAATTCATGCCGCACCTTGTTGCGACGTGCCGACCACAAACCGACGGCTGCAGCCACGGCGGCGGCGACGCCGATCACCCAGCTCCAGAACCAGCCGAGTGTGCCGGTGATGCCGCCGAACAGGATATAGGTGTCATCAAGCGGCCCGATGGTCTGTCCGTCGGTCAGATACCAGCCGACATTGCGCCAGACCAGCAACCCGCCCAGCGTCACGATGAAGGCCGGGATGCCGCGATAGCCCACCAGCCAGCCCTGCATGGCACCGATCAGAGCGCCGGTCAGCAGGCCCAGCCCGATGGTGATCCACGGGATCAGCGGCGATCCGATCTCAATCCCCATCATGCCGGGCAGCCAGCGGGTCTGCATCATGCCCATCACAGCCGTGCAGGTTGCCAGCAGCGCCCCCACCGACAGGTCGATATGGCGGGTGACGATCACGAACACCATGCCGGTCGCCATGATGGCAACGCTGACGGTCTGGATCGTCAGGTTGAAGATGTTGCGCGGGGTCAGAAACCGCCCGTCCGTCCAGAAGTTGAACACAAGGCACAGGACCAGAAAGGCCCCGATCATGCCCAACAGGCGGGTGTCCAGTTCAAGCTGCTTGAAAAGGCTGGGTTTGCCCGCCTTGGCGGGCGTCGATTGTGTCTGGTCGGACATTCTGGCTCCTGACGGCAGCTTGGGCTTTGCGACGCGTCGCGGCGGCGCACGGTGGCGCACGGCGGCGCACGGTGGCGCCTGCGCAAAACGGAAATCCCGGCCCGCGCAAATGCGGACCGGGACGGGCAGGATCAGTTGCAGGGTGCCGGGCCGTCGGTCACACCCTGGCACAGCGCCTCCTGGGTGATCCATCCGGCATCGACGACCACGGACAGGTTGTCAGTGGTGATCGGCACCGGCGTCAGGAACAGCGCGTCCATCTCGGTCCCGGTGGGCGATGTCCATTTTTCCGCGCCCTCGACCTCAGCCATGCCATCTTCGGCACCGGCCATCTGGACGGCGATTTCGACGGCGGCGCGGCCCAGATCGCGGGCGTCCTTCCAGACCGAAACGGTCTGTGTGCCCAGCGCCACGCGGTTC
>JAGXGV010000038.1 GCA_024636635.1 Puniceibacterium sp.
AGATGTGTATAAGAGACAGGCCCCCGGCCCCGCCCATGAACAGCACCGAACACAGCGACGGTTCGCAGTTTTCCGCAATCCGTTCGGCCACGGCCAGCAGCGGCGGCGTAATCTCGGCAGGCTGCGGCACCAGATCGTCGTCCAGCACATAATAGGCCCACTGCTCGCCCGTGGTCGAGATCATCAACAAACGTAAACCGGGTTTGGCCACCTTGGGATCGGCCGGTTTCAGGATGGTCAGCGGATCCTGCACATTCGTCCCGCCCCAGCCGGTGCCAGGATCGGCCACCTGGAAATAGCGCCCCGGCGTGGAGCGTCGCCCATTGATCTTGATCCCCGAGGGGGTCATTTCCAGCCCCTTGCCGGCCTCGTGTTCGGTCAGCACACCGGTGATGTGGTCGTCGACCACAACCACCTCGTCCACATGGCCATACCACTGCTTGGCGAACATGCCGATGGTGGCAGACCCGCAGCCGACGCGCATCAGTTTTTCGGTCACATCGTTGATGATGGGCGCCTTTCCGGCCTGCACCACCATGGTCACGCCGTCGTCCACCACCATCTCGACCGGTTCGCGGTTGCACAGCCGCATCAGCGCGTCGCAGGTCACGCGACCCTCTTTCTTTGTGCCGCCGGTCAGGTGTTCGACCCCGCCAAGGCTCAGCATCTTCGATCCGTATTCCGCCGTCATCACATGGCCGATCGCCTCGCCATCAACGCGGACAATGGCGCGTTCCTCGCCGATGTGGCGGTCGGTGTCGATCTTCACCTTGACGCCGCAGTAGGAAAATATCCCCTCGGTCACGACCGTGACCATGTCCACGCCCTCGACCTGCTGGCTGACAATGAACGGTGCCGGCTTGTAATCGGGATAGGTCGTGCCCGCGCCCACTGCGGTGACAAAGGTGCGCCCGCCCTGAATCACATCGCCATCCCAGTCCTGCGCGTTGTTGCCCTGATCCAGAAAGGCCACAGCCTGCACACCCGACTGGATCACCGTCAGCGGGTCCAGCCGGACAAGTTCGCCGCCGTGGTTGGCATATCGGTCGCAGGCCCCGGATTTGCCGTCGGCGATGTAGCACATCACCGGGCAGGCATCGCAGCGGATCTTTTCCGCTGCCTTGCCGTCAGGGGTTTTCAGATCGTCAGGCATATCCAGCCTCCTTCAATGCCGCGCGGACGCGGGCGGGCGTGGCGGGGGCGCGCATCAGGCGCACCTTTGTGGCATCATAGACAGCGTTGAAGATCGCGGGCGCGGTGGGAATCAGCACATGTTCGCCTAGCCCCTTGGCACCATACGGCCCGTGGGCATCGGCGATTTCAAGGATCAGCGTCTCGATCGGGGGCACATCGCCAATGGTGGGGATCAGGTAGTCGTGCAGGTTTTCGGTGCGCCCCGGAATGAACTCCTCCATCAGCGCCATGCCCAAACCCTGCGCGATGCCGCCCTGCACCTGCCCCTCGACCAGCAGGGGGTTGATGGCCCGGCCCACGTCATGGGCGGCGGTAAAGGAAACGGGCGTCACATGCCCCAGCGTCAGGTCGATTTCCGCGACACACAGATGCGCGGCATAACCGAACTGCACATACGGCACGCCCTGCCCGTTCTCGTTCATCGGGGCGATGGGCGGGTCGTAGGTTTCGACGGCTTTCAGGACATAGCCTTCGGCGTCGGGGTCCAGCCGCGACAGATCGACAGGATGCACACGGTCGCCATCGACCACATGGACAAGACCGTTTTCCAGCGTGATATCGGCGGTGTCCGACGCATTGGCCTGTCGCAACACCTGCGCGCGCAACGCTTCCCCCGCCAGCCGCGCCGCATTGCCCGACACAAATGTCTGACGCGAGGCCGAGGTCTTGCCCGCATCGGGCGTGATGTCGGTATCCGCGCTTTGAACGGTCACATCGGCCACCGGCACCCCGAACGCATGGGCAAAGATCTGCACGATCACCGTGTTGGACCCCTGCCCGATGTCCATCGCCCCCTGATGCAGCACCAGCGTGCCATCGCCCCGCAGCCCCGCCTTGAAAGTCGAGGGGTTGGGCAGCGAGGTATTGCCGCAGCCATACCAGCCGCCCGCCACCCCCACGCCACGCTTTACCCTGTCATTGTCGGCGTTGAATGCCGCACAGTCACGTTTCGCCTTGTCATAGGCCGGTTTCAGCGCCTCAAGGCAGGCATGGATGCCCACACCCGTCTGAAACACCTGTCCGCAGACCGTGGGCAAACCGTCGCGCAGCGCGTTCGTCAGGCGGAATTCCAGCGGGTCCATGCCCACCTTGTCCGCCAGCACGTCGAACGCGGTTTCCTGCGCAATGGCCGATTGCGGCACGCCAAAGCCGCGGAACGCCCCCGAGGGCGGGCAATGGGTATGCACCGCACGGCTTTGTGCGTGATAGTCGCGGATGTAATAAGGCCCCGAGGCATGCACCGGCACCCGGTTGGCCACGGTCGGCCCCCAGCTGGCATAAGAGCCGGTGTTGAAATCGCCCTTGAAGGTCATGCCGGTCAATGTGCCATCCGAGTTTGCGCCGATGCGGATGTCGATGCGCGCCGGGTGGCGTTTGGTCGTGGACATCATCGATTCGACCCGCGTGTAGCACATGCGCACGGCCTTGCCGGTTTTCAGCGCCGCGAGCGCGAGGAACGGCTGCACCGACACGTCGATCTTGGACCCGAAGCCGCCACCCACCGCCGTCGGCAGCACGCGGATATCGGCGCGGTCCATGTCCAGCACCTGCGCTAGCGTCTCGCGGTCCATGCCGGTCGCCTGCGTGCAGGCCTGCACGTGCACGCGGCCATCGACCACCTCGGCCCATCCGGCTTCAGGCTCGATATAGGCGTGTTCGACAAAGCTCGTCTCGTAAAAGCCGTCCACCACCACGTCCGACGCGGCAAGTGCCTCCTCGGCATCGCCGCAGACGACGCGCCCGCCGCACATGATGTTGCCTGCGCGCCCCGCATGCAGCAGCGCAGCACCTTCGGCCAGCGCCTCGGGCACCGTCATGATCGGATCGAGCGGCTCCCAGGTCACCGGGAAATCCTCAGGGTCCAGCGACAGCATGGCCTCCGCCGCGCCCACCACGCAGGCCACCGCCTCGCCCCGGAACAGCACGGTGTCTACCGCGAACACCGGCTGGTCGATGAAACCGGGGATCACGCCAAAGGCGTTCAGCCCCGGCACGTCCGCCGCCGTCAGCACCGCCGCCACACCGGGGCGCGCGGCAAAATCCGCCAGATCGCCAAAGGCAAAGCGCGCATGGGGATGGGGCGAACGGATCACACGGGCAACCAGCGCGCCCTCGGGGGCCACATCGTCGCCGAACAGATCGCGCCCCTCGACCTTGGCCAGACCGTCGAACCGCCGCGCGGGTGCGCCCAGTTCCTGCCCAGAAACCTCCAGCGTATCGGCACCGTGCGCGCCCACCACCGCGTCGATGATCTTGCGATAGCCGGTGCAACGGCACAGCACCCCGCCCAGCGCGTCCTGAACCTGTCCCGCATCGGGCTGCGGCACCGCGCGCAGCAGCGCAACAGCGGCCACCATCATGCCCGGCGTGCAGATCCCGCATTGCGCCGCCTGATGATGCTGAAAGCTCTCTTTCAGCCGCAGCGCATCCGGATCGCGCAGGGCCAGCCCCGCCAGCGTTTCCACATGCCGCCCCGCGACCTGCTGCACCGGCATGAGACAGGCACAGACCGGCGCGCCATCCACCAGAACCGTACAGGCGCCGCAATCCCCGGCATTGCAGCCGATCTTGACATCCTTGGCCCCCAACCGGTCACGCAGGGCCTGCGACAGGCGTTCGCCCACCCGCCCCTCGATCTGCACCGGCGCATGGTCGAGCGTAAAGCCAGTCAGATGTGTCGTGCTTGCCTTGTCCATGGCGCTAGCCTCTCATGATCTGTGTCAGGGTCCGGCGGATCGCCTCGGTGACTGCCTCGGCGCGATACTCGGCCGACCCGCGGATGTCGGAAATCGGCGACAGCTGCGAAAGCTGGTCCGGCGTGACGCAGGCCAGCGCCCCCGCAAGGTCCGTGCCCTCCAGCGCCGTTTCCAGCGCACCCATGCGTTGCGCCACGGGTGACGCCGACCCGACCGCGATTCGCGCCGTCACGATCCGCCCGCCCGACAGCACCAGCACCGCGCCGACCATCGCGACCGAGATCACAAGGTACTTGCGCCCGCCGATCTTGGTGAACCCGCCCCGCGCGCCCTCGGGCAGCGCCGGCACATACAGCGCCGTGACAAGTTCATCCGCCGCGCGCTCAGTCCGGCGCACCCCGGTGATGAAATCGCTCAGGGGCACCTGCCGCACCCCGCGTTGCGAGGACAGTTCCACAACCGTATCCAGCGACAGCAGCGGCGGCACGCCATCCGCCGCCGGCGAGGCGTTGCAGATGTTGCCCGCCACCGTGCCCGCATTCTGGATCTGCACCGACCCGACCTCGCGCGCTGCCAGCTTCAGCCCGTCAAAGGCGCTGGGCAGATCAGCGCGCAGGATGTCGCTCCAGGTGGTTGCGCCGCCGATGCGCCAGCCGTCGCCGGACGCGGTGATGCCGCGCAGTCCCGCAACCCGCGTCACATCCAGCATTGTGCCCACAAACGCACGCTCGCCCAGCGCCGGGAACCAGTCCGTGCCCCCCGCGATCACCGCGACAGGCCCCGGCCCGTCCAGCGCGCCCAGCGCCTCGTCCAGTGTAGTGGGGGAAAGATAGCTCATCATGCCTCCTGAAATCCGCAACGGCGCGCCACGACCGAACCGGTCACACCGGAAAACCTGTCCGCATACGAACACACCGGAAATATTGTTCGCATACGAATAAGAAATCCCGCATTGCGACCTGTCAAACGATTCCCGCAGCTCTGCGGGCTTTCCTTGTCTCCGGCCCTAATCCACAAACGCCTTCTCGACCACAAAAGTGGCAGGCCGGTTGTTGGCGCCCTCTTCCAGCCCGAACTGCTCCAGCGCGATCTTCGTGTCACGCAGCATGTCCATCGACCCACAGATCATGCCCCGGTCGTCCAAGGGACTGATCGGCGGGACACCAAGATCGGCAAAGATCTTTCCGCTGGCCATCAGATCTGTCTGCCGACCCGTGCGCGGCCAGTCCTGCCGCGTGAGCGTATCGTAAAGAGTAAGGTTCGCCGCCATCTCGCCGACCAGCGGATCGGATTTCAGCGCGGCCACCAGATCGCGGCCATACGTCAGCTCGCCAGCCTCGCGGCAGGTGTGACACAGGATCAACTGGTCGAATTTCTCGTAGGTCTCGGGATCCCGGATGATGCTTGCAAACGGCGCGATGCCAGTGCCGGTGGCGAACATCCACAGCCGTTTGCCCGGCAGCAGCGCATCATTGACCAGCGTTCCGGTGGACTTGCGCCGCATCAGCACCGTGTCGCCGACCTTAATTTTCTGCAAATGCTCGGTCAGCGGTCCGCCCGGCACCTTGATCGAATAGAACTCGATCTCCTCGTCCCAGGACGGCGAGGCGATTGAATAGGCGCGCATCACCGGCTTTTCCGCATTCGGCAGACCGATCATCACGAACTCGCCCGACCGGAACCGGAACGACGGGGGCCGCGTGATGCGGAACCGGAACAGCCGGTCGGTGTAGTGCTGCACCTCCGTCACCGTCTGCGCGAACACGCCTGCGGGCACGGGAAATTCTGTCGCGGACGCTTCGGCCGCCGGGGCACTGTCCAAGGTCATGTCTGCCTCCTGTTTCATCAGTTGTCTTTTTTGTTAGTATACATACAAGTTTTCTGTCAAGCCTTGCGTGCTTGCGATCTTGACCGCGCCGCATTTTCCGTTAGCGTTCAAATGAAATTGCCACATTTTCCAGCATCCCCTCCCGAAAGGATCCGCACCATGACCGACACAGCCGCGAAACTGGTCATCCGCAACATCGGCCTGTTCCTCTCCGGCCGGATCGAGGAACCGGTACTGGACGCCGACTGCCTGATCGCGCTGGACGGGCGGATCACCGAATGGGGCCGCGCGACCGACATGGACACGTCCGGTGCGACGGTCGAGATCGACGCCCACGGCGTCACGCTCTGCCCCGGTCTGATCGACAGCCACATCCACCCAGTCGTGGGCGATTATACCCCGCGCCAGCAACAACTGCACTGGATCGATTCGACCCTGCACGGCGGCGTCACGACGCTGATCTCGGCGGGCGAGGTGCATATGCCGGGCCGCCCCAAGGATATCGTCGGTCTCAAGGCGATGGCGATCGCCTCGCAGCGCTGGTACGAGAATTTCCGCCCCTCGGGCGTCAAGGTCCGCGCCGGTGCACCGGTGATCGAACACGGGCTGGAAGAGCATGATTTCAAAGAACTTGCCGCAGCCGGTGTGACCCTGATGGGCGAGGTGGGTCTTGGCTCGGTCAAGGACGGCAAGACGGCGCGCCAGATGGTGGATTGGGCGCGCAAATACGGTATCCAGTCCACGATCCACACCGGCGGGCCGTCCATTCCCGGCTCGGGCCTGATCGACGCCGACATGGTACTGGAAACCGGCACCGATGTGGTCGGGCATATCAACGGCGGCCATACCGCCCTGCCCGACGATCAGATCATCTGCCTGTGCGAAAACTGCACCGCTGCGCTGGAAATCGTGCACAACGGCAACGAACGCGCCGCTGTGCTCACGCTGAACACCGCGCGCGAACTGGACAAGCTCGACCAGATCATCCTGGGCACTGACGGGCCTGCAGGCTCGGGGGTGCAGCCGCTGGGCATCCTGCGGATGATCGCGATGCTGTCGGCCTTTGGCAATGTCCCGGCCGAGGTGGCGTTCTGTTTCGGCACCGGCAACACGTCGCGCCGCCGCGAGCTTGACACCGGGATCATCGAGGTCGGCAAGGCCGCGGATTTTGTGCTGATGGATCAGGCACAACACGCGCCGGGCACATCGCTGCTGGATTCCGTGCGCCTTGGCAACCTGCCCGGCGTCGGCATGACGGTGATCGACGGCGTGCCCCGCTCGGGCCGCTCGCGCAACACGCCCCCCGCGAACCGGCTGCCTGAATTGCTGTGCGGCACCCTTGCCAACGGTGGCGGCGGACACTGAGCCGCCCCGGACGCCCCGGACGCGCCCAACCCTGCAACCAACCGAACCGATACACAATGATGCAGGTCAGCATCCCTGACCTTATTTGACCACGGTCATAACGCCTCTCGTGCCTGGCCGCCTTGAC
The DNA here is from genome assembly GCA_024636635.1 of Puniceibacterium sp. Lineage (GTDB taxonomy): Bacteria > Pseudomonadota > Alphaproteobacteria > Rhodobacterales > Rhodobacteraceae > Puniceibacterium. The sequence continues at coordinate 7,211 of JAGXGV010000038.1, forward strand.
CCTTGCGCCTGCATCCTAGATACCCGAGGCCATCAGGCCAAGGAACCCTCACGGCATGACCGACCCCCAGACTACAGCACCACACATCACAGACAGCCACTGCCACCTCGATTTTCCGGATTTCGACGGCCAACTGCCCGACATCCTGTCGCGCGCCGCTCAGGCCGGCGTGCACCGCATGGTCACGATCTGCACCCGCCTGCGCAACGAACCGCAGGTCCGCGCCCTGGCCGAAACGCATCCCAACGTGTTTTACGCCGCCGGCACCCACCCGATGAGCGCCGCAGAAGAGCCGATGGCTTCTGTTGACCAACTGGTCGCCCTGGCACGGCATGAAAAGTTCGTCGCCATCGGCGAAACCGGCCTCGACTATCACTACACCTCGGAAAGCGCCGAAGTGCAGAAGCAAAGCCTGCGCATCCATATCGAGGCCGCACAGCAAACCGGCCTGCCGCTGGTGATCCACGCCCGCGCCGCCGACGACGACATGGCCCGCATCCTGACCGAAGGCTACCGCGCCGCGCCCTATGCCTGCGTGATGCACTGCTTCTCGTCCTCGGCCGAACTGGCGCGCGCCGCCCTCGACCTCGGCTTCTATCTTTCGATGTCAGGCATCACCGCCTTCCCCAAAAGCACCGAACTGCGCGACATATTCGCCGCATCCCCGCTCGACCGGATTCTTGTGGAAACCGACAGCCCCTACCTCGCCCCGCCGCCCCATCGCGGCAAGCGCAACGAACCGGCCTACACCGCCCATACCGCGCGCCGCGGCGCCGAACTCTTCGGCCTCGACTACGCCGACTTCGCCGCCCGGACCGAAGCGAATTTCAATCGCCTCTTCGCCAAGGCCGCCAGTTGGCAGGCCGCCGCATGACGTCGGAACTGCGCTTCACCATCCTCGGCTGCGGTTCTTCCGGCGGTGTGCCCCGGCTTGGCGGCCACTGGGGCGACTGCGACCCCGGCGACCCCAGAAACACGCGCCGCCGCTGCTCTGTCCTGATCGAACGAGTGTCGCAACAGGGCATCACCCGCGTGCTGGTCGACACCTCGCCCGACCTGCGCGCGCAGCTTCTGGACCAGAACATCGGCACGCTGGACGCTGTTGCCTATACCCATGCCCATGCCGACCATGTGCACGGCATCGACGACCTGCGCATGATCGTGTTCAATATGCGCGCCCGCCTGCCGGTCTGGGCCGATGCCCCGACGCGGGCCAGCCTGCTCGACCGTTTCGGCTACGCCTTCATCCAGCCCGAGGGAAGCACCTATCCGCCCATCCTGGACATGAACGACATCGACGGGCCGTTCACCATCACCGGTGCGGGCGGCGACATCACGCTGACGCCGTTTCTCGTGCATCATGGCGGCATGGACGCGCTGGGCTTCCGCGTCGATGACATCGCCTACCTGCCGGACGTCAAGGAAATTCCTGACAAGGTCTGGCCGCAGCTTGAAAACCTCGACTGCTGGATCCTCGACGCGCTGCGCCGCACGCCGCATCCGACCCACGCCCACCTTGCACAGTCGCTGGAATGGATCGACCGGGTGCAGCCCCGCCGCGCGGTCCTGACCAACATGCACATCGATCTCGACCATGCCACGCTCGACGCGGAAACCCCCGACCATATCACGCCGGCCTTCGACGGCATGGTGATCCGCGCGCAAAGCTGACGACCCCCCGCTTCTTCTTTTCAAAAATACCCATAGCTCAGCCTCCGCCCGATGCGCCGCGCCTGAAAATTCCGGACACCACGATCATGCAAGCGCTTCTCGACGTCATCCTTCCGGTCTTCATGGTCATCGGCTTCGGCTACCTGGCCGCCTGGCGCGGGCTCATGTCCGAAAGCGGGGTGGACGGGTTGATGATCTTTACCCAGCAATTCGCCATACCCTGCCTTTTGTTCCGCGCGATCTGGACGCTGGACCTGGGCCAGAACTTTGACCCTCTGCTGCTGGTCAGCTTCTATACCGGATCGGCCACGGGCTTTGCCCTGGGCCTGCTGGTGGCGCGGTACGTATTCGGCCGCGACTGGGAGGATGCAGTCGCGATCGGTTTCTGCTGCCTGTTCGCCAATTCGCTGATGCTGGGCATCCCGATCACCGAACGGGCCTATGGCGCGGACAAACTTTCGGCGAACTATGCAATCATCGCAATGCACTCACCGTTTTGCTACGGCATCGGCATCACCGCGATGGAAATCGCCCGCGCCCGCGGCGGCAGCGCGCGGCATCTGCCGCTCACGGTGCTAAAGGCGATGTTCCGCAATGCGCTGGTGATCGGCATCATGCTGGGTCTGGCATTCAACCTTGCAAACCTGTCGCTACCCGACACTGTCACCGGCGCGCTTGACATGATGATCCGCACCGCCCTGCCGGTCGCGCTGTTCGGCATGGGCGGCGTGCTCTACCGCTACCGCCCCGAGGGCGACCTGAGGGTGATCGGCTTCGTCTGCGCCGTGGTGCTGCTGCTGCATCCCGCAATCACCTTCACATTGGGCACGTTGTTCGAACTGCCACAGGACGGTCTGCGCTCTGCGGTCCTGACCGCAGCGATGGCACCGGGGATCAACGCCTACGTCTTTGCCAACATGTACGGACGGGCCAAACGCGTGGCGGCGTCATCGGTGCTTATCGCCACGGCCTTGTCCGTGGTCACGGTCTGGGGCTGGCTGCACCTGCTGGGCTGAGGCAACAGGTGCAGGGGGCACCCCCAGAGTTCCCCTCCCCGGGGGTCAGTTTACTCGAGCCTCAGCTTGCGAGTTCGGCATCCAGCGTGATCTCGGCATTGATCAGCTTTGACACCGGGCAGCCGGACTTGGCCGCGTTTGTCGCCTCTTCGAATTGCGCCTGCGTGGCACCGGGGATCTTCGCCTTCAGCGTCAGATGCACGGCGGTGATCGCAAATCCGCCGTCCTTTTCCTCAAGCGACACATCGGCCTTGGTGTCGATCGACTCGGCCGTCAGGTCGTGCTGGCCCAGGATCATCGACAAGGCCATGGAAAAGCAGCCCGCATGGGCGGCGCCGATCAGTTCTTCCGGGTTGGTGCCGGGCTGGTCTTCGAACCGGGTGTTGAAACCATAGGGGTTTTCGTCGAGCACCCCGCTTTGAGTGCTGATCGTACCCTTGCCGGTCTTGAGGTCACCTGCCCAGTGGGCGGAAGCGGAACGCTTCATGTCTTGTCCTTTCATCTTGCGGAAAGTGTCCTTTCCGCGTTGCATCCGGGGACCCAACCCCTGTGATCCGGGCCTGTTCCATGCCGCGCCGGACAAACCGACAACCCTGCGTGCCCCGAACAGTGCCCGAGGCCGGTATGGTGCGGGCCAGAAAGGCGCGCCGCAAGGCTTTGTCGCGCAGTAAAAGATCTGGGTGGCCAGCGATGCAGACCGGACCCGGCCCAGCGCAGGCTGCCCGCCGGAACCGGCTATTTCCCTTTCCACATCGGATCGCGCCTGAAGATCGCTGAGCGGTGCAAAGATCAGTCCACGCGCCGCGGCACCGTCCGCGACAAGGCTCACCTCGCCGCCGACAAGAGAGGCCGTATACGACACCGAAGCCGCCTGCGCCGTCTCGGACCGCCCGGTCTTGAGCACCACGATGGATTTCCCCAGCGCCTGCGCGCGCCGGGCCAGGGATTGCAGCGCCTCAAGATCGCCCAGCCCCCGACATGCATGCCGAGGGCCGAAACCCGGTCGCGATGTCGGCGGGCACCGCGCCGGTGCGTTCGATCAGATCCTCATGCGGCTAGATCTCGCGCTCGACAAAGCTCCGACTGTTCGCCGCTCAAGCCGAAATCCGTCACTTCAGTCCCGGTGCGCTTGGGCCAGTGCCTCAAGCCGTGCGGCGACCTGCGGCAAGGGCGGACAGGAGCGGCGGGATTCAAGGCTGACATGCAGCAGGAACTGATCGCATGTGGCCAGGATTTCCGCATCAGCAGCGCGCCGCATCTCGTGGAAAAGGCGAATTTTCTTGCCTTCCCCAAGGGTTACGCGCGTGGCGACGGTAAATGCCTCGCCCGCAAGTGTCTCGGCCAGGTAGCGGATCGTCGTCTCGGCGGTGAAATAGCTGTGGCCGGCGGTGACATAGGCGCGGTCAGCCCCGATATGCGCCATCAGTTCCTCTGACGCATCGGAAAAAACCTGGCCGTAACGGCCTTCGTTCATGTGCCCGTTGACGTCGGTCCAGTCCACCGGCACGATGCGGGACTGCGTGATCAGCGGCACGGTATCAGCCAGCGGCATGCGCAGGGAATTTTCGTGATCGATCAGCAGCTTGCCCGCTGCTGCGCCCTGCTGTTTCAGGGCCCGCATCAGGGCAACAAGGTTGTCGTCGCGCAGCACTTCAAGGTCGCGGATCGAGGCGTGTCCGGACTGGGCATCCGACTGCCCGGCGATCAGGTCGACCAGATCGTTGGTGAAATCCGGCACATCTGTCAGGCGGCTCCACGGCCAGTGCAGGCAGGGGCCGAACTGCGCCATGAAGTGTTTCATGCCGGCCTCGCCCCCGGCAACGCGATACGTTTCGAACAGGCCCATCTGCGCCCACCTGAGGCCAAAGCCGTAACGGATTGAATTATCAATCTCTTCCGTCGTCGCAATGCCATCCTTGACCAGCCACAACGCCTCGCGCCAGACGGATTCCAGCAAGCGGTCCGCGATATGTGCGTCGATCTCGGCCCGGACATGCAAAGGGTACATGCCGATAGAGACAAGGATTTCCTTTGCTGCATCAATATGTTCCGCAGTGTTCCTTGCGCTGGGAACCAGTTCCACCAGCGGCAGAAGATAGACCGGGTTGAACGGATGCGCCACCATCAGGCGCGCCGCAAGGGAACCAAGATTTTCCTGCAATTGCGATGGCTTGAAGCCCGATGTTGAGGATCCGACCAAGGCGTCCGGGCCGACGTTCGCGGCAATCTCGGCAAAGGTGGAAGCCTTGAGCGACAGACGTTCCGGCACGGATTCCTGCACCCACCGGGCACCCTGCACGGCCTCCGCAATCGTGGCGTGATAGGTGACCGTGCCACAGGTCGGCATCGGCGTGTCGTAGAGCATCGGCAGGGTGCGACGCGCATTGGCCATGACCGCGCCGATCTTGCGCTCTGATTCGGGGTCGGGGTCGAAGATCCGGACATTCCACCCCATCAGGGCAAATCGCGCGGCCCAGCCGCCACCGATCACACCCCCGCCGACGATCGCTACTGTATTCATGGTATCAGGCTCTCCGTATATCCGTCATGTCCCACATATCCGCCGATGGCCCGGCGCGGAAATCAGTCGCGTCCGCGGCATGGCAGATGCTGGACCATGTCCGTCATCCTCCGCCGCATCAGGACCTGCGTCACGGGCCGACCATCCGCATCAGGTCGTAGCCATACCAGTCAAGGATCTCGCGCGCGGCCCGGATGCGATCCGGGCTGCCGGACGCCGCGCGGTCCATGATCCAGACGCGGCTGCCGGACGGATCGCCAAGCGCCGCCGTCCGGTTGCCCACGTCGATCCAGTGAACCCAGAGCGGTCCGTCCCCGGTGTCGTAACGGCCCTGACCACGCGGCGTGAACGTGCTCACCTTTGACTGCGTCGGCGTTTCGGTGCGCAACAGGTCGGTGCCGATGGTCACGCGGGTGCCGGGGGGCAGGCCCGCGCCCTGCACCACAATCCAGTCTCCGGCCAGCCGGTCCTGCGTCACGTCGATCTGGGACGCGACCGGTGCGGTCGGATTGCGCAGCGGAATGGGGACGGTGGGCGCGCGCGGCGGCGTCGCACATCCCGCAAGCACCAGCAGAAGGACAAGCGTCCTCAAGCGGACACCGGCGCGCGCTTTGTCAGGCCCAGCCTTTCGCGCACCTGCTGCGGTGTCATCACCCGGGCGCCCATGCGTTCGACGATGCCTGCGGCCCGTTCCACCAGTTGCGCATTGGTGGCAAGCTGCCCCTTGCCCAGCCACAGGTTGTCCTCAAGCCCGACGCGGACATGCCCGCCAGCAAGAACGGCGGCGGCGACATAGGCCATTTGGTTGCGCCCCAGCGCAAAGGCGGAAAAGGTCCAGTCCTTCGGCACGTTGTTCACCATCGCCATGAAGGTGTTCAGGTCGTCCGGCGCCCCCCAGGGCACCCCCATGCACAGCTGGACAAGCGCGGGATCATCCAGAACCCCCTCGTCCACAAGCTGTTTGGCGCACCAGAGATGGCCGGTGTCGAAGACCTCGATTTCGGGTTTGACGCCAAATCCGGTCATCATGCGCCCCATCGCGCGCAGCATGCCCGGCGTGTTGGTCATAACGTAGTCAGCTTCGGCAAAGTTCATCGTACCACAGTCGAGCGTGCAGATCTCGGGCAGGCAGGCGGCGATATGGGCCACACGTTCCGTCGCGCCGACCATGTCCGTGCCCGCGGCGTTGACCGGCAGCGGCGTTTCGACCGGGCCAAAGGTGATGTCGCCGCCCATGCCCGCCGTGAGGTTCAGCACCACATCGGTGCCGCTCTCGCGGATGCGCTCCGTCACCTCGCGGTAGAGGTCCAGCCGCCGCGACGGCGCGCCGGTGTCGGGATCGCGCACGTGGCAGTGCACGATCGCCGCGCCCGCTCTGGCCGCGTCGATGGCACTTTCGGCGATCTGCCGGGGTGATCGCGGCACATGCGGACTGCGGTCCTGCGTAGCCGCCGACCCGGTGACGGCGCAGGTGATGAAAACCTCGGGGGACATGCTCAGCGGCATCCTGCTCTCCTCTTGCCCGGGCTCAGCCTTGCCGCTAATGCCGTGCCATACAATGCGATAAACGCCAGAACCACGCCCAAACCGACAGAAACCCCGCTCCGCTGCGCCTTTCCACTGTTCGCGCGGTTTTCCAGGCTGTGTCCGGCAAATCGCCTCGAACCGTTGCGGGCGGCCAGACGGGATGCTGCCCCGCGCAAGGTGGTCGGGCTGGATGCGCGGGCCTGACCACGGCAACCTGCAACCAACATCGCAATGCCGCAAATGGCTTCTCGCGTCTGTTACAGGCCCGCGCCATCGCCTCGCTGCGGCCCTATTCCGACGATGCCTCCCCGTCCGGCAAAGCTCCACGGAACCCCGTGGCAACGACGAATTTCTCGGAACTGTCGGACCGCGATGCCGGCGGCTTCACGTTGGCCACCTTGGTAAAACGCTGCTTGAGAATTTTCTGCAACGCGCCCTCGGCCCCGCCTGCCAGCACCTTGGCGACAAAGGTGCCACCCTCCTCCAGCACATCGAAGGCAAAATAGGCCGCCGCCTCGCAGAGCGAGATGATGCGCAGATGGTCGGTCTGCTTGTGCCCGGAGGACGAGGCCGCCATGTCCGACATCACCACATCCGCCGAGCTGCCAAGCCAGTCCTTCACCTGTTCCTCCGCGCCTTCGGCAAGAAAATCAAGCACATGCAGCTCGACCCCGGGGATCGGGTCGACCTCCTGAAGATCGATCCCCAGAACGGTGCCGACGGCCTTGCCGCTTTTCTCGCCCAGCGCATTCACCCGTTTCGCCGCAACCTGGCACCATCCGCCAGGCGCACAGCCCAGATCGACGATCCGCGCACCGGGCACCAGAAACCGGTACTTCTCGTCCAGTTCCAGGATCTTGAACGCCGCGCGCCCGCGATACCCTTCGGCCTGGGCGCGCTTGACATAGGGATCGTTCAGTTGCCGCTGCAACCAGCGCGTTGAACTCAGCCGCCTCTCGCGGGCCGTCTTGACCTTGACCTTCAGCTCGCGCTGTCCGCGCCCCGAAGTGTTCTTGCCCGTCGGTTCCTTCGCCATCTGTTGTCGCTTCTTCTTTTTCCAAATACCCAAGTCGGCCCGGACCCAACCGCGCCGCCCTGTCCAGCTAGGCGCATACCACCCGGCCCGCAAGCCTAGTATGGCCCTTCCTCAAGCACGCCATCCGCCGTCATCTGCGCATAAAGCAACCCTTCGCGCAGGCCGCGGTCCGCCACCGACAGCCGGTCGGTCGGCCAGCAGCGCAACAGCGCCTGAAGGATCGCCGCCCCGGACATGATCAGCGCCTGCCGGTCCTGCCCGATGCGCGGGTCACGCCGCCGCCCCGCCGGCCCAAGCTCGAGATAGCCATTGATGACGGTCTCGATCTGGTCGCTGGTCATGCGCAGCCCGTCCACCTTGGTGCGGTCATACCGACGCAGTCCCAGATGGGATGCCGCGACCGTTGTCACCGTGCCGCTGGTGCCCACGATCTGGAAACCCTCGCGGGTCTGTTCGTCCTTGTAGGGCGCGAACTCGGCCAGGTTCTCTTCAAAATACCAGGACATCAGCGCATAGCGCGCTGCATCGTCGTCCACATCGGAAAACTGGTCGCGCAGCGTGGCGACCCCCAGCGGGACCGAGATCCAGTCAACCACCTTGGCGGCGGGAAACGGGCTGTCAATCTGGTGGAATCCGGCGTGCAGGCGCATGATCGCGCGCGGGCGCTCGGCATTGGGAACCGAAGACAGATCGATCCAGACAAGCTCGGTCGAGCCGCCGCCGATATCCACCACCAACAGCTGTTCGGTCTTGGTGCTGACCAGCGGCGCACATGAAATCACCGCCAGCCGTGCCTCTTCCTCGGGCTGGATGATTTCCAGTTGCAGACCCGCCTCGCGCTTCACCTGCCGGATGAAATCGCGGGCATTGACCGCGCGCCTACAGGCCTCGGTTGCGACCAGGCGCATGCGGCGCACGTTGTGGCGGTTGATCTTCTGCTGACAGACCTTCAGCGCCGCCACCGTGCGCCCCATCGAGGCACGGCTCAGGCGGCCGCTTTTCTCAAGCCCGGCCCCAAGCTGGACCGATTTGGAAAAGCTGTCGACGACATGGAACTGGCTGCCCTTTGGCTGGGCAATCAGCATGCGGCAACTGTTCGTGCCCAGATCCAGCGCGGCATAAAGCTCGGCCGTATCGGGTTTGTCGGGCGCGGGGCTCTCGACCGGTTTCGGGAAAGCGCCCGCACCCATGGGACGCTCTGGCGCCATCTTTAATGCGCCTCTCCGTTTGCAAGTTGCTCTCACGATACGCAGGCACGCGCGGACCTGCAAGTTTCTTGGCGGCTGCGTTCACAAAGGAGTGTCGTAATACCCCGGCAGGTCGCGATATTCGCCGGAAACATAATCGCGGATTGCCCGCCACGCGGGGTCGCGCACGACGGCAAAACGGAAATAGTCCGGGTATTTGCTCCGGTGCTGCGGCCGGAAAAGCACAATGTACGCTTGGGCATGAAAACGGCTCAACTTGCGACTGAGCCGTTTTCCGGTCCGCCCCGGTGGCGGCGCCGCGTCAACTCGCCTAAGGTCGCGGCGCGGGCCGCACGTCGCGGATCGCGTCGCAACTGTCGAAATCTGCCCCTGTGCCGCGTCGCCCTGACGCTAAACAGGCGGCACCGGAACCACAGGGAATCATCCATGCCCGATGTCACCATCGTCTTCTGGCGCGACATTCCGGCCCAGGTCATCGTCGGCCGGGGCCGCTCTGGCGCCAAGGTGCAATTGCCCGAACGTTTCGAGCAGGCCATCGACCGCGCCGCGATGAAGACAGGTGCCGCGGGCACCGACGACTACCTCGCCGAATGGCGCAAGGCGGCCCCCTACCCGGCCGAGGGCCAGCCCTCGGACATCGCCAGCGCAGAGGCCGCGCGCCTCGAGGCTGAATATGATCAGGACCGTCTCAAGTCGCTGATCGCAAACGACGGGTGGGCCTGACCCCCTTGCAACTGATGGAGGCCGTCATGGCATTGTTCACCTTCAAGAAACGCGACTTGGATGCCACGCCGACGCACGGCCAGATCCAGAATTTCCTTCAGGGCTATTCCATCGAGGTGATGCCGCGCACCGCCGAAAAGGTCCCCGATTTCCGCGCGCTTCTGCCCCGGGGAACCCGTGTCTATATCGCCCATATCGACGGCACGCCGATCACCGACATGGTGGCCACCGCGCGCCGCCTGAACGCCGACGGCTTTCACGTCATGCCGCATTTTCCGGCGCGGATCATCAAGGATACCGCGACGCTTGCCGACTGGATCGCCCGCTATCAGGGCGAGGCAGATGTGCGTCAGGGCCTGCTGCTGGCGGGTGGCGCTGCGACACCGCAGGGTGATTTCGAAAACTCCATGCAACTGCTGGAAACGGGTCTGTTCGATGCGGCAGGCTTTACCCGACTGCACGTGGCCGGCCACCCCGAAGGCAGCCGCGACATCGACCCCGACGGCGGCGACCACGCGGTGATCGAGGCGCTGCGCTGGAAACAGGCCTTTGCCGAACGGACGGATGCGCAGATGGCACTGACCACGCAGTTCTGTTTCGACGCCGACCCGATCATCGCCTGGGCGGACCGGCTGCGCGCCGAAGGTATCACCCTGCCCGTGCATATCGGCATCGCCGGCCCCGCCAAGTTGCAGACCCTGATCCGGTTCGCCATATCCTGCGGCGTCGGCCCTTCGCTGAAGGTGCTTCAGAAGCGGGCGATGGACGTGACCAAGCTGCTGCTGCCCTACGAGCCGACCGAGGTGCTGGCGAAACTGGCCGCGCACAAGGCGGCGCATCCGGATTTTGCGGTCGAGCAGGTGCATTTCTTTCCGCTGGGCGGGATCGCGGCCAATGCGGAATGGGCGATTGCAAACGGGGGTGCTGCCGGGATACCTGCAATACGCAACGGCTGAGGCCCCCTGACACGGAACCGCATATGACATTGGCACTGCTCTTCGACCTGGACGGAACGCTGCTGCACACCGATCCGCTGCACGAGGCCGTCTTTGCCGAACTGTTTGCCGCGCGGGGCCGTGATGTCGACAAAGGCTTTTACCTGCGCAAGATCCACGGCCGACAGAACCTTGACATCTTTGCCGAATTTTTCCCCGGCGAGGACGCGCAGGCGCTAAGCGATGCCAAGGAGGGCGCCTTTCGTGACCGTCTTGGCGGGTCTGCCACGCCGATGCCGGGTCTGCCCGCGCTTCTGGACCGGGCCCGGTCAGAGGGCTGGCCGGTCGCCGTCGTCACCAACGCCCCGCGCGACAATGCCGAGGCGATGCTGGTTGCCATCGGTCTGTCCGACCGGCTGCCGCTGCGCATCATCGGCGATGAATGTGCGCGCGGCAAACCCGACCCCGCCCCCTATACCGAGGCGATGAAACGTCTTGGCGTGCAACCACATCAGTGCATCGCCTTCGAGGACAGCCCCTCGGGCCTGCAAGCGGCCCATGCTTCCGGCGCTTATTCGGTCGGGGTGCGCTCGTCGCTCGATGACGGCGCGCTACGTGCCGCCGGGGCGCAGATCACCATAGCGGATTTCACCGATCCCATCCTGCCGGACCTGCTGGCCCGGCGCATATCTTTTCAAGGAGCCACCCCCGCATGACCCGCACCATCGTCGAATCCAAGACCAGGACCGCCATCATCGGCTTTGACCAGCCGTTTTGCGTGATCGGCGAACGCATCAACCCCACGGGCCGCAAGATCCTGGCCGCCGAACTGGAACAGGACGATTTCAGCCGTGTCGAGGCGGATGCCATCGCGCAGGTCGCTTGTGGGGCGACCATGCTGGACGTGAATTCGGGTGCAGTGTTCTCGAACAAGATGGCCGAAGACCCGCGTTATGCGGACAACAACTTTGTCGAACCGATGCTGATGCCGCAGTTGATCCGCGTCGTGCAGTCGGTGGTCGATGTGCCGCTCTGCATCGACAGTTCCGTGCCGGGCGCGCTTCAGGCGGGCCTTGAGGCCTGCGAGGGGCGCCCCCTGCTGAATTCCGTGACGGGCGAGGAAGAGCGGCTGGAACTGGTCCTGCCGCTGGTCAAGAAATACAACGTGCCCGTGGTGGCGATTTCCAACGACGACACTGGCATTTCCGAAGATCCCGACGTGCGCTTTGCCGTGGCAAAAAAGATCGTGCAGCGCGCGGCGGATTTCGGCATTCCGGCGCATGACATCGTGGTCGATCCGCTGGTGATGCCCATCGGCGCCATGGGCACCGCCGGCTTGCAGGTCTTTGCCCTTGTGCGCCGCCTGCGCGAGGAACTGGGCGTGAACACCACCTGTGGTGCATCGAACATCAGCTTTGGCTTGCCCAACCGGCACGGCATCAACAACGCCTTCCTGCCCATGGCCATGGCCGCAGGCATGACCAGCGCCATCATGAACCCCGTGGGCCTGCCGATCGGGGCATCGAAGATCATCGAAAAACGCGCCGCTGTCGAAGCGGCAGGCATCATGGTGCCGCCGGACATGGATGACGAAACGTTCTGCCAGATGTTCGGCATCGGCAGCACCAAACCCCGCCCCGGCAAGGAAATGGAGGCGATCCGCGCCGCCAACTTCCTCACCGACAACGACGCCTCGGGCGCGCAGTGGATCATGTTCAACCGCGACCCCAACGCCGCCGACGGCGGTGCCGGCGGGCGGCGCGCGGGCGGGCGGCGTCGACGCGGCTAGATTTCGCCGATCAGGCAGAGGTCGCCTGAACCTCGGCCTTCTCTGCGAGCGCCCAGGCGCAGACCGCGAAATCGTATTCGTTCTCCAGCCAGTCCGTTTCGGGATGGCAGACTGGCGGGAACGGCCCCACCACGTTGCGGGTGATGCTGGCCATCCGCGGCTCCTTCTGCCCCTTCGTGGCACCCGCCAATTCTGCCCCTTCGTGGCACCCGCCACTTCTGCCCCTTTGGGGCACGCTGCCACGGGCGGGGGCCGGTATGGAAACTGCACAGGCGACGATCCTGGCAGAGCGTGGGGCAAAAATTGCACTCCACCCGATCCAACCCTGTCACCCTTCGGTTACGGACGTGACACATCCCTTGCAGCGCGGGTCCGGCGGGCACACTCTCTCCACCAGCGCCCCGGCGCACAGGCTGCAATCACCAAGGACATCAGATGCCGACCGAACGCCTCACCTTTCCCGGTCACTCCGGTGACACGCTCTCGGCCCGGCTCGACCTGCCCGACGGGCCGCATCTGGCCACGGCGCTCTTTGCCCACTGCTTTACCTGTTCAAAGGACATCCCCGCGGCGCGGCGGATTTCGGCGCGGCTCGCGGCGATGGGCATCGCCGTGCTGCGGTTCGATTTCACCGGCCTCGGCCATTCGAAGGGCGAATTCGCCAACACCACTTTTACCTCCAACGTCACGGACCTGCATGCCGCCGCCGCCCTGCTGACCGCGCGCGGCATGGCGCCGACCCTGCTGATCGGCCATTCGCTGGGCGGTGCGGCGATCCTGCGGGCGGCCCCGGACATTCCCTCGGCCCGCGCCCTGGTCACGCTCGGCGCGCCCTTCGATCCGGGCCATGTCACCCACAACTTCGGCGACGCGCTCGACCGGATCTCGGCGCAGGGGCAGGCGCAGGTCGATCTTGGCGGCCGCTCCTTCACTATCACCAAAGAGTTTGTTCAGGATGTCGCGGCGGCACGGCTCGGCCCGATCCTTCCCCGCCTCGGCATGGCGCTGCTGGTGATGCACGCCCCGCGCGACGCCGTGGTGGACATCTCGAACGCCGCGCGGATCTTCACCGCCGCGCGCCATCCCAAAAGCTTCGTCACCCTCGATGATGCCGATCACCTGGTTTCCGACGCGCAGGATGCCGAATACGCCGCCACAGTCATCGCAGCCTGGGCCGGGCGCTATCTGGGCCTGACACCCCCCGCCCCGCCGGTCGGCGCCCCCGAAGGCGTGGTGCGCGTATCAGAGGCAGATCCGGACGGCTTTCTCCAGGACATCCAGTCCGGCCCGCATCACCACAGTCTGGCAGACGAACCGATGGCCTACGGCGGCACCAACCGCGGGATGTCACCCTATGGCTTCGTCGCCGCGGGGCTCGGCGCCTGCACCTCGATGACCATCCGCATGTACGCCCGCCGCAAGGGCTGGCCGCTCGAACAGGTCCGGGTCGAGGTCAGCCACGACAAGGTCCATGCCCAGGACGCCGATCCGGCCGCCGATGCCCGGATCGACCTCTTCCGCCGCCGCATCACGCTCGACGGGCCGCTCGATGACGCCCAGCGCCGCCGCCTGCTGGAAATCGCCGACCGCTGCCCGGTCCACCGGACCCTGGAAACCGGGGCCCGGGTCGAAACAGAACTTGTCTGATCCCGCCTCCCGGCTTCTTCTTTTTCCAAATACCCGATTCCAACGCCGCCACGGGCGCGGCACCGAATATACGCGCCCGCGCCGCCCCGGCCGCCGGAAACGGTCGATGTGAGAACAGGCGCCGCAAACAGCAAAGGCGCAGAGCATCGCCCTGCGCCTTGCCATCGGATCAAAAAACCGGAGCCGGGTCAGCCGCGGGCGCGGCCGACAATCTTCCAGAGGGTCGGCAGCAGCAGCGCGGCCAGCGCCAGCTTGATCAAATCCCCCAGCAGAAATGGCGTCAGCCCCCATTGCAGGATCGGCTTTTCCCAACCGTAGAGCAGGCCCAGCCAGATCAGGCCCGGAACATAGATCATCACGTTGCCCAGCAGCATGGCGCCCGCCATCCGGGGTGCCGTGCGGTCCCATCCGGCCCGCGCCAGCACGCCCAGCAGCACCGTGGCCAGCACATAGCCCGCCAGATAGCCACCGGTGCCGCCCATCATGTAGGCCACGCCGTTCAGATCGGCGCTCGAACTCTGGAACACGTCATAGCCCAGCAGCCCGACCAGCATCCAGCCCAGCATCGTCACCAGGCCCAGCCGCGCGCCATAGGCCGCACCGATGGTCAGCACGGCAAAGGTGCCCATGCTCATCATCACCGGTGAACCGGGCACCGGCACCTTGATCTTGGCCGCGACCGCCAGAATGGCGATGCCTGCGATCACCAGGGCAACCTGCTTGAGGCGCAGCCCCAGGCCGGTCGTCGCGCCGAACATGTCGACCAGAACGTTGCGGTTCAGTGCCAGGTTCATATGTCTGTCCCCTTGTTTTGAAACTCTGTCATCCCGCTTTTCTGCCCCAAGGCCCGTCATGCTGCAAGGGCTAAGCAGTCTCGACCATGGCGTCGGGGCCGTCCTGCGGCATGTAAGTGGTCTGCATGACGTAATCCTTGTGCGGTCCGCGCACCTCCCACCGGGTGGACCAGCGGGGCCAGTCGCCAAGGTCATAGCTCACGTCATAGCGGTCCGGATCACACCAGTGCGCGGCGACGGGGCGCGCGCCGTCCAGGGTGAAGGTGTGGAAATCCCGCCCGTCGGCGAACAACACGGCGATGCCGCCCGGCGCTGTGCGCCAAAGATAGCGCCGCCGCCCCTCGATCGGCGCCTGCCCCGGCAGATGCAGAAGGATCTCCTCGTCATAGACCAGCCCGGCGGCGTCAGGCGTCAGCACCGCCTGCCCCGTGGCATGGGCGCTGTGACCGGCGCGGGAATCGTCGATCAGCCGCCCAAGGCGCCAGCGCCCGGCAAAATCGTGCAAATTCTTGGGTGTCACGGTTTATGACTGCGGTCATAAACCGGTTTCCGACCCTGCGGCACCATATCCTGCCCCCCCATCCCTTGTCAGCCCTCTATCAGCCCCCGATCCGTCCCCGATCGGTACGCCCGCCGCGCCCTTGTCGCTGGGGCAGGTGCAGTCTATGACCACGGTCGATATCCTCACAACCCCGAGAAAGGATCGCCGCGCATGATCCCCCGCTATTCCCGCCCCGACATGGTTGCCATCTGGGAACCCGCCACCAAGTTCCGCATCTGGTACGAGATCGAGGCGCATGCCTGCGACGCGCAGGCGAAACTGGGCGTCATCCCCCAGGCCAGCGCCGACGCCGTGTGGAAGGCCAAGGACGTGGAATTCGACGTCGCCCGCATAGACGAGATCGAGGCCGTCACCAAACATGATGTCATCGCCTTTCTCACCCATCTGGCCGAACACATCGGTTCGACCGAGGCGCGTTTCGTGCATCAGGGCATGACCTCTTCGGATGTGCTCGACACAACCTTCAACGTTCAGCTTGTGCGCGCAACCGACATCCTGCTCGACGGGCTCGACCGGGTTCTGGCTGCGCTGAAATCCCGTGCACATGAACACAAGGATACGGTGCGCATCGGACGCAGCCACGGCATCCACGCCGAGCCGACAACCATGGGCCTGACCTTCGCGCGCTTCTATGCCGAAATGGACCGCAACCGGAACCGGCTGGTTCTGGCCCGGACGGAAATCGCCACGGGTGCCATTTCTGGCGCTGTCGGCACCTTCGCCAACATCGACCCGGCAGTCGAGGAACATGTCTGCGAACAGCTTGGCCTGCGCCCCGAACCGATCAGCACGCAAGTGATCCCGCGCGACCGGCACGCCATGTTCTTTGCCACGCTGGGCGTCATTGCCAGCAGCATCGAAAATGTCGCGATCGAGATCCGGCACATGCAGCGCACCGAGGTTCTGGAGGCCGAGGAATTCTTTTCCGCCGGCCAGAAGGGCTCAAGCGCCATGCCGCACAAGCGCAACCCGGTGCTGACCGAGAATCTGACCGGACTTGCCCGCCTTGTGCGGATGGCCGTGGTGCCCGCGATGGAAAACGTGGCGCTCTGGCACGAGCGGGACATTTCCCATTCGAGCGTGGAGCGCACCATCGGGCCGGATGCGACGATCACGCTGGATTTCGCGCTGCACCGTCTGGCGGGCGTGGTGGAAAAGCTGGTGATCTATCCCGACAACATGCTGGCGAACATGAACAAATTCCGCGGTCTGGTGATGTCGCAACGGGTGCTTCTGGCGCTGACACAGGCCGGTGTCAGCCGCGAGGACAGCTACAAGCTGGTGCAGCGCAACTCGATGAAGGTCTGGGAACAGGGGGCCGACTTCAAGACCGAACTGCTGGCCGACCCCGAAGTGACGGCCGCGCTCAGCCCCGCGCAGATCGAGGAAAAGTTCGATCTTGGCTATCACACCAAACATGTCGACACGATCTTTGCACGGGTGTTCGGCAAGGACTAAAGCGTGTTGCGTTCGATCGCAAACAAGATGGATCAAAACGCGCGTTCGAGCGAAATCGAGAGGCATCCAGTCGATCCTGTCACATTACGGAAAGGAGCTTGCCCAGTGAGCCAAGCCTATCACGAACTGGATTTTTCCACCCTTTCGCCGCGCGACGCCTACAAGGTGATGATCGGCACCATCCTGCCCCGCCCCATCGCCTGGGTCACCACGATCTCTTTGGACGGGGTGGTGAACGCGGCGCCCTATTCGTTCTTCAACTGCCTGTCGGCCGATCCGCCCATCCTCGCGCTCGGGGTCGAGAACAAGCCGGACCGGTCGTTCAAGGACACCGCCTGGAACATCCGCATGACGGAATGTTTCACCGTCAACATCGTCGACCGCGCGAATGTCGAAGCGATGGCAGCGACCGCTGCGGGATTCGCCCCGGAGGTGGATGAATTGCAGATGGCGGGACTGACCGCGGTGCCTGGGGTCAAAGTTGCCTGCCCCCGGATCGCCGAGGCACCGGTGGCGTTCGAATGTGAACGTTACCTTGGCATCGCGGTCAGTTCCGCGCGCGAAATCATCCTGGGCCGCATCGTCATGGCGCATGTCCGCGCGGATATTCTGGACCCCGCGACGCATTATTCCGATCACGCGCGGCTGGACGCCATCGGGCGCATGGGTGGCAACGGTTATGCCGGGACGCTGGATTATTTTGACCTGCCCACCCCATCGGTCGAGGAGGTACTGCGCGACAGGCCGAACAAGGCGGTTGCCGGGGGCTGAACGCCACCGGCGGGGACCGGATCAGGCCGCCACGCAATCCGCAAAATAGTGGACCTGTCCATCGTGGCCCTTTTCCTGCACCAGCCCGTGAATGTCCGTCTCGAATCCCGGGCATTCATGGGCGAAGGCGCGGTTGAACTTGAGGTATTCGACGATCTTGCGGTTGAACACCTCGCCCGGGATCAGCAGCGGAATGCCCGGCGGATAGGGCGTGACAAGGCTGGTGGTGATGCGTCCCTCAAGGTCGTCGATCGGCACGCGCTGCGTGGTGCGTTGCGCGATATGGGCAAAGGCATCGGACGGCTTCATCGCCGGGGTGTGATCGCTCAGGTACATATCCGTGGACAGGCGGGCCACATCGTATTTGGCATAAAGCGTGTGGACATGCTGGCACAGGTCGCGCAGGCCCATGCCTTCGTAGCGGGGATGTTTGGCGCAGAATTCCGGCATGGTGCGCCACATCGGCTGGTTCTTGTAGTAATCGTCCTTGAACTGCTGCAACGCGGTCAGAAGCGTGTTCCACCGCCCCTTGGTGATGCCGATGGTGAACATGATGAAAAAGCTGTAAAGCCCGGTCTTTTCCACAACCACCCCGTGTTCGGTCAGGAACTTCGTGACGATCGAGGCGGGAATCCCGGCCTCTTCGAACCGGCCGTCAAGATTCAGGCCCGGCGTGATGATCGTGGATTTGATCGGGTCCAGCATGTTGAACCCGTGCGCCATGTCGCCAAAGCCGTGCCAGGTTTCCGCAGCACCCTGCTTGCCGGTCTTTCCAAGGATCCAGTCGTCGGTGGTGCCCATGCCCTCGTCGCCCAGCTCGTCCGGGCCCCAGACCTGAAACCACCAGTCATTGCCGAATTCCTCGTCCACCTTGCGCATGGCGCGGCGGAAATCGAGCGCCTCGTTGATCGATTCTTCGACCAGCGCGGTGCCGCCCGGCGGTTCCATCATCGCCGCCGCCACATCGCAGCTGGCAATGATGCTGTATTGCGGGCTGGTCGAGGTGTGCATGAGGTAGGCTTCGTTGAACAGGTGGCGGTCCAGCTTGGTGTCCTGTGAATCCTGCACCAGAACATGGCTGGCCTGACTGATGCCCGCCAGCAGCTTGTGAATCGACTGGGTGGCATAGGTCACCGAATGGCGGGGCCGTTCGCGTTTGCGCCCCATGGCGTGATAACCACCGTAGAAGGGATGAAAGGCGGCGTGGGGCAGCCATGCCTCGTCAAAATGCAGGTTGGCCACGTAGCCGTCCAGCAGATCCTTGATCGTCTCGGTGTTGTAGAGCACGCCGTCATAAGTGGATTGCGTCAGCGTCAGGATGCGCGGTTTGACCGTGTCGGCGTCCACATGCGCCAGAAGCGGATTGGCGCGGATCTTGGCGCGGATCGACTCGATGGAAAATTCGCTTTTCGGGATCGGGCCGATGATGCCGTAATGGTTGCGCGTGGGTTTCAGGAAGACCGGGATCGCACCCGTCATGATGATGCTGTGCAGGATCGACTTGTGACAGTTACGGTCCACCACGACCACATCGCCGGGGGCGACAGTGTGGTGCCAGACCATCTTGTTTGAGGTGCTGGTGCCGTTGGTCACAAAGAAACAGTGATCGGCGTTGAAGATGCGCGCGGCGTTGCGTTCAGAGGCACCGATTGCGCCGTTGTGATCCAGAAGCTGACCCAGCTCCTCGACCGAGTTGCAGACATCGGCGCGCAGCATGTTTTCACCGTAGAACTGGTGATACATCTGCCCGATGGGCGATTTCAGAAAGGCGACGCCGCCGGAATGGCCCGGACAATGCCAGGAATAGGAACCGTCCTCGGCATAATCCAGCAGCGCCTTGAAGAACGGCGGCTGAATGCCTTTGAGATAGCTTTTCGCCTCGCGGATGATGTGGCGGGCGACAAATTCCGGCGTATCCTCGAACATGTGGATGAAGCCGTGCAATTCGCGCAGGATGTCGTTGGGCAGGTGGCGGGATGTCTTTGTCTCACCATAGACGTAGATCGGCACATCCTCGTTCTTGCGCCGCACCTCCTGGATGAAGCTGCGCAGGTTGACCACCGCAGGGTCGAGATCGGGGCCGGGGCTGAATTCCTCGTCGTCGATGGAGAGGACAAAGGCGCTGGCGCGGCTTTGTTGCTGGGCGAATTGCGACAGATCGCCGTAGCTTGTCACGCCCAGCACTTCGAATCCCTCGCTCTCGATCGCTTCGGCCATGGCGCGGATGCCAAGACCCGATGAGTTCTCGGAGCGGAAATCTTCGTCGATGATGACGATGGGAAAGCGGAATTTCATGAATGTCTCCTGACCGGTGAACAGCGGGGGCCCGCGCGCCCTTGGGCGATTCCTGTTCCGGGTCGTGCTGGTTGCGATCCGTTCCCGTTTCTTTCGTGTCGGGGGGGTGTCGTCAAGGGTCGGGTTGCCGCTGCGCGGCGCTGCGGAGGGTGGACCTCATGGGTCGCTGTGGCGAAACTGCCCGGGGCGGGACGTGGAAGATAGGAACGACAATGCCTGCATGCAACCTTGGCGGGGGCAGGACGCTCTGGCAAGGTGCCGCCAATCGCACCGCCACAACAGGTGACCTTGCGTCATTGGCGGAAAATTGCCGTAGCGAAACTGGCCCCTTTGCTTTTGTTTCAGGATCATCAACAAATTGACAAGCTTTGATGGCAGTGTCGGGGCTTCAGAAAAACAAAAAAACGTCGAGGGACCTAATGAGCGTTCAACACGCCAATCCGACAGCGCGCAGGCTGGCAAGTCTCTGTGTGCTGCTTTTGCTTTGTGCCGCCTGTTCAAGGTCGGCACCGACCGTTTCAACCCAATCGTCCCGCGTCGGTCTTGACCCCGAGCGTGTGGCGCTTGCCCTGTCAGAGGCAAGAACCCTGCGGGCCAAGGGCCAGCGTGTCTGGTGTGTGCCCTTCGCGCGCAATGCCAGCGGCGTGCAGATCCGCGGCAATGCGGAAACATGGTGGGGCAAGGCACGCGGCCTTTATGACCGCGGCGATGCGCCTGCCGTCGGGGCCGTGATGGCCTTTGCGCCGACAGGTGGCATGCCGATGGGTCATGTGGCCGTTGTGTCCGAGATCGTGTCGGACCGAGAGGTGCTGATCGACCATGCCAACTGGAACCGCAACGAGGTTTCGCTCAAGATGCCGGTGATCGACGTGTCCACGCGCAACGACTGGTCCGAGGTACGGGTGAAAAGCCAGCCCACGGCCTTTGGCGGGATCTATCCGATCAACGGTTTCATCTATCCCGACACACGCAGCTGACAGGCTGGCACTGACGGCGGGCGCGAACGCCCGCCAGTGACCGTTCAGTGCGGCAGGTAGCAGTGGATGTCGCGTCCGCGGCCTTCTGCATAATCGCGGGCCACCGCCTGCCAGTCGATCTGCGCCGCGCGACCCCAGTCCGGGGTACGCCCCGTGCCGACCGGAGTCTCCGGCCCGCCTTCCATGACCTTTGCCGTTGCGTAATCGACCGTACGCCGCCCCTCGGAGAAGGCGTCAAGCGTCTGATCCCAGCGCGCGTCCTGCCAGTGCAGGCACATCGCGCGTTGCTGCGGATCGTATTCCGCTGTGAAAAGGGTGCCAAAGCCTTCGGCATATCGGTCCTGATGCAGTGGCGCGCGCAGGAACTGCCCGGAAAGCGTGACAGGGGCGGCGTCGAGGCTGCGCAGATGGCGGTGACGTTCGTAGGTCCGGGTGAACGGCGCGCGGTCCGGCATGCTGCCATCGCTCTGATGGTTGGTGGCGATGGCGCTTGGCATCCGGCGCATACCGCCACCGGGGGACAGTTCGACGCTGGCGGTCGCGCCGGACGCATCGGCCAGAACGATGTTGTAGGCCATGTGCGACGGCACCCGGTTCAGCACGGCCAGAGCCTGATCGACCGTCTCGCAGGTTTCCAGCACATAGCGCAGGATCGTGGTGATCCCGAATCCGGTGCCGGTCCCGGACCGCCCGCCATAGGCCAGCGCCACGCTGAGGCCGGCGTCGTTGATCCCGTCCGACAGGCCCCAGAGGAATTCGACCATGCCCATCACCGCGCGCCCCGTCCATTCGGTGCGCAGCAAGAGGCCCTCGTTCAGGTCGGGCGACAGGTCGTAGTTGCGCACGAGGCGCACCGCCTTGCCGCGTGCCATTGCCGCCAGCGAACAGCCGCCCAGATAGCGCGGCGGGCACCATGTCGACAGGAACCGCGCCGCCCGGTCATCCCCGCCTGCAAGCGACACGAGACGGTCATAGACCGGGGCGAGTTCGGGCATGTGCCGTACCAGTGCGGCGCGGCAGTCAGGGGCCGAGGGGCCGGAATCACCGCCACGGGACAGGAACCACGCCTTGTAGGCGGGCCAGGAGCGGTTCCAGCGCGCCTGCCATTTGGGGCCGGGTGTGGCCTCGGTCACGGCATCGAAGGTCAGGGACATGTTGGTCATGCGGATTCTCCTGCGGGGGTCTGGAAAAAGAAGGCCACCATTTCGGCGCTGGCATCCGGCCCCTTGGCGTCGGTATAGGATCCGGCCGGTTGTCCACCGGACCAGGCATGGCCCAGCCCGTCGACCTGCCAGTAGTCTAGCGTCGGCACTCCGTCCGTGTCCGTCACGGTCTGACGTTCAAAGCTGCGGCCGCCGGCGCTGCCCCGCGCTTCGTCATGCAGGGTCTGGGAGGCGTGGCGATTCAGCGCGTGCTGGTAGATCCGTTTGCCGTTGAGCGGATGCACGGTCGCATCTGCCGTGCCGTGAAAGACGATGGTGCGCACGGTCTGCGTACCAACGACCGGCGCGGCACTGTCGGGACCGTTGCCCGCCATGGCGGCAAAGGCCGAGGCGACATCGCGGGCGGCGCCATGCGGCAGGCCCGAATGGGCCCCCACCGCGGCAAAGACATCGGGATAGGTTTCGCCAAGGATGACGGCCATGGCGGCGCCGGCGGAAAGGCCCGCGACAAAGGTGTCCGCGCCGTCGATGTTATGGTCCTGTGCAATCTGCCGGGTCATGCCGGCCAGGATCGCCGGTTCACCCCGGTCGCGGCGCTGATCGCCGATGCTGAACCAGTTCCAGCAGGACTGCGCGTTGTCCCCGCGCGATTGTTCGGGGTAGAGCACGATGAAACCATGCCGGTCGGCCAAGGCATTCATGCCTGTTCCGGCGGCAAAATCGGCCGGATTCTGGGTGCAGCCGTGCAGCATGACCACAAGGCCGCGCGCGCCCTGCCCTGCCTGCTGCGGTACGTGCAGGCGATAGGCGCGCTGTCCGGCGGCACAGGAATAGGTGCCCTGCGACATGCCGGAACTGTCCGTCTGTGTGCCTGCGCCGCCCGGCTTGAGGCCGGACATGAGGCCCTGAAGCGACGCGCCGAAGCCGCCCGGCATGGTCGCGCCCGGCATGGTCGCGCCCGTCGGGGTTCCGCCGGACAGCCCATGCTGGGCCAAAGTCCGCTGCACCAGATCCTGCGCGGCGGAAAGCTGTGTACCCGGCGCTTTGCCCGGGGCCGAACGCATCGCGTCACCAAGTTGTCTGATCATCTTATCGTTCCTTTTTGAAGGGGGGGCATGTATTACAGGATGCGGTCGGCAAGGGCGGTCTTGACCTCGGCGCTGGCTTGCAGCGCACCAAGCACGGTCAGCGAGCCGATGGTGGCACGTGCCAGTTCGGGCGTCACATCAGCGGCGATCCGGGCAAGGCCCACAACCTTGACATGCAGGATCTCTCCGGCGGCTTTCACCTGTTCCAGATCGGCGCGCGTATAGTCGCGCAGGCCCAGTTCCATCGTGTGACGTTCGATCGAGCGGGACAGGGTTTCAGTATGGGTGTCGAGGTGATTGCGGATCGCGGTGCGGATGAAATCGCTGCGATTGGAATAGAATCCCTCCTGCACCAGCAGATCGACGCGGCCCAGGTCGACAAATCCGAGGTTGATCGTGATCTTTTCACTTTCCGGCGTCTTGTCACGAATCTGTCTGACATTGCTCATCTGCGTTTCTCCATCTGTGTGGATGGTATATGGATGTTATTCCAACGCCTGCAAGATCCATTTCCCTTGGTATTCGCTGCTTGACGCAACGACATCCGGCCTGCGGGGCCCGTCTCGGACGGCATGTCCCCGCCGACGGGCCGGTTGTAACAAACAGGAGGTGGACCGTTGCGCTCCAGCAGCTTATGCACGGGAAAAACCGCCCGGACCCGAATCTGTGGCAAGGCCCTGAGCAGGAGCAACAGTTGAACGTGCCACAGGATGACACTCTAAAGGGGCGCGCAGAACCGCGCACCGAAGTCCGGCCCATCCAGATCCGCGGGCGGTTCCTGACCGCTGTCGCGCTGAAGATCGAAGGCGGGATGCCGGACGAGACTTTTTATGCGGCGCTCGACGACCTTCTGCGCCAGCGTCCGCATTTCCTGATCGACGCGCCCCTGATCCTGGATCTGGAACTGGCCGAGGGGCTGACCGACGCGGCCGATATGAAGCGGCTGGCCGACACCCTGAAGGACCGCAAGTTCCTGGCCTTTGGTGTGCAGAACGCCAACCCCGAACAGCTTGCCGCCGCCGCCGGGGCCGGTCTGATCGCCGTGCCCCCGGGGCGCGATGCCCCGATGCGGGACGAACGGCCTGAACGGCGCCGCGCGGCCGGGCGTGCTGTCTCTGCTGCCACTCCTGCTGCCACCCGGCTGATCACCACACCGGTGCGGTCGGGCCAGACGGTTGTGGCCGATGACGGCGATCTGGTCGTCATCGGCTCTGTCGCCTCGGGTGCGGAACTGATCGCGCGGGGCAATGTGCATGTCTACGGCGCCCTGCGCGGGCGCGCGATGGCCGGCGCCCATGGCGACCAGACCGCGCGGATCTTCTGCCAGAGCCTTGATGCCGAACTTCTGGCCGTTGCCGGCCTCTACCGGACCAGTGAGAACCTGGAGCACGAGGTCCGAAAACGCAGCGTACAGGTCTTTCTCCAGGATGACCGGCTTTGTGTGGAGACACTCGGATGACACCCAAACTGAAACAGGAACACCCGGAGACGAGCAAGATCATCGTCGTGACGTCCGGAAAGGGCGGCGTGGGCAAGACCACATCGGCCGCCGCGATCAGTGCCGGGCTGGCACAGCGCGGCCACAAGACGGTGGTGATCGACTTTGACGTCGGTCTGCGCAACCTCGACATGATCATGGGCTGCGAACGCCGGGTGGTGTTCGATTTCATCAATGTCATCCAGGGCGATGCCCGGCTGAAACAGGCGCTGATCAAGGACAAGCGGCTTGAAAATCTGTCGATCCTGCCGACATCCCAGACCCGCGACAAGGATGCCCTGACCAAGGACGGCGTCGAAAAGGTGCTGAACGAACTGCGCGAGGAGTTCGACTACATCATCTGCGACAGCCCCGCCGGGATCGAGCGCGGCGCCCAGCTTGCGATGCATTTTGCGGACGAGGCGGTGGTGGTGACCAACCCCGAGGTCAGTTCCGTGCGCGACAGCGACCGCGTCCTGGGCCTGCTGAATTCCAGGACCGCCCGCGCCGAACGCGACGGGGCAGAGCCGGTCAAGGCGCAGGTGCTCTTGACGCGCTATGACGCGCAGCGCATCGCCAAGGGCGAGATGATGACGGTGGAAGACGTACTTGAAATTCTGGCCGTGCCCCTGCTGGGCATCGTGCCCGAAAGCACGGCCGTGCTGCGCGCCTCGAACGAGGGGATTCCGGTCACCATGGACGAACCTTCGGCGGCATCGGCGGCCTATATGGATGCGGTGGGGCGGCTTATCGGCGAGCAGATCGAGATGCGGATGGATTTTGATCGCAGGCAGGGCCTGTTCGGGCGCCTGTTCGGACGGACGGCCTGACCATGTTCGGATTCAAGCTTCGCCCCCGCAAGACCCGTTCGGCCCAGACCGCCAAGGACCGTTTGCAGATTCTTCTGGCGCATGAACGCAGCGCGGGCTCCGGCCCCGACTGCCTGCCCGAATTGCAACGCGATATCCTCGAGGTGATCCGCCGCCACATGAAGATCGACAAGGACGCGGTCGAGATCAAGATGGACCGCGGCGACGAATGGTCCAGCCTCGAGATCAACATCGAATTCCCGAGCCGCGCGGGCCTGTCGTCCTGAGCGCAGGCGCGCCTCTGAGTATACGGGCGCACCCCTGAGCGCACGCGCGCCACTGCACACCTGACGCTGCGCGCCTCTGCGCGGCGCCTTTACCCTGCCGCCCACAGCCCCTGACACGCGGGCAGCATCCCCGCACCAAAGGGCGCTTTTGGGCAGGCGGGTCCATGAAAGGGGGCATGACAGCGGGCGCAGACATGTCCGGCGCGTTGCCGCCGTCCGCCCTTGCAGGGTCATCCGATTGTCATATATCTTTCGCCTTACCGTTACGAACTGGCGATATGATGGCTTTTGCCGATTACCCAACCCTGCACCCGCTGAACTGGGCGCGCGACATCGAAGCACACGTGCCGCAAAAGGCGCTGCGCGACTGGTGGAACCGTGTTCGTTTCGGCCCCGATGCACCGCTTTCGGACGAATGCATCTACGTCCGCCCGAAGGACGTGCATTTCGGGTATGACAGGACACAGGGCAAACGGCGCCTGCGCCGTCAGGAAAGCGGGCTGATCGTCAATGGCGACTGGGATCTGAGCCGCTTTCCCCTGGATGAACATCTCAAGCTCGTCAGCAGCCGAATGCGGTATGTCGAGGGGCTGCCCTGGGACCGGACCCCGCTGTTTCAGGGCATGATGCGCGACGTGTCCAAAGGTCACACGCCCGACGGTTGCGCCAGCCCCGCCGATGTCATCGCGCGTTACGAGACGCTCGACCGGGTGTTCGACGAGGTGCAGCGCCGTGGTCGGCTGTTGACCCGGGCGGAAATGCCGGAATATTTCCGGCGCGAACATGGCGGCATCCTGATCCATCTTGGCCGCGACGGCACCTTCCTTCGGGCCAGCGGCGGGATGCACCGCTTTGCCATCGCGCGCATCCTCGACCTGCCGGAGATTCCGGCGCAGCTGGGTGTCGTGCATCCGCAGGCCCTTCACCTCAATCTGCTGGCACCGCTGCGCAGATCCATCCATCAGGGCGCGGGTTGATCATGCAGGACAGAACCACCCATAGCGTTTCGGGAAATGCCTGAATCACTGGATCGCTGCCTTTCGCCCGCTGCTCGGACGCAAAAAGTGGATGTTTCAGGTTCTTTCCAAAGTGCTTCAGCCCTAGGCCAGACCCGCGCGAACCAGAGACGTGAAATCGTCACCGCGCTGTTCGAAATTGTCGTACTGGTCAAAACTCGCCGCCGCCGGGGCCAGCAGCACCACATCGCCGGGTTCGGATTCGGCCATGGCGCGGGCCACTGCAACCTGCATGGTGGTGCAGATCTCCGTCTTTGTGTTGCCCAGCCCCAGGGCAAAGGCCGCAGCCTCGCGCCCGATCACATAGGCCTTTTGCACATGGCCAAGACCATCGGCCAGCCCGTCCAGCCCTCCCTCTTTCTGCAATCCGCCACAGATCCAGCGGACGCTGCCGAAGGCCAGCAGCGCCTTGAGCGCCGAATCGACATTCGTCGCCTTTGAATCGTTCACGTAAGTGACCCCGCCGGATTCGGCCACGATCTGGCTGCGATGCGGCAGCCCGCCAAAGCTGTGCAGCGCGCCCTCGATCTGTTTCGGCCCCATGCCCAGCGCCCGGCAGACCGCAAAGGCCGCACAGGCGTTTTGATGGTTGTGCGCTCCGGGCAACCCCCGCACCCCGCGCAGATCGACAGATGCGACCTGCCGCCCCTTGCGCCATTCGCTCAGGAACCCCTTGCGGGCAAAGACATCCCAGCCCGGCCCGCCCAGCTTTTGCCCCGACGAAATCCGGATCAGGCGGTCATCCCCCGGCCCTTCGGCCAGCTGGTTGGCCAGGTACCGGCCTTCGGGTTCGTCCACGCCGATCACCGCCCGATCCGGCCCACCTTCGGCAAACAGCCGCCGCTTGGCCGCGAAATAGCCCCCCAGACCGGCGTGCCGGTCCAGATGATCGGGCGAAAGGTTCGTGAAAACCGCAACATCCGGTGTCAGCGCCCGCGCAAGGTCCGTCTGGTAGGAACTCAGCTCCAGCACCACAACTCCGGCCTCGCCCGGCGGGTCGATGTCCAGCACGCCGCGTCCGATGTTGCCCGCAAGCTGGCTCTCGCGGCCAGCTTCACCGAGGATGTGATGGATCAGCGCCGAGGTGGTGGATTTGCCGTTCGATCCCGTCACCGCCACGACGCGGGGCGTCACGTCGTACTGGTCCCAGTCGGTCAGGGCAAGCGAACGGAAGAACAGGCCGATGTCATTGTCCACCGGCACGCCCGCGTCCCAGGCCGCAGCGATGACCGGGTTCGGCGCCGGATACAGATGCGGGATCCCCGGGCTGACCATGAGACAGGCGATGTCGTCAAAGGCCGCAGCCGTGGCCAGCGCGCGCACCTCGAATCCCTCGGCGCGGGCGCGATCCCGCGCCTCCGCATTGTCGTCCCAGCAAACCGGCACCGCGCCGCCCGCCACCAGTGCCCGCGCCGCCGACAGGCCCGACCGCCCCAGCCCCAGCACGGCCACCCGCGCCCCTTCGAAACCCTGCACCGGTATCATCGCACGCCCCTCATCCAACTGCCCAAATCGCTACCCGACACCGCGGCGCATTTCCAGAACCTGCCGCTTCTCCGGGTCAAAAATATCCCGGGGGAGTCGCCGTCCGCGGCGACGGGGGCAGCGCCCCCGGGCAACACGCCGGACTCAGTCCCTGCGCTCATTGTCCCCCTGACGGACCTCGCTCTCCTGCGCAACAAGCCCGTAGCGCGCCGCCACCCGCCAGACATGTCCCGGCACCATGTTCTTGAGCCGTGCGGGATGGGCACGGCGCAGATGCAGGATGGTCTCGATCGCCTTCATCTCGACACGCGCGCGCGCGAACTCGATCCCCCGCGGCCCGATCCGGGGTTGCAGGAAAGACACCACAGGCCGTAACCAGTCCGGCATCCGACGCAGCGGCATCCCCCCCGCCGCCCGCTCGGTGTTCGCCATAAAGCCTTTCACCGCCCCGCCGCGCCTGCCCTTGTCCACCAGCGGGCGCGATACCACGCGATCCCCCAGCAATTCCAGCGCCGCCGCCCCGCGGGCATTGCGCAGGATCAGCCATTGATCGCCATCGCCGCCCATATAGCCCACGGTGATGTCCGCCAGCCGGTTGGTGTAGTCCACGCAGGTCTTGCAGGTCATCGGAAAGAAATCCGCGGGCAGGTCCGAAATCGGCAGCGACAGGAACGGCACCAGCCGCGGCGCACGGCCGTCGTCGAACCGCAGCTCGACCCGGAAATCCGTGCGGAATTCAAGATACGATATGGTCTCGGGCCGCGCATCCAGCAGGCTCAGGAAGTGGTGGAAATTTGCGGTTGTTGTGTTGTCAGAACAGGGTGTGCCAATCACGGTGATCGAGTCAAAGCCAAGTTGCGCCTCAAGTGCACGCAGGGCATAGACCTGACACGGGATGCCAACAAGGGCGATCCGCCGGTATCCCGCCGCCGCCGCCGGTTCCAGCAACCCAAGCAGCGGACCAAAGCCCATGCGCATGCCGCGGCATTGTGCCATCGCCGCGGGGTCGGTCACGATCACCGGCATCGGCTTCCATCGGTCCTGTGGGTCCGGCGCCGTTGCCAGCACCGCCTCGACCACGCCCGCGCGCAGCAACTCCGCCGCCAGCGCCGTGGTCAGTCCGCTCCATTGCGCTCCTGCCGCAGGCGGATCAAGCCGCGCCCGCAGCATCCTCTGCGTCACGCCGAAAAACGCCTCTTCACCCTGCCCGGGGTCCGCCTCGCGGCCGTGCACGCGGCTTTCAAGCGCGGGATAGTCCGGTCGGATGAACTGGCAGGCCGTTCCGCAGGCCTTGCCATCGCCCATGCGCGACACACCGCAATCGGTGCACAGCCCGGGCCGGGCCGCGCCCGGGATCACCGGCGCCTCGATTCCTGAATGACTGTCGCGCATCTTGGCCTCCTGTCCCTCAGGATCAGATTAAAGATCCGCGGACAAAACACCACCCCGGCGCAACCGGAACCACGTTGCATTCCGGATGTCACACCCGCCACAGGCGCAGAGGAGGAGGAGGTACGACGACGACGAGACACCCTGCGCGCGCCGCAGGCGCGCCCCGCTGGATCAGCCCTGCTGGATCAGCCCTGCTGCCTCAGACCTGCTGCCTCAGCGGACCTTCAGCGTGGCCAGACCGATGATCGCAAGGATCAGCGAGATGATCCAGAAACGGATCACGATGGTCGGCTCGGCCCAGCCCTTCTTTTCGTAGTGGTGGTGGATCGGCGCCATCAGGAAGACCCGCTTGCCGGTGCGCTTGAAATAGAGCACCTGGATGATCACCGACAGCGCCTCGACCACGAACAGCCCGCCGACGATGCCCAGGACAATCTCGTGTTTGGTGGCCACCGCAATCGCGCCGAGCGCGCCGCCCAGCGCAAGCGATCCGGTATCGCCCATGAACACCGCCGCAGGTGGTGCGTTGTACCACAAAAAGCCAAGGCCCCCGCCGATCAGCGCCGCGGAAAAGATCAGGATCTCGCCCGTGCCCGGCACGTAATGCACATCAAGGTATTCGGTGAAGTCGACCCGCCCCACCGCATAGGCGATCACGCCCAGCGTGCCGCCGGCGATCATCACCGGCATGATGGCCAGCCCGTCCAGCCCGTCGGTCAGGTTCACCGCATTGGCCGAACCGACGATGACAAACATCGCAAACGGGATGAACATCCAGCCAAGGTGGATCAGCGTGTTCTTGAACACCGGCAGGGCCAGGTTGTTGGTCAGTTCCGCCGGATGATACACCGCCGCCCAGTAGGCCGCGACCCCGGCGATGAAGAAGCCCAGCAGCAGGCGCACCCGGCCCGAAACCCCGGCCGAGCTTTGCTTGCGCACCTTGGCGTAATCGTCGGCAAAACCGATGGCGGCAAATGACATGGTGACAAAAAGCACCATCCAGATGAACGGATTGTCCAGCCGCGCCCAAAGCAGGGTCGAGGTCAGCAACGCCCCCACGATCAGCAACCCGCCCATGGTGGGGGTGCCGGCCTTGACAAAATGTCCCTCCGGGCCGTCGGTGCGGATCGGCTGCCCCTTGCCCTGCGTGCGGCGCAGCACGTTGATCAGCGGCAGGCCGAACAGGAATCCGAACACAAGCGCCGTGATGAAAGCGCCCCCGGCGCGAAAGGTGATATAGCGGAAAAGGTTGAAGAAGTCGCCGCCATCCGACAGTTCGGTCAGCCAATACAGCATCTCAGTCTTCCCTTTTAACGTCGGAACCGCGCCCTCAGGCGTCGATATGACCCGCGCCTTGGCGCATTTTGCGGATTGCGTCAACCACGCGCCCAAGCCCCATGCTGAGGCTCGCCTTGACCAGCACAACATCGCCCGCGTCCAGATCGTGGCGCAGGCCCTCGGCCATTCCGGCGCTGTCGCTGGTCCAGCGCCCGCGCTTTTCGGCGGGCAACGCCTCGTGAAGGTGTTTCATCAGGGGACCGACACAATGCACGACGTCGATGTCCGCCATCGTCGGCTGGCCGGCCAGCGCGGCGTGCAGATCGCCTTCGGAGGCGCCAAGTTCCTTCATGTCGCCCAGATAGGCGATGCGGCGCCCGTTGCTGACGCGGCCCAGATCGTGCTGGACCTCTGCCGCCGACAGCACCTCGAGCGCCGCGGCCATCGAGGCCGGGTTGGCGTTGTAGGCGTCGTCGATTAACTCAAAGGTCATGTGGGTGTCGACGGCGTCCAATGCGATCACCTCGCGCAGGCCACGCCCCGCGCCGGGCATCCAGCGCCCCAGATCCGCCAGCGCCAGCGCGCGGTCCAGCCCCAGAGCGCCCGCCACCGCCACCACTGCCATGGCATTGACCGCAAAATGCCGACCCGGCACGGAAACCTTGTACAGGACCGGCGTGCGCCACGCCCTGCCCTGCACCACCGTGGTCCGATCGCCGATGCGCAGATCGATGACACGGTGATGACAGGCAGTCCGTTCGCCAAACGTCACCACCTTTGCGCCGGCGCGTCGCGCCGTGTCGGTCAGGATGTCCGACGTGTCGAGATCGCCGTTCAGAACCGCCACCCCCCCGGGTTCGAGCCCGGCGACGATCGACGCCTTTTCGCGCGCGATACCGGCGAGGTTTTCGAAGGCGGCCAGATGTGCCGCCGCCACGATGGTCACCACCGCCACGTGCGGGCGCGCCATGCGGCTGAGCGGCGCGATTTCGCCGGCGTGGTTCATGCCGATCTCGATCACCGCAAAATCGGTGTCCGGCGGCATCCGCGCCAGCGTCAGCGGCACACCCCAATGGTTGTTGTAGCTCGCTTCGGCGGCGTGGGTCACGCCCTGCCCGCCCAGCACCTGGCGCAGCATCTCTTTGGTCGAGGTCTTGCCGACCGATCCGGTCACCGCCACGACACGGGCGCGACTGCGGGCACGCGCCGCCACCCCCAGAGCCTCAAGCGCCTTTTGCACGTCCGGTACGATCAGCAGCGGCGCATCGGGATGCACACCATCGGGCACATGGTCCACCAGCGCCGCCGCCGCCCCGGCGTCCAGCGCCCGGGCGACGAAATCATGCCCGTCGCGCGCCACCTTCAGGGCCACGAACAGATCGCCGCGCCGCAGGGAGCGGGTGTCGATGGACACGCCCGACGCATCCCAGTCACAGGTCGCGCGCCCGCCGGTCGCGGCCGACGCCTCTGCCGAAGTCCAGAGCGTCATGCCATCCTCCCGTCCAGCGCCGATACCGCCACGCTGGCCTGTTCGGCATCATCAAAGGGGAACACCGTCTCGCCCACGACCTGCCCCGTCTCGTGCCCTTTGCCGCAGATCAGCAGCGCATCCCCGGGGCCAAGCAGATCGACACCGCGCAGGATCGCCTCGGCCCGGTCGCCGACCTCGATCGCGTCGGGGGCGCCGTCCAGTACCGCGGCGCGGATCAGGGCGGGATCTTCCGAGCGGGGGTTGTCGTCGGTCACGATCACCTGATCGGCGGCGGCC
>JAGXGV010000039.1 GCA_024636635.1 Puniceibacterium sp.
ACGTAGAGCCAGACAACATGAGCGATGATCTGAGGCGGAAACCGGTGGCGTTTGTAGCTGATCTTTTGTGTCTGCATCGACACCGCCTACGCCCAGATCAATGAACCAGCAACCTCAGGCCCGTTAACGTGACAACACCGGCCGAGGAGCTAATACTGTTACGGGACGGCTCGGCGATCGCAGAGATGTTGATCGACTATGCCATGATGCGGGAACAGGTGCGGGTCTGTCTCCTATAATAATCACGCCCCCGGCAAAGAAGGTCTGACGCTCACGTCGCCCGCGCTAAGATTGATCTATGTCATCGCCCTGAATGCTCATCAGGAGATAGTGAGCGTCCAAAACCTGAGAGTTAAAGGCTGGAATGAAGTTTATTATCGGAATTCTGATCGCACTTGTTTTCGGCCTCGTG
This sequence comes from Puniceibacterium sp., assembly GCA_024636635.1. Taxonomy (GTDB): domain Bacteria; phylum Pseudomonadota; class Alphaproteobacteria; order Rhodobacterales; family Rhodobacteraceae; genus Puniceibacterium. The sequence goes on from JAGXGV010000039.1 coordinate 413, forward strand.
GCCTTGGCGATTCTTTTGCTTCTGGATCGTCGGGCGGATCGCGCCGAGTGGAACAGGCTCGCTGCTCTTCAGCCGAAGGCTCCTGAGCATTTCGCGCCAGAGATGGTGGCCGACTTGCCCGAACCCGCCCAGCGATACTTTACCTACACGATCCAGCCGGGAACGCCGCTTTTACCGGTCGCCATTATCGAGATGACAGGCCAGTTCAGTCTGGGGACCAAGGAGGACCCGCGCTATCAGTCGATGGAAGCGCGCCAGATCCTCGCGGCACCCGAGGGGTTTGTCTGGTCCATGCGCACGCGCGGTGGAATGCCGGTCTCAGGCTCGGATTCGGGTAGCTGGACGCGTTTCCGTATCTTCGGTCTGATACCGGTCGGGCGCCTTGGCGGAAATCCCGATCACACGCGCTCCGCATTCGGCCGCTATGTGGCTGAGGCCACGATCTGGGCACCTGCTGCCATGATGCCGGGACCGGGCGTCGAATGGTCCGCAGTGGATGCGAATTCCGCCCGCGTGACGATCACGCATGGAAATCTCGAACAGACGGTCGATGTCGCTGTCGATTCCGAAGGGCGCCCTGTCGAGGTATCCTTCCAACGCTGGAGCAACGCGAACCCGGACAAGGTCCACAGGCTGCAGCCCTTCGGTGCCGTCATGTCCGATTTCCGCGACGTGGAAGGCTATCGCCTGCCGTTCCGGATCGAGGCCGGCAACATGTTCGGCACCGACGACTATTTCCCCTTCTTCCTTGCCGATGTCACCGAGATTCGCTTTCCGGGGGCGGACGGATGATCGCCTTCGTCTCCATCCTGCGCATTCAGGCCGTGCTCCTTATGACGCTCGTCGTCGCAACGCTCTGCATCGCCACCCCGGAGATTGCGCGCGCCCAGGAAAACACCGCCACTCTCTTTGCGCGACTGGACGGGCTGGCGGAAGGGTTCATGCTGCGCGAACAGGTGCCTGGCGCTATCGCCGCCGTCGTGTCTGGCGACACGGTGATCCTACGGGGCTACGGGTTTGCCGATGTCGAGGAGGGCACGCCGGTCAGTCCCGAGGAGACGCGGTTCGAGATCGGCTCGATCACCAAGCTTTTTACCTGGGTCGCTACGATGATGCTGGTGGAGGAGGGCGCGCTCGACCTGCAGGAGGACATTTCGCAATACCTGCCGGAGGGTATGGTGCCGGGCGATACGCCGCTGACGCTGGCACAAGTGATGAGCCACCGGCCGGGCTTCGAGGAAAGCTACGCCATCTTCGATCAGGAACTCGCGGGTTTGCCCCGGGTCGACGCCTTGGCAGCCACGGCGCCGGAGCAGGTATTTCCGCGGGGGGAGGTGACGTCCTACTCGAACTGGGGCGTCGCTTTGGCAGGTCTCGTGGTCGAAGTGGTCACGGGGCAGACTTGGGAAGAGGTGATCGAGAGCCGCATCCTCAGCCCGCTCGGCATGGACGACACGACGCTGGGCGAAGGCTCGCTCCGCGAGGATCAGCCACCGCTGTCGCGCAGCTATCGGGTGCAGGGCGGCATCGCGAATCCCGCGTTCCGCATCGACATTGGCGCCTTCGCACCAGCAGGCGTGATCGCCAGCACGGGCGCCGACATGACGCGGATCCTGCAATTCCTGATGGGCGATGGGGCGCTGGAGGGTACGCGGCTTTTGCGGGCCGAGACGATGGCGGCCATGCGCACGCGGCTTTTCGACGACCGCCCGGACGCAGCCGACATGGCTCACGGTCTGCAATCGAGGCCGCTCTTCGGCATCACGGTCTATGGCCACGGCGGCGGCCTCAACGAGTTCCTGTCGAACCTCGTCTTCATTCCCGAGATCAAGGCGGGCGTGTTCATCTCGCAGAACGGCGGCACCGGCGCCAGCCTGCCCCTGCTCGCGCCCGACCTCATCCTCGCCGAGCTCGCCGCCGACGCGGGGCTGGCGGCGCCCGCGCCTGAGGCGGTGCCGGACGCCGCTGACCGCGCGATCGAAGCGGCAGGCCGCTACCTGAACAATCGGCGAACCTTTTCGGGGTGGGCGCAATTCTTCGGCGCGCTGAGCCCTCTGGTGGTGACCGCGACGCCCGATGGCGCCCTGATGCTTCCGACCGGGAAGCTGCCCGCGCCCACACGGTTCGAACTCATCGGCCCCGACCTGTGGCAGAACGCACAGGGCGACCGGATCGCCCTGATCCGGGACGCGGCGGGGCGCATCATCCGCCTGGCCGACGGGACTGGCGCGCACACCCAAGAGCGGGTAAGTGGGCTTGCGGATCCGGTCTGGTTGTTCGCCAGCTTCGGCGTGGCGTTCCTCTTGTCGCTGACGATGCTTGTGGAGCTCATCTGGCGACATGGGATGAAGGGCGGCTCTCGCGCCGGGGAGCTGGCGGCCGGTGTGGCGACAGCCGGAGCGGCCATGGTCTGGGTATTCGTGCTGGCCGGGATCGCGGCCGGGCTCTCCGCGGCCCGACTAGGGTCGGAGTACATCTTCGATCAGCCGCAACCGACGCTTAAGGCGGTGCTGGGCCTCTCCGACGGGGTGGCCATCGTGGCCGCCGCCGTCCTGCTGTCACTGGTGCTGGTCTGGCGCGCGCCAGGGTGGAGCCTGTGGCGCAGGCTGCACCAGACTGCCTTCGCGCTCAGCCTGGTCGCGTTCGGCGGGCTTCTCCTGCGTTGGGGGCTCGCCTTCGGAGGTCCGATCTGATGCCCGCATGGAAGCCCGACCGATGATTGCGATCGTGCTGTTGCTCCAGGTCGCGCTGCCGCTGGCATTGTTGCTCTGGCTCGCTGCGGCGCCCCTGGGCAGCGGTCTCGGCTTCGCGCTTCAGGCCGCGGGCATTGCCGCGTTCCTGTCCGCGCTGGCGCACGTGGCGCAATGGGCACTGCCGGTCTGGTGGCTCCCATGGGTCTACGCCGGGCTGTGGCTGGTGATTGTCGGAACCCACCTGTTACGTGCGCACCTCGCCGGGCTGCCGCTTTTGTCGGCGGGGCTGTGGGGATGGGCGGGTACGGGGCTCGCGCTCGTCCTGCTCGGCCTCGGCGGCTGGTACGGCGCGCGGGCCCTCGCCGGGAAGAGCCTGCCGCCTGTCGAAGTTGTCGATATCGCCAACCCCTTCGGACCGGGCCGCTACCTTGTCGGGCATGGCGGCTCGAACCCGTTGGTGAACGGTCACGTGCGCACTCTTGATCCCACTGTCGAGCGTTTCCGTCCGTGGCGGGGGCAATCCTATGCCATCGACTTCTTTGGTCGTGGTCCGTGGGGGCTGCGCGCATCCGGCTGGCAGCCGGCCGATCCAGCGGCCTACGCAATCTTCGGCGCGCCGCTGGTGGCACCCTGCGCCGGTACCGTCGTCGCGGCGCAAGGCACCAGGCCGGATTTCGAGGTGCCGCAGCAGGACAGTGTTAATCGACTCGGCAACCACGTTATCCTGCGCTGCGGCGAGGCCGAGATCGTATTCGCGCATATGCGGCAAGGCAGCGTCGCGGTCGCGCCGGGCGACCAGGTTGAGGTCGGCGACCGGCTGGGCGAGGTTGGCAATTCCGGCGCCTCGACCGAGCCGCACCTCCACATCCACGCACAACGTCCCGCGCCAGAGCGCGCGCCGCTCCTGTCAGGCGACCCGCTGGCCCTGCGCATCGACGGGCGCTTCCTCGTGCGCGGCGACAGGCTCTCCGGTCGGGCAGAATGAGCGAGGCGCCTTATCGGCCTTTCCCCTACCTCGCGGCTAGCATCTCATGGACATGGGGTTTCTGGTCGGTGCTGGCAGTCACGGGGCTCGATCCGGGGGAAGGCGCGGGTCGATGGCCGGTTTACCTCGGCGGCGTCGGCCCTCTGGTCGCGGCGCTCTGGTTCCAGCATCGGCACAGCGCGGGCCGGGGACTGCGGGACCTCTGGCAACGGCTGGTCCAGCCGGGCCGCACGCCGCTCTGGCTATGGGCGGCGGCGCTTCTGCTCGTTCCCGTCCTGTCACTATTTGCGCATGGGATTCTGATGCTCGGAGGTAGCCCGGCGCCGTCATTCACCACGCCGGGCGGTGCCTGGGCCGACGCCATGGGCTTTGCCGCCTTCATCTTTCTGCTCGGCCCCCTGCCGGAGGAAGTCGGCTGGCGCGGCTATGGCCTCGACGCCCTGCTCACGCGCTTGTCGCCGCTTGCCGCCTCGGGCGTTCTGGGGGTCGCATGGGGAGCCTGGCACTTGCCCCTCTTCGCCGTCGACGGCTACTACGACCCCTTTGGCGGCCCGCCGGTGCTGTGGCTGTTCCTCTGGTCGATCCTTGTGAAGACCGTGATCATGACATGGGGCTATCTCGCCTCGGACCGCTCGCTGCTTCTGAGTGTGCTGTTTCATTTCATGGTTAATTTCACTGGCGAGGTCATCTCCATGCCTCCGGCCTCCGAAGCCGTGTTTCAGGGTTTGCTGGCGGCTGTTGCCGCTCTGGCGGCCTACCGGCTTTGGCGTATCGGACCGGAATAGCAGCGATGTGGGTGCAGATCTTCGGATACGGGCTCGCTGCGATCGCCCTTGCCACGAGCCTCGGCATGATCGCCTTGGGGCGTCGCTGGCAAGAGATCGAAGCCTCCGCCTATGGCGGCGCACGGCGCCCCGTCTGGTTCTGTTTGGCTGCCGGGGTGCTTGTCGTCCTTTTCGGGGCTCGCCGCGCGGGATTTCGCGCAGATGGAACGGACCTGGGCGGGGTGGGCGCTGATCGTCGGCGTCCCTCTCGTCTGGGCGCTCAAGACCGGTCTGCTCGTCTTCAATTCCAATGGCAGAAAGGCGGTGTCGGGGATCGACACCGATGCGGGCTGGCGCAAGATCGGCTATGCACGCCTGCCAATCGCCGCGACCCTCCTAATAATAACGGCTCTCGCTTGAGGGGTGGCGAAGCAAGTTATTCGCTTCCGACAACAGCAGACGACGTGACGGCTACATAGATATCGGTTTTCAGCTCCGCATCGGATGCGACCGGCGGTTTTCCGGTCCGACGGCAAACGCACCGAGGCAGACACCGGTGATACCTGAAGTTATTGCCAGCCCCGGCCAAAGTCCGGGCAGGATGGAAAAGAGAAACAGGTAGTCTCGGCTCGCCGCCCATAGCGGCCAGATCACCAGAGCGGCGGATAGCGCGCCAGCGGCCCCGCGGAGAATGGGTGTCCGGCTTGTGCGCTTGATGACGGGCCACAGTGCCAGCACGGCCAAGGTTCCGAGCAAAACCATCGCAAGCCGCGTGATTGTTTCGAGCCAGAGGATGCGAGTCATCCCCACAGGTTCCACGCCAAGGCTTTCAGACCAGACCCGCAGCACCTCGGCAAACAGCGGCCAGGCGCGCTGGCTGTTGGTCAAGACAATCAGCCCGTCCCCCGTTTCGGGCACGAGATGCATATGGCTCATCCATCCGTAGCCTTGCCCGCCGTGCCAGACGGCCCGCCGACCGTCCGACATCTCTTCGGTGAAATGTCCCAAACCGTAGCCGTCCGCCGCGAAACCGAACAGGCCCCCCACAGCGACGACCGGCCGGTGCATCGCTTCGACCGCAGATGGCGGCAGCACCGGTTGGGGGGCGCCCGCCATTTCCGCGGCGGCTAGGCGCGCGATGTCGCTTGCGGTGGCCAGAAGCCCGCCTGATGCGCGCGCGGGATAGACATAAGGCGCAACGGGACGCCCGCGCAGGTCATGGCCCACCGGCAGGTTGCGCAGGGGCCAATCATAGCGTGCGCCGTCCATGCCGAGGGGGGCGAGCACCCGAGACGAGATGTAGGCGTCGAAGTCCCGGCCCGAACATGTCTCGATCATCAGTTCCAGTAGGTTGTAGCCGGTGTCGGAGTAGGAGAACCGCATGCCCGGCGCTGCGATCATCTCAAAATCCCGCGCCATATGGGCGGCATTAGATGGGCGGTCCGAATCCGGCGGATGCCGCGCGGCAAAATCGCCAAGGCCGAGGCCCGCAATGTGTGACAAGAGCTGCCGCGCGGTGAAATCTGGCGTGCCGTCCGGTGGGGTCCAGCGCGCCAGGCAGTCCTCGACCGGGGCGTCGAGGTCCAGCCGTCCGGTTTCGGCCAGCCGCATCGCGCCCCAGGCAGTGACTGGTTTCGACAGCGACTCGACCCGAAACAGGTCATCGGCTTCCATCGCCCGCCCGGTGGCGGGATCTGCCAGCCCGAAGGCGCCGGTCCAAACCGGCTTGCCGCCCTGCAGAAGCACGATGACCGCGCCGGAAACGTCGTCGGCGGCCATCCGAGACAGGGCCGTCTCGGTCAGCCGCGTGGCAATGGGCCCGGGGTCCGACTGCGCCGTTGCGGGCAGGGCTAGCGCGGTCAGCACCGCGGCCAGCGGCAGGACGGGCGTGCCGGGCGGCGTCCAGAGCAGGCCCGCGAACGCCGCCGCTAAGCCGAGCGCCGCGTAGGTCATCGAAAGCGCGATCATCCGCTGGCCCGGCTCATTGTGACCCTCCTTCGCCAGCCTCCAGCAGCCGCGCCTGCATCGCGTCGAGGGTCGCGCGGTCCAGTACCGTGCCGTTCGCGATCATCATGCGCGGCCGGCGCAACGTCCCAAGCCCGTCGAATGGGTTGGCCAACGACGCGTCGGAGGATGCGAGGATCGGCACGCCCGCCGCGTGCGCCATGGCGAACGTGCGGCGGCTGAGGCTGATGGAGGCGTCCGCGAGGTCGTGCACTTCGTCGGTCATCGCCTCGAGCCTGAAGTCCTGGCGGTCCCAGGCAGCGTGCACCTCGGTAGGCTGCATGCGCATGCGGGGGGCGCCCGGTTCCGGCCAGTTGCCGATGTAGAAGTCCGCTACGACGAGCGTCGGGCTGACATGCAGACCCGCCTCGGCCATGCGCGCCAGCAAGTCTTCGCATCGCGCCGCGTCCCATATGTCGAGGATGATTGCGTTGTGGGCCGCTATCCGCGCCATGACCGCCTGCAGGTCGCCGCCCGAGGCGAGCGCTTCGCGGATCTCACCCACCATGTCGGCCTCGAGCGTGGCGCAGGCCTCGGTAACGCGACCGAAATGCTCCATTCCGTCCTGCCCGGCCACGATGGCGGTGTCGAGCGGGACCGGTTCTGGAATATGGCACACGAGTGGCAATCCGTGATCGGTCGCGGCCTCAGCCAGTGCGCGGTAGGTCGCCTCATCGAGCATGGAGTAGGCCTTGACGACGGTCAGGCCTTCGGCCGCGATCTGGTCCGCCACGGTGCGCGCCTCTTCGGCTGTGTCGGCCAGGAACATGCCGGGCCACGATCCGGGGCTCCCATC
>JAGXGV010000040.1 GCA_024636635.1 Puniceibacterium sp.
ATCCAGCCAGACCTGGATCGTCTCTTCGTCGATCGCGACGCCCGGCGGGCAGCCGTCGACAGTGGCGCCGAGGGCAGGCCCGTGGCTTTCGCCCCAGGTGGTGACGCGGAACAGGTGACCGAAGGTGTTCAGACTCATGGAACGGGCTCCTTTGGGGGTTCTGTTAGGGCAGGGCGCGCGGGGTCTCAAGGGATTTCGCTTGAAGCCGCGCGGGGCCGGGGTTAGCTGTTTGTCCACCTCGGGGTGCGTTCATGCGCCTCATCAGGGAAAGTGGGAACCGGTTTCCCGCCCGGATGAGGCGATTTGCATGATCGCTGAGATGCGCAAGCGAACCCGTTGAACCTGAACCGGTTAACACCGGCGGAGGGAAGGTCTGGAACGTACGCTCCAACTTTGCCCACCGTCGCAATCTTGGAGGATGCCATGAAGGCACTAACAGTTGCAGCGGCTTTGTTCACGGCCAGTTCCGCACTGGCGCAAACCCCTGTCCTGACCGTCTATGCGGGCGATTACATCACGTCCGAATGGGGGCCAGGGCCGAAGATCGAAGAGATGTTCGAGGCGCAGTGTTCCTGCGACCTTCAATTCAAGCCCGGTGACCTGCTGCCCCGCATCCTGCTGGAAGGCGCACGGACCGATGCCGACATCGTTTTCGGCCTGAGCACAGATGTGACCCGGCGGGCGCGCGAAAGCGGGCTGTTCGCGCCACACGGCCAGCCGCTGGACAAGCTGACGCTGCCGGTCGACTGGAGCGATGAGGTGTTCCTGCCCTACAATTACGGGCATACGGCATTCGTTTACAACACCGAACGTATGGCCGAACCCCCGGCGTCGTTCGATGCGCTGCTCGAGGCACCCGACGATCTGCGGATCGTGATCCAGGACCCGCGCACGTCGATCTCCGGCCTTGCGCTGGTGCTGTGGGTGCAGGCGGTGTACGGCGACGGGGCGCAGGCGGCCTGGGAAAAGCTGGCGCCAAAGATCCTGACCGTGACCAAGGGCTGGTCGGAATCCTACGGCCTGTTCACCGACGGCGAGGCGGATATGGTGCTGTCCTACACCACCTCACCCGCCTATCACATCATCGCCGAGGACGATCGTACCAAGAAGGCCGCGATCTTTCCCGAGGGGCATTACTTCATGGTCGAACTGTCCGCCAAGGTGGCCGGAACGGACCAGCCCGAACTCGCGGATCAGTTCATGGCCTTCACCCTGAGCCAGGATTTCCAGAGCATGATCGCCACGGGCAACTGGTCCTTTCCGGCGGCGCTGTCGCCTGAGGAATGGCCCGAGGGGTTCAGGGAGCTCGACCTGCCGGAACAAGTCCTTTTCTATTCCGAGGACGAGGCGGCGGACCTGCGCGACAAGGCGATCGAGGCATGGCGCGCAGCGCTGTCGCAGTAATCGCCGGACTGCTGGTCGCGGGGCTGACGCTGGGCCCCGTGGCGGCGGTGATCTGGCGGGGGGCGGCGTGGTCGGCGCTGGCCAGTGGCGACTGGCTGGCGATCCGGTTCACGCTGGTGCAGGCGGTGATGTCGGCGTTTCTGTCGGTTTTGTGCGCAGTGCCGGTGGCGCGGGCGCTGGCGCGGCGCCGCTTTGCCGGGCGCGGCCTGCTGGTGGCGCTGCTGGGCGCACCCTTCATCCTGCCGGTGATCGTCGCCGTGCTGGGCCTGCTGGCCGTTTTCGGCCAGTCGGGGCTGGTCAACACCGGGTTGCGCAGCCTTGGCCTGCCCAGTGTCACGATCTACGGCCTGCACGGGGTGGTGATCGCGCATGTGTTCTTCAACCTGCCGCTGGCGGTGCGGATGATCCTGCAAGGCTGGCTTGCCATTCCGGCCGAGCGGTTCCGGCTTGCGGCTTCGCTGGGCCTGCCTGCCGGACAGATGTTCCGGGTGCTTGAGGGGCCGATGCTTCTGCGGATTGCACCGGGGGCCTTTGCGGTGATCTTCGTGATCTGCCTGTCGTCCTTTGCCATCGCCCTGACGCTGGGGGGCGGGCCGCGCGCGACCACCGTGGAACTTGCCATTTACCAGGCGATGCGGTTCGACTTTGATCTTGCCCGCGCTTCGATGCTGGCGGTGATTCAACTGGGACTGGCACTTGTGGCGGGGGTCTTTGCGCTGCGGGTGTCATCGGGCGCCGGGTTCGGCGCGGGCCGGGACCGGGTGGTGATGCGCTGGGACGGGGGCGGCGCGGCCCGCGTCGGCGATGCGCTGTGTATCGGCCTGGTGGCGGCGTTCCTGCTGACGCCGCTGGTCATGGTGGTTTTGCGCGGTTTTCCGGGTCTGGCGAATCTTGGCCCATCCGTCTGGCAGGCGGCGGGTCATTCGCTGCTTGTGGCGCTGGGGTCGACGGTTCTGTGTCTGCTCTGGGCGCTGCCGCTGGCCACGCGGAGCGGGGAACTCGTCGGCCTTGCGGGCATCGCGGTGTCGCCGCTGGTGCTGGGCACGGGGTTGTTCCTGATCCTGCGGCCTTTCGTCAACCCGCTCGATTATGCGCTGGTGGTAACGGGGGTGGTCAATGCGCTCGTCTCGCTGCCGTTTGCCCTGCGCATCATGCGCCCCGAGGCCGAGGCGGTGCGCGCCGACTACGCCCGCCTTGGCGCGGCGCTGGGCCTGTCGGGCTGGGCCTGGCTGCGCTGGGTGCTGGTGCCGCGCCTGCGCCGGCCGCTGGGTTTTGCCGGAGGGCTGACGGCGGCCCTGTCGATGGGTGACCTTGGGGTGATCGCGCTGTTCGCGGACCCGGATCATGCGACGCTGCCGCTCATGGTTTATGGGCTGATGGGGGCCTACCGGATGGAGGCGGCATCGGGGGCCGCCCTGCTGCTGCTGGCGCTCAGCCTTGGGCTGTTCTGGCTGTTCGACAGGGGAGGGCGCGTTGATGCTGAGACTTGACGGACTCAGTGTGACCGAGGGGGATTTTTCCCTGACTGCGGATCTTGCCCTGAACGCTGGCGAACGCGTGGCGGTAATCGGACCGTCGGGTGCGGGCAAGTCCACGCTTTTGGACGTGATCGCCGGATTCCGCGCGCCACAGGCAGGGCGCGTGTCCTGGCGCGGTCAGGACATGACCACCACCGTGCCCGGAAAACGGCCGGTGGCAATGCTGTTCCAGGACAACAACCTGTTTCCGCATCTGAGCGTGGCGCGCAACCTGGGGTTGGCGCTGCAACCCGGCGGTGGCGCCATCACCGCGGTCAACAGCCAGCGTGTCACCGACGCCCTGGCTCGCGTAGGGCTTGACGGTTTGGGCGCGCGGCGGCCCGGGGCGCTGTCCGGGGGACAGCAAAGCCGCGCGGCGCTGGCCCGGGCGCTGGTGCAGGACCGCCCGGTGATGCTGCTGGACGAACCCTTTGCCGCGCTGGGGCCGGCGCTCAAGTCCGAAATGCTGGATCTGGTGGCCGAGGTCGCGGACAGCCTTGGCGCGCTGGTCATGCTGGTGACGCACGATCCCGCCGATGCACGGCGGTTCGCGCAGCGTGTTGTGCTGGTGTCCGACGGTGTCGCGGCGGCGCCGGTGCCGACATCGGACCTGTTCGCCGATCCGCCCGCGGCGCTGCGGGCCTATCTGGGGCAGGTCACTCGGCCGGGATAAGGCCCGCGCGCGGTGCCCCAAGGCGGGGATGCAGCGAGGCGGCGATGCCCCAGGCAAGGCCAAGCGCCCCGGCCGTGGCGGCGAAGATGCCCCAGATCGGGGCAACCAGAAGAACCAGCCAGGCCGCGCCGGGGGTCAGGATACCCGAAACATCGCGGTAGCTGGAATAGACCGCCGACATCTCGGTCCGCTCGGAAGGTTTGACCGCCATCAGGAACGGCAGGCCTGCGCTGACGTCCAGCAGGATCAGGCAGACTGATCCGGCATAAAGCGCCGCCGTGGCAGGCACCGGCCATGCCGACAGGCCTGCAGCGACACCGAACATCAGGGTGGCCCCGGCAAAGCCAAGGCGCACGGTGCCGCGAATGCCAAGCGTGCGCATCAGGCGCAGCATCAGCGGGGTCAGGAACAGCGTCGCATTGGTGAGCGACAGCATCATGCCCCCGGCGGTTTCCGGCAGGCCCGCGTTGACGGCATAGATCGGCAGATAGATCACATAGGCCCACCAGCCGCAGGACCGGATCATCGCAAAAAGCCAGCCGGCGACAAGCCGCGGTTGGGCAAAGAACCGGCCCAGATAGGTCAGCGGATTGGGCGCCGCGCGCCGCGCCCGGGTGATCAGCTTGCCATTGCCAAGCCGCATGATCAGGAAGGTCGCCAGCATGGCAAGCGATGCGACCCCGGACAGCAGGAACGGCGCGGGCGGCCAGAGCGTCATCTGGGTGACGCCGGCCACCGGGCCGATGGTCCAGCCAAGCGCCGAATAGAACAGCCGCTGCGTTTCGCAGGCGCCCAGTTCGATCTTGTCGATATAATCAAGCACATAGGCGTTGAAACAGACAAAGGTGATGACGGTGGACAGCGTCGTGCAAGCCAGCGCCGCCACTAGTCCGGCCGAAGTGCCGGTGACGGCGCAGGCCGTGCCAATGGTGAAAAGCCCCGCGCCCAGCCCGTAGATCCAGCGGCGCGGCATGAAGCGGTTGACCCAGGGCACCAGCAGCCCGGCGGTCAGCGATCCAAGACCGATCAGGAAATAGATCTTAGACACCAGCGCCGCGTCCTGAAGCGCATTGTAAAGTGCAACGGGAAAGACCGAGATCAGCATTCCGCGCGCTGCGGCCTCGCAGGCGGCAAGGGTGGCAAAGCCGCGGATCGACGGGGCGGGCGCATGGCGCAGCCATTCGGGAATGCGGCGTTCGAACATCTTTTCGGGCCTTTGGGTTCACGGCCCCGTCTAGGCCCGCGTGCCCTGTCGGTCTGGACGGGGCGCGACGCAATTGTCGCAAAGCGTCGCTTTGCCGACAATCGGGATGTTGTGCCATCGCGTTTGCGGTTGTGGTTCGGTTTTTCGTCACGCCCCGGACAGCAAAAGGCCCCGCCAGTGGCGGGGCCTTAAGGTCTTTGGAGCAATACGCGGATGGTCAGGCGTGTTTCTTCTTGCCTTTGACCGGGGCCCAGATCCGCTTGTTCGTGAGGTAAAGCAGCACCGACAGCAGGGTCAGAAAGACCACGCCGACGAAACCGGCCTGCTTGCGTGCCATCATCTTGGGCTCAGCCGCCCACATCAGGAAGGCCGCGACATCCTTTGCCTCGGCTTCAATGGTCGCTTCTGCACCATCGGCATACTCCACATCATCCCCGTAAAGCGGTGGGGCCATCGAGATATAGCCGCCGGGAAAGGCGGTGTTTTCATACAGGATCGTTCCGGCCTGTTCGAGCGTCTCTCCGGTATAGCCGGTAAGCAGTGACGCGATGTATTCCGGACCACCCATGCCCTTGAGGAACTGGTTGATCCCGGTGCCGTACGGCCCGTGGAAACCGGCACGCGCCTTGGCCATCAGCGACAGGTCAGGGGCACCGAGACTGTCGTTGACAGGGAAGTTGTCAGCCGGCGTGGCCGGGCGAAAATCGTCAAGTTCTGCGTCGAACACCTCGAAGTTCTGTTCGGCATAGGCGCGGACCTGGTCTTCGGGCAGGCCGGGGCCAGAGTCGGCTGCCAGGCTGCGGAACGAGACATAGCGCAGTCCGTGGCAGGCCGAACAGACCTCTGTATAGACCTGTAGGCCGCGTTGCAGCTGCATCTGGTCAAAGGTGCCGAACGGGCCCTCGAACGAGAAATCGAAGTCCTCGACATGGCCCTCCGCTCCGGCGGCAAAGGCGCCGCCGGTGGTGAGTGCCAGAGCCATCGCAGCGGACAGGGCAAGTTTCTTGAACATGGGTTCAGGGTCCTTCTTCTTACTCTGCCGGGGTCGCGGCGGTCGTGCCGGCGGTGTCGGATGATTTGCCGTAGTGGTCGGCGAAATCTTCCTCGATGGTATCGGGCCGGGGAATCGGTTTCTCGATCACGCCAAGCAGCGGCAGGATCACCAGGAAATAGGCGAACCAGTAGGCCGACGCGATCAGCGAGATCCAGTCATACGGGAACTCGGTCTGCTGCGAGCCGACCCACATCAGCACGATGAAGTCGATCACCAGCAGGGCGAACCACCATTTGAACATCGGCCGGTACTTGCCCGAGCGCACCGAAGAGGTGTCGAGCCAGGGCGCCAGCGCCATCACGGCGATGGAGCCGAACATCGCCAGCACGCCGAAGAATTTGGCGTCGATGATGCCGCCGGTCACGAAGGATGCGATCTGCACCACCCACACGTCGGCGGTGAAGGCCCGCAGGATCGCGTAGAACGGCAGGAAGTACCATTCCGGAACGATGTGCGCCGGGGTCGCGAGCGGATTCGCCTCGATATAGTTGTCGGGATGGCCCAGGTAGTTCGGCATGAAGCCGATGATGGCGAAGAACACGGCAAGGATGACTGCCAGCGCGAACAGGTCCTTGATCACGAAGTAGGGCCAGAACGGCAGGGTGTCCTTGTCGGCCTCGGCCTTCGAGGTGCGGCGTACCTCGACCCCGGTGGGGTTGTTGTTGCCCGTGGTATGGAAGGCCCAGATGTGGACGATCACGAGCCCGGCGATGACGAACGGAAACAGGTAGTGCAGCGAGAAGAAGCGCGTCAGCGTGTAGTTATCCACCGCCGGTCCGCCCAGCAGCCAGGTCTGGATCGTCTCGCCCACGAAGGGGATCGCGCCGAACAGGCCGGTAATCACGGTCGCCCCCCAGAAGGACATCTGGCCCCAGGGCAGCACGTAGCCCATGAAGGCGGTGCCCATCATCAGCAGGTAGATCAGGATGCCGATAATCCAGGTGATCTCGCGCGGTTCCTTGTATGAACCGTAGTAGAGGCCGCGGAAGATGTGCGCATAAACGGCGACAAAGAACAGCGAGGCGCCGTTCTGATGCAGGTAGCGCAGCGCCCAGCCGCCATTCACGTCGCGCATGATATGTTCGACGCTGGCAAAGGCCATCGAGGTGTCGGGCGTATAATGCATGACCAGCGAAATGCCGGTGGCGATCTGAAGCACGAGGGTGAAAGTGAGGATGATGCCCCAGATCCACATCCAGTTCAGGTTCTTCGGCGTGGGGGCCATGATGGTGTCATACAGCAGGCCGATGATCGGCAGGCGGGAATGAACCCATTTTTCGCCACCGGTTTTCGGTTCGTACTGGTCGTGTGGAATTCCAGCCATGTCTTTCTCCCTTAGCCGAGGACGATCGTGGTTTCGTCGACGAATTCTGCCACGGGCACCGGCAGGTTTGTCGGTGCGGGTCCGCGGCGGATGCGCCCGGCGGTGTCGTAATGCGATCCGTGGCATGGGCAGAACCAGCCGTTGTAGTCGCCCGCGCCGTTGCCCAGCGGCACACAGCCAAGGTGCGTGCAGACGCCCATCATCACCAGCCACTTGCCTTCTTCATCCAGAGTCCGGTTCGCGTCGGTGGCCTCGGCCTCGCCGGGGATGTTCTCGTTCCGGGCGACGGGATCAGGCAGGTCGGACAGATCCACGGTGCGGCCTTCTTCGATCTCTTCGGGCGTGCGCGAGCGGATGAACACGGGTTTGCCAAGCCATTTGACGGTGATCTGCGTTCCGTCGGAGACGCCCGACACGTCAACCTGGATCGATGACAGCGCACGCACGTCCGCCGACGGGTTCATCTGGTTGACCAGCGGCCAGATTGCGGCGCCTGCGGCGACGGTTCCGGCACCTGCGGTGGCATAGTAGAGAAAATCTCTCCGGGTGCCTGCGTGATCGTCTGCGTGTGACACGGGGTTTACTCCATTCCTGGGCCGTTCGTCTGGCCGAGACTAAAAGATCCGCCATGACGGTCATGGCCTTATCGTTGGGGTATTTAGCGGGGTCGCGGGGTTGCGTCCAGAACTCAAAATGACGTGTTTGTCAAAAGCGCGGATGTGTCGCGGTTGTGTGACGTGCTAAGTGCTTATATCGGGACGGAACGAGACAGTGACCTACGGGTTATGACCGCAAGGTCGCAAGGATTAGAAAATGACACTCGCACAATACATGAAATGTACGCTGGGCGCGGCTTCGCTGGTCCTGCTGGCACAGCCTGCCGTGGCCGAAATGGAACTTTCCTTCTATTCCGGATGGCAAACCGCGCCGCACAGCCGCCTGAAGGGCGACTATCCCGGCGGCGGAACCTACAACGGTCTGATCGGCTGGGATGGCAAGAGCTTTGAAATGCCACCCTACTATGGCGTGCGCGGCACCTGGTGGAAAGACGAGCGATTCGGTTACGGGCTCGAGTTCACGCACTCCAAGGTCTACGCTCCGGATGACGAAGCGGCGGGGATTGGTTTCAAGAACTTCGAATTCACCGACGGTCTGAACATCGTCACGGCAAACGCGATCCGCCGCTGGCCGGACCAGTGGGGCGGTGTCACTCCCTATCTCGGCGGTGGTCTGGGTGTGGCCGTGCCGCATGTCGACGCGGAAACCACCGGCGGCGACAAGACTTTCGGCTATCAGTTTACCGGTCCGGCTGCACGCCTGATTGCCGGTGCAAGCTATGACATCAGCGACCGTGTCGCGCTGTTTGGCGAATACCAGTTCGTCTATTCCCACAACGAGGGCGATCTGGACGGCGGCGGCGATTTCGAAACGGACGTAAAGACCAATGCACTGAACGTCGGTTTGTCGCTCAAGTTCTGACCACTGGTTGGCGGCCCGGGGCTTTGGCCCCGGGTGCCGGTCTCAGGCTTGCGGCAGCGTAGCCTGCATCGACGGGCGGTCGGCAAAGCCCTTGTACCATGCCGCCAGGGCATCCCGGCCCGAGCGCCAGTTGCGCGCCTCGTGCCGGAAATCAAGGTATCCCAATGCCGCGCCCATTGCGATGTGTCCCATGTCCATGCGGCCGTGCAGATGGCTCATCCACAGGGTGTTGACCGCCGTCAGCGCACGTTCGACCTTGATCCATTGCGCCTCGACCCAATCGGGCGAGCGTTCGTTTTCGGGCCGCATCCGCCCCTCATAGACCATTGACAAGGCTGCATCCAAAATGCCGTCTGCCGTCGCTTCCAGCGTCAGGGTATCCCAACGGCGCGCGCCGGTCGGATAAAGCTTGCTGCCCGCGCGGTCGTCCAGATAGGCGCAGATCACGCGGCTGTCATAAAGCGTAGGCCCCTCATCGCGTTCGCACCTTGGTCAGCGGATTTTTCGACAAAAGCGTCGCATCCGGGGCCAAGGG
>JAGXGV010000004.1 GCA_024636635.1 Puniceibacterium sp.
ATCTTGGCGGACGGGTTGTCGCCGTTCGCCTCCGGCAGGAAGTGTGCCGGATCTTCGCCGCCTTCGCCGCTGTCGGATTTCGCACCGATGCGGTTCATGGCGACGTTCAGGGTCTTGTGCGCCTCTGGCGACAGCGCGCCAAGCGACATGCCGGGTGTGACGAACCGCTTGCGGATGCTGGTGATGGATTCGACCTGTTCCAGCGGAACGGCGGGGCCGATGGGTTTCATCGCCAGAAGGTCGCGCAGGTGGATCGGCGGGTTGGCCTGGATCGCGCGCGAATAGGTCTTCCACATTTCATAGCTGGCCGAATTGCAGGCGGCCTGCAACAGGTGCATGTTCTGCGCGCCCCAGGCATGCGTCTCGCCCGACTTGCGCGCCTTGTAGAAGCCGCCGATAGGCAGCACATCCTGCCCGCCCAAAAAGCCAAGGCGGTGGATCTGTTCAGCCTTGGTCTGGATGCCGCTGACCCCGATGCCGCTGATCCGGCTGATCATTCCGGGGAAGAATTCGGCGCACATGGCGCGCGACAGGCCGACCGCCTCGAAGTTGAGACCGCCACGGTAGGACGATACCACCGAGATGCCCATCTTGGACATGATCTTGAGAAGACCCTGGTCGATCGCCTCGCGGTACTTGCGCACCGCCTGGGTCAGCGACATGTCCAGCAGGCCGCGCTCGACCCGGTCCGCCAGGCTGTCTTCGGCCAGATAGGGGTTCACCACGGTCGCACCGGCACCGATCAGCACGGCAAAGTAGTGCGGATCGACACATTCCGCGGACCTGACGTTAAGCGAACAGAAGGTCCGCAACCCCTTGCGCGTCAGATGGCTGTGCACCGCGCTGGTGGCCAGGATCATCGGCATCGCCACCGTGTCCTCACCGGCCAGATGATCGGTCAGCGTCAGGTGCCCGGCGCCGGACCGCACGGCATCCTCGGCCTCGGCCCGGATCCGGTCCAGCCCCTTGCGCAGGGCGTCCTTGCCGGAACCGACGGGAAAGGTGCAGTCGATCTCGACGCTTGGCGCGTTGAAATGCCGCTTGAGGTCGTCAAACTGCGCATTGCCGACAAAGGGGCTGTCCAGAACAAGGATTTCTGTCTGCGCGCTGCTTTCGTCCAGCACGTTCTTGAGATTGCCAAACCGAGTCTTGAGCGACATGACCCGGAATTCCCGCAGGGAATCGATGGGCGGGTTGGTCACCTGGCTGAAGTTCTGACGGAAGAAGTGGCTTAACGGACGGTACTTTTTCGACAGCACCGCGCTGGGGGTGTCGTCGCCCATGCTGATGACGGTTTCCTTGCCGTCCTCGGCCATCGGGGCCAGGATCTGTTCCAGTTCCTCGATGGTGTAGCCGGCCGCGATCTGGCGACGACGCAGTTCCGCACCCGAGAAAAGAGCCTTTTCGCTGACCTTGCCCAGCTCCTCGTCCAGTTCGTTGATCTTGCCGACCCATTCGCCGAACGGCTGGCTCGCGGCCAGCTTGTTCTTGATTTCGACGTCGTGGTAAAGCCTGCCCTCCTTGATGTCGACGGCCAGCAACTGGCCCGGCCCCAGCGCGCCCTTTTCGCGCACAGACCCTTCGTCGACCGGCACCATCCCGGCCTCGGACCCTGCGATCAGCAGGCCATCACCGGTCACGACATAGCGCATGGGGCGCAACCCGTTGCGGTCGAGCCCGGCACAGACCCAGCGGCCATCGGTCATGGCAAGGGCGGCAGGGCCGTCCCAGGGTTCCATCACCGAGTTGCAGTAGGAATACATGTCGCGCCAGGTCTCGGGCAATTCCAGCGCCTGCTTGGACCAGGATTCCGGCACCAGCATCGTTTTGGCCATCGGCGCGTTGCGCCCCGCACGCACCAGCACCTCGAACACCGCATCCAGTGCCGCCGAGTCGGACGCACCATTGGCGATGATCGGCTTGATGTCGTCCGCCATCTCTCCGAAGGTCGAGGATGCCATGCGGATCTCGTGGGATTTCATCCAGTTGATGTTACCCTTGAGCGTGTTGATCTCTCCGTTGTGGGCCAGCATGCGGAACGGCTGCGCCAGCCACCACTGCGGAAAGGTATTGGTGGAATAGCGCTGGTGATAGATCGCAAAGGCGGATTCAAAGCGTTCGTCCATCAGGTCGGGGTAGAATTCGGCCACGTCCTGCGCCAGCATCATGCCCTTGTAGATGATCGACCGGCAGGACAACGATGCAATGTAAAGCTGCCCGACACCGGCGGCGGCAGCGGCCTTTTCGATGCGGCGGCGGATGACGTAAAGTTCACGCTCGAACGTCTCTTCGTCCACGCCATTGGCGTTTGAAATCAGGATCTGTTCGATCTCGGGGCGGGTGGCATTGGCCTTTTCGCCCAGACATTCGACATTCACCGGCACATGCCGCCAGCCATAGATGTAATGGCCCATGCGCAGCACTTCGGTTTCCACGATGGTCCGGCAGGTTTCCTGCGCGCCAAAATCCGTGCGCGGCAGGAACACCTGCCCCACGGCCATCAGTTCGTCCTTGCGGGGGGTATGCCCGGTGCGGTCGATCTGGTCGTAAAAGAAGGCGACCGGGATCTGAACATGGATGCCCGCACCGTCGCCGGTCTTGCCATCCGCATCCACCGCGCCGCGGTGCCAGATTGCCTTGAGCGCGGAAATGCCGGCATCCACGACCCGGCGGCCGGCCTTGCCGTCGATGGACACCACAAGCCCCACGCCGCAGGAGGAATGTTCCTCCGCCTCGGAATACAGGCCATTTTCGGCCATCCACGTGCGCTTGGCTTCCTCGGCCCGTACCCAGTCTGCGTCATACTTGGTCATTTTCTGCGCTCCTTCCAGAAAGGCGGCGAAACCGGCTGCGATCTCGGCCTAGGTTTTTCTTTCGTGACCCCCGGCAAAATCAAAACCGTCCGGTCTCGCGTCAATATCATCTCGGCCCCAAGGGTCAGGCCCCGGCATCCCCGACCAGTCCGGCCGTGCCGTCTTTCACCAGCGGGGCCGGGCCGGTTCAGCGGCGGCAGGTCCTTCGCAGATGCCCGCCCAGCCGGATCGCACATCCGACCGGACCGGTTGCAGTGCTATTCGGCGGCGACGGCGCTCGCGCCGTTCAACTGCGTAAGGATCGCGTTGGCGCAATCGCGCCCGTCGCGGATCGCCCAGACGACAAGCGAGGCACCGCGCACGATGTCACCCACCGCATAGACCCCGGGCATGTCGGTCGCCCCTGTCGTGAACGCGGCCTTGACGGTGCCCCAGCGGGTCACACCCAGGTCGGGCTGGTCCCAGAGCGTGGGCAGATCCTCGGGCTCGAACCCCAGCGCCTTGATCACGATATCCGCATCTTCGACATAATCGGATCCATCGATCACCTCGGGGCTTTGCCGACCGGTGGCGTCCGGCAGGCCCAGACGCATCTTTTCCACCACGACGCCGGTCACCGGGTCGCCATGGAACGCCTTTGGCGCGGACAGCCATTCAAAGACGACACCTTCTTCCTCGGCGTTCTGCACTTCGCGCTGGCTGCCCGGCATGTTGGTCCGGTCGCGGCGATAAAGGCATTTGACCGAGGTGGCACCCTGCCGCACCGCCGTGCGCACGCAGTCCATCGCCGTGTCGCCGCCACCGACGACAACGATCTTCTTGCCTGCGGCGTCCAGTTCTCCGCTGTCGAACTCCGGCACATCGTCGCCAAAGCTCTTGCGGTTGCTGGCCGTCAGATAGTCGATCGCCCGCACGATGCCGCCGGCACCCGAACCCGGCCCCTGAAGGTCGCGGGTTTTGTAGACGCCGGTGGCGATGATCACCGCATCATGTGACTCGCGGATCTCCTGGAACGAGATGTCTTCGCCCACGGCGCAGTTCAGCCTGAACGTGACGCCGCCTGCCGCAAGCTGTTCGTTGCGGCGCATGACGATGGGCTTTTCCAGCTTGAAGCCGGGGATGCCGTAGGTCATCAGCCCGCCGGCGCGGTCGTAGCGGTCATAGACCGTGACCTGAACGCCCTGACGGCGCAGCACATCCGCCGCAGCCAGACCGCCCGGACCGGCGCCGATGATGCCGACGCTTTCGGTCCGCTCGACATGCGGCTTGATCGGCAGCACCCAGCCCTCCTCCCAGGCGGTGTCGGTGATGTATTTTTCGACCGCGCCGATTGTGACGGTGCCGTGACCGGACATCTCGATCACGCAATTGCCTTCGCACAGGCGGTCCTGCGGACAGATGCGCCCGCAAATTTCCGGAAAGGTGTTGGTCGCCTGGCTGACCTCGTAGGCTTCTTTCAGGCGGCCCTCGGCGGTCAGGCGCAGCCAGTCGGGAATGTTGTTGTGCAGCGGACAATGCGACTGACAATAGGGCACGCCACACTGGGAACAGCGCCCCGACTGCTCTTTCGCCTTTTCGTCGGCGTATTCCGCATAAATCTCTTGAAAGTCCTTGTTGCGCGCATTTGCATCGCGCTTGGGTGGCATCACCCGCTCGACCTTCACGAACTTCAACATCGGCTGCTTCGCCATGAACCGCTCCCATCTCGTCTGGAATATCTCTTTACTCAACGGAAAAACGAATGAAAAGTCACAAGTGCTGACCTATATGTCGATTACTTTGTCAGCTCCACGCACTTTGTGGTCACACAAACGGTTTTTTAGGTATCAATCCGGACCCAATTTCGACCTTTTCTTTTGATCCTAGCGGGTTATACGAACGCACATCTTTACCGACGAGGGCTGTCATGCCACTGACCCACCTGCTGATCCTCGCCCTGATTCAGGGCATCACCGAATTCTTGCCGATTTCGTCGTCCGGCCACCTGATTCTTTTGCCCAAACTGACTGGAATCCCGGATCAGGGACAAGTTATCGACGTGGCGGCGCACATGGGCACCCTTCTGGCGGTGATCCTTTATTTCTGGGCCGATGTGCGCATCGCCGCCGTCGGGACGCTGCGCCTTTTGCAGGGCAAGGTGGACACCCAGGGCGCCTTTCTTGCGCTGTGCCTGCTGATCGCGACGGTTCCGGTTATGCTGGTCGGGCTTGCCCTGAAACTCAGCGGTCTTGATGACATGCTGCGGTCTGTCGCGGTGATCGGCTGGACCATGGTGATCTTCGGCATCGTGCTTTACTGGGCTGATCAGGTCGGGGCAGAGTCCAAGCGCGACACCGACTGGAGCCTCAAGGACGCGTTCAAGATGGGGCTCTGGCAGGCGGTCGCCCTGATCCCCGGCACATCGCGGTCGGGCATCACCATAACCGCCGCGCGCCAGTTGGGTTATGCCCGCCCGGATGCCGCGAAACTGTCGATGCTGATGTCGATCCCGACCATCGTCGCTTCGGGCCTGCTGCTGGGGATCGAGGTGGTGCGCGACGCCGACATGGCCGCCGCCCGCGACGGCGGCATCGCGGCGGTGCTGGCCTTTTTCTCGGCGCTGCTGGCGCTGACTGTGATGATGCGCCTGCTGCGTTCGGTCAGCTTCACGCCCTACGTGATCTACCGGATCATTCTGGGCGTCGCTTTGCTGGTCTATGCCTATAGCTGAGCTTCGGGTCGGCCAGCCGTCTGTTAAACCCGGTGATAGGGGCTGCCGGCAAGAATGGACGCCGCGCGATACAACTGTTCGGCCAGCATAACGCGGGCCAGCATGTGCGGCCAGACCATCTTTCCGAAGGACAGGCTGGCCTGCGCCTGTTCTCGCAAGGCGGGGTCGATCCCGTCAGCGCCACCGATGACAAAGGCCAGGTCGCCGGTCCCGGCATCGCGCCATCCCGCCAGCTTTTCGGCAAATTCGGGCGACGATATCAGTGGCCCGCGTTCATCCAGCACACAGATCAGCGCCCCGGCAGGCAGGGCCTTTTGCAAAAGAACGGCTTCGGCAGCCATGCCGCCGCCCTTGCGGTCCTCTACCTCGTGAACCGTGACGGGGCCAAGGCCCAGCCCGCGCCCGCCACGGTCAAACCGTTGCAGGTAGTCATCGACCAGTGCGCGTTCCGGGCCGGTCCGCAACCGGCCCACAGCGCAAAGATGGACCCGCATCTACTGGGTCTTGGCTTTGACCAAGTCGCCCGCGGGCAGCCACATCTTTTCGAGCTGGTAGAATTCGCGCACTTCCGGACGGAAGATGTGGACGATCACGTCGCCCGTGTCGATCAGCACCCAATCGCCGGTATCCTTGCCTTCGGTCTTGGAAAGCACGCCGAACTGTTCCTTCAGGTCATCGACGACCTTGTCGGACAGCGCCGCGACCTGACGCGACGAACGCCCCGAACAGATGACCATGTAATCGCCGATGGCGGTCTTGCCGCGCAGATCAATCTGCACGACCTCTTCGGCCTTGTTGTCATCGAGGCTGGAAAGGATGCAGGCGAGGATCTTCTCGCTGGTTACATCCAGATGGGTTACGCCCGGCATGGGCATCCCCGGACGAGCGGCACTGGCCGCTTCAGTATTGAATGACAGGACATTGTCCTCCTGGTTTGGCTGCGCGGACCAGATCCCCGGCACTGGGATACCCTTAAGATAACACTGCGGATGTGAAATCTCAATGTCAGGCGACACCTCTGCGGCCCAAGAGGCTGCCCATAGGCTGATTCGCTCCGATCCGCCAGCACTGCCGCGCGGGGCAGGTCGCGGCCCGCGCCCCGTCCTGCTCAGGCGCCATAGGGTACCCAGACCGTCTTGACCTCGGTTGCGGCCTCAAGGAATGCCCGTCCTTCGCCTGCCGGGCCCATCCAGTCGCGCGCCAGGCCGTTGTTGACCCATGTGCGTTTCAGCGACCCCGCGGCCCCCCGTTCGATGTCCGCCGACAGATCGGCGGCCGAAAAGCTCCAGACCGCCGCCATGTCGGCATGGGCGGCCAGGGTGGGGGCCAGCTCCGCATGGCGGCCGGTCAGGATGTTGACCACACCTGCCGGCACGTCCGACGTGTCGAGCACCTGATAAAGATCCGCCGCCACCAGCGGATATGCCTCTGACGCCACCAGCACCACGCGATTGCCCATGGCGATGGCGGGTGCCATCAGCGACACCAGCCCCAGAAGCGGTACTTCATCGGGACAGAGCGCGCCGATCACCCCGCAGGGTTCGCGCAGGGCCATGGCCACCGCCCGCATCGGCACCTGTGTCACCCGGCCCTCGTACTTGTCGGCCCAGGCGGCATAGGTGAACAGCCGGTTCACCGCCGCCCCGACCTCTTTCGCGCCGGTGCGCCCGCCGGTCATGCGGTCGATGGACTGCGCCAGCCCGTCCGCCCGCGCCGACAGGTTTTCGCCCAGATAATACAGGATCTGCGCCCGCAGATGTGCCGTGGTCGCGGACCAGCCTTTCGCTGCCTGCGCGGCTTCGACCGCGTTGCGCACATCCTTGCGATTGGCCAGCGGCGCCTGCCCGATCAGCTTGCCCGTCTTGTCCCAGACATTGCGCGCATACCCGCCATCGGGGCGCGCCTGCTTGCCCCCGATAAAGAGCTTGGCCGTGCGGTCCACCGCCTGCGGATCCACCTCGGTCCCGGTGAAGGGCTTTACCGGCTTCAGCCGCTTGTGCGTGCCGACCTCGCGGGTATAGGCCAGCAATCCGTCCCAGCCGCCCTCGCGGCCAAAGCCGGATTCGCGCACGCCCCCGAACGGGGCCGAGGCGTCGAACATGTTGGTGCCGTTGATCCAGACCACCCCGGCGGCCAGCTTGGGCGCGATGTCGAGTGCGACGTTGATATTCTCGCTCCACACCGTCGCCGCAAGGCCATAGCGCGTGTTGTTGGCGATCTCGACCGCCTCTGACGGCGTGCGGAAAGTCGTCGCCACCAGCACCGGGCCAAAGATTTCCTCTTGCATCAGGGCCGATGCCGACGACAGGCCGGTGATCAGCGTCGGCGGATAGAAACACCCCTCCGGACAGGGGGTCGCGGCGGTGTAGACCGTGCCGTCGCTGCCCGACACCAGCGTCTTGATGCGGTCCAGTTGCACCGGATCGACGATGGCGCCCACATCAATGCACTTGTCCAGCGGATCACCGATGCGCAGCACGTCCATCCGGTTGCGCAGCTTGGCATAAAACCGTTCGGCGATGCCTTCCTGCACCAGAAGGCGCGACCCGGCGCAGCAGACCTGCCCCTGATTGAACCAGATCGCATCCACCAGCCCTTCGACCGCAGAATCAAGATCGGCGTCCTCGAACACGATATACGGGCTCTTGCCCCCCAGCTCCAGCGTCAGCGCCTTGCCCGACCCCGCCGTTGCCGTGCGGATGCGGCGCCCGACTTCGGTCGAGCCGGTAAAGGCGACCTTGTCCACCTCTGCGCCCACGATCATTTCGCCCACCGCGCCGTCGCCGGTCACGATGTTCACCACCCCCCTGGGCAGCCCCGCCTGGCGACAGATGTCGGCAAACAGCAACGCGGTAAGCGAGGTATATTCCGCAGGTTTCAGCACCACGGTATTGCCCATCGCCAGCGCCGGTGCGACCTTCCAGGCCAGCATCAGCAGCGGAAAATTCCACGGGGTGATCTGCCCGCAGACGCCCAGCGCCTCGCGCCCGCGCAGTTCGCTCTCCATCAGTTGCGCCATACCGGCGTGATAATAGAAATGCCGCTGCGCCAAAGGCACGTCGATGTCGCGGCTTTCGCGGATCGGCTTGCCATTGTCGAGCGTTTCGAGAACCGCGAACAGCCGCGCGTGTTTCTGCAACAGCCGCGCGATGGCATACAGGAACCGCGCCCGCCCCGGCCCGCCCAGCGCCGCCCATTTGTTCTGCGCCCGCCGCGCCGCCGCGACGGCATTGTCCACATCGCCCTGCGTGGCCTGACTGACCAGCGCCAGCACCTCGCCCGTGGCGGGATTGCGGGATTCAAACGTGTCGCCGGGCGCGGTCATCGCACCGTCGATGAAATGGCCGAACCGGCTGCCCTGATCCACCAGCCATGCCAGCGCCTCGGCCGCGCTTTCGGGTGCGGGACCGTATTCCATGCTCTCGAAAATCTCGCTCACGCCCATCTCTTCTTCTCTTTCCACAGTCACAATTCCGGACGCCTCAGCCCATTGCATGGCGCCAGCTGGCCGAATAGCCGCCAGTCACGTGATGTTCGAGTTGCCGTTCAATATCGCCCAGCAGCGACGAGGCGCCAAAGCGGAACAGGTCAGGACGCAACCAGCGGTCGCCCAGTTCGTCCTTGATCAGCGCCAGATAGATCAGCGCATCCTTGGCCTTCGAGATGCCCCCGGCGGGTTTGTACCCGATGCGACTCCCCGTCGCCGCATGGTAGTCGCGGATCGCGCGCAACATCACCAGCGTCACCGGCAAGGTCGCATTGACCGGCTCTTTCCCGGTCGAGGTCTTGATGAAATCGGCCCCCGCCATCATGCACACCAGCGACGCGCGCGCGACATTCTGCAAGGTCCCCAGCTCTCCGGTCGCAAGGATTGCCTTGACATGCGCTGCACCGCAGGCGTCACGAAAGGCGCGCATCTCGTCATAAAGCGCCTGCCAGTTCCCGGTCAGCACATGCCGACGGGAAATCACGATGTCGATCTCGGCCGCCCCCGCCGCCACGCTTTCGCCAATCTCGGCCACCCGCAGATGGAACGGCGACAGTCCGGCGGGAAAGCCTGTGGACACCGCCGCCACCGGAATGCCCGATCCGTCCAGCGCCGCCACCGCAGGGGCGATCATGTCGTGATAGACGCAGACCGCCCCCACCGTCAGCCCCGGCAGGCCCAGCGCGTCCAGCAGATCCGCCCGGACCGGCTGGCGAGCCTTGGCGCACAGACGCTGAACCCGGCCCACCGTGTCATCCCCGGCCAGGGTCGTCAGGTCGATACAGGACACGGCGCGGGCCAGCCAGGCCGCCTGCCAGTCCTTCTTGACCGACCGCCGTCCAGGCAGCGTCGCCGCCCGCCGCTCGATCGCCGACCGGTTGGCGGTGGCGCGCATTACCTGGTCAAGGTCCAGCGGCATCCCCAGATTGCGCGGCTCGACCGTCTGCGCAAGCATCCTGCCAGACGCGCGCCCCGTCTGCGCCATCCCGACTTCGCGCATGTCATTCCTCCGCCAATGGCACTGTTTGGGCTGACTGTGGCGGCGCAGGCCCGCAATTTCAAGCGCAACACCACGCCACCTGCTACCCGGACGGGCAGGACGGCGCCTGATCCCCACCACGATAATGCGAATTATTCGCAATACACTTGACGTTTTGAGAATGCCTCGCATATTCAACCCAAGACATCAGGACATTTACGTATGCACACAGACCGCCGCTCGCTCCTCCTGGGCCTTGCCGGAACGGCCCTTCTGCCGCAGGCTGCGTTTGCGCAGGACATGCTCGCGGTCACCGCGACCACCGGCATGATTGCCGATGCGGCCCGCCACATCGGCGGTGACGCCGTAAAGGTGGTCGCGCTGATGGGGGCCGGCGTCGATCCGCACAGCTACCGGCAGACCCGCAGCGACATCGTATCGCTGCTGCGTGCCGATCTTGTGCTCTGGAACGGGCTCTATCTCGAGGCGCAAATGGAAGAGTTCCTGCTGCGCCTCGCCGACCGCTCCGCCGTGACCGCCATCGGCGAATCCATTCCCAAGGATCAGTTGCTGCACCACGCCGACTACGACGCCCGCCCCGATCCGCATATCTGGATGGTGCCCGACATCTGGCGCCTCGCCGTCCTGTCCGCTCGCGACGCCATGACCGCTGTGCGCCCCGACCTTGCCGCCACCTTCGATACCAATACCACGGCCTACCTGGCGCAGATCGACACGCTCGCGGTCTATGCGGACAACACCCTGTCGACGATCCCCGAAGACAGGCGCGTTCTGGTCACCGCCCATGATGCCTTTGGCTATTTTGGACGCCGCTACGGGTTCGAGGTGCTTGGAATCCAGGATATCTCGACCGAATCCGAAGCCGGGCTGCAACGCATCGGTGCCCTTGTCGATACCCTTGTCAGCCGCCGGATCGAGGCGGTTTTTGTCGAAACCTCGGTGTCAGACCGCAATATCCGCGCCCTGATCGAAGGCGCCGCCGCACAGGGCCACACGGTCCGGATCGGAGGCGAGCTCTACTCGGATGCCATGGGCGAACCGGGCACCTACGAAGGCACCTATGTCGGCATGATCGACCACAACGTGACCGTGATCGCGCGCGCCCTTGGTGCGGACATCCCCGCCACCGGCATGACGGGCCGACTGCGGGACATCACATGACCCTTGCCCTGCCCCGGACCGCCCCCGATCAAAGCCCGCTTGCCATCCGCGGCCTTACCGTGTCCTACGGCGAACAACCGGTGGTGTTTTCCATCGACATGACCGTACAGGATGGCGCCATGACGGCCATCATCGGCCCCAACGGCGCGGGCAAGTCCACCCTGCTCAAGGCCGCCCTGAACATCGTCAAACCGCTTTCGGGCCGCATCACCGTTTATGGCCAGCCGCTGGCGCAGCAGGCCCACCGCATCGCCTACGTGCCCCAGCGCGCCTCTGTCGACTGGGATTTCCCGACCGAGGTGCTGGATGTCGTGCTGATGGGTCTCTACCGCGACCTCGGCCTGCTGGGCCGTGTCCGTGCCCATCACATACGGCAGGCCCGCGACTGCCTCGCCCGCGTCGGGATGGAGGATTTTGCCGACCGCCAGATCGGCCAGCTTTCGGGCGGCCAGCAGCAGCGGGTTTTCCTCGCGCGCGCACTGGCGCAGAAGGCCGATCTCTACCTGCTTGATGAACCCTTTGCCGGGGTCGATGCCGCCACCGAAAGTGCCATCATCGACGTACTCAAAAGCCTGCGCGCCGAGGGCAAGACCGTGGTCGCCGTCCACCACGACCTGTCCACCGTCAGGGCCTATTTCGACAACGTCTTCCTGATCAACCGCCGCAAGATGGGCGAAGGCCCTATCGCGGCGGCCTTTACCCCCGAAACGGTGCAGGCCACCTATGGCGGACGCCTGGCGGACGGGCAGATCAGCCAGCTGACCATGGGCGCCTAGATGCTGCTTGACGCGCTGCTCCTCCAGATCGGCTACAACGCCACGCTGGTCACCCTCGGCTCTGCCGCATTGGGACTGGCGGCAGGCGCGACGGGAACCTTCCTGTTCCTGCGCAAGCGATCGCTGGTCGCGGATGCCGTCAGCCATGCCACCCTGCCCGGCCTCGCGCTGGCCTTCATGCTCATGGTCGCGCTGGGGGGCGACGGGCGCAATCTGGCGGGCCTCATGGCCGGATCGGCGCTGTCCGCCTGGATCGGCCTGCTCAGCGTCTCGTGGCTTACCCGGCGCACACGGCTGGCCGAGGATGCCGCAATCGGCGCCGTCCTGTCGGTCTTCTTCGGCTTCGGCATCGTGCTTCTGACCGTGGTGCAGACCCTGTCGGCGGGCCGTCAGGCGGGACTGGAAAGCTTCCTGCTCGGCTCGACCGCCGGGATGCTGTTCAGCGACGCCATCCTGATCGCGGCCGGAGGGCTGCTGGTGCTGGCCTCTGCCCTTGCCCTGCGCCGCCCGCTGCTGATGGTGGCCTTCGACCCCGGCTTTGCCGAAACGCAGGGCATCGACATCCACCGCATGGACCTGGCCATCATGACGCTGGTCATGGCAATCACGGTCGTGGGGCTCAAGGTCGTCGGCCTGATCCTGATCGTCGCCCTGTTGATCATCCCTGCCGCAACCGCGCGGTTCTGGTCCAATCGCGCCGACCGCGTCGTGCTGCTTGCCGGGCTCTTCGGCGGACTTTCGGGCTACATCGGCGCGGCCATATCCGCCACCGCGCCCGGCCTGCCCACCGGCCCGATCATCGTGCTCACCGGGTTTGCCGTCTTCACCGCCTCGCTGCTGCTCGCGCCAGGGCGCGGCGTGCTGTCGGCCGCCCTGCGCCACCGTTCCCACCAGCGCCAGGTCCACCTCCGCCAGGGCCTGCTCGCGCTCGCCCAGGATCAACCGGTGTACGAGGCACTGACCCGCCGCCTGCTGCGCCGCAACGGCCTGCAGCGTGCCGACGGCGTCCCCACCTCCGAAGGCCACAGCCGCGCCGCCGCCGCCCTGCGGGACGAAACCCGCTGGCAGGCCCTGCGCTCCAGCGCGCATCTCTCGGAACTTTCGGCGCGCGATGACGGCCTCACGCTGATCCTCGACGTGCTCACCCCCGACCAGATCGCCGAACTCGACCGCCGCATCGCCACTGCGCCGGGGACCGCGTGATGGGCGACGAATTCGTCATCCTCTCGCTTGCGCCGCTGCTGATCGGCATCTGTGCAGCCGTCGCCTGCGCCCTGCCCGGCAACTTCCTGCTGCTGCGCCGCCAGGCCCTGATCGGCGATGCCATCAGCCATGTCGTGCTGCCCGGGATCGTCGTCGCCTTCCTTGTGACAGGCCGGATCGCCGCCTGGCCGATGATGCTGGGGGCTGCCTGCGCCGCTCTCGTTGCCGTGCTCCTGATCGAGACGATCCGCCGCCTTGGCCGCGTCGACGCCGGCACCGCCATGGGCGTCATCTTCACCTCGATGTTCGCCGCCGGGGTTCTCCTGCTCGAACAATCCGACACCTCGTCGGTACATCTCGATGTGGAACACGCCCTCTACGGCAATCTCGAAAGCCTGATCTGGCTCGACGCAACGGGCTGGTCCTCGCTGCTCGACCCCCGGGCGCTTGCCGGCCTGCCACCCGAACTGCCCCGCATGGCGCTGACCCTGCTGGCGGTCTCCGTCGCCATCCGGATCTTCTGGCGGCCGCTGAAGCTTGCCACCTTCGACGAAGGTTTTGCCCGCACGCTCGGCATCCCCGTGCAAGTGCTCAGCCTCGGCCTCGTCGTCACCGCCGCCATCGCCGCCGTCGCCGCCTTCGACGCGGTCGGCTCGATCATCGTGATCGCCATGTTCATCTGCCCGCCCGCAGCCGCGCGCATGATGACCAACCGCCTCTCGGCCCAGATCTGCTGGAGCGTGGCCTTCGCCACCCTCTCGGCCATCCTCGGCTATGTGCTGGCGGGCTACGGCCCGCTCTGGCTCGGCGGCACCGATGCGGTCTCGGCGGCCGGCATGATCGCCACGGTGTCCGGCCTCATCCTGGCCGGTGTCGCCGTCATCGGGCCGCACCGCACCGCCTGACCGCTTCTTCTTTTCACAAATACCCGTCTCCGGCCTCTCCCCGGGGACCGCCCTCCGCCGCCGCGACCCGACGGCGCAGCACGCAGCGACAGATGGGACTCAAATCCGGAACAAAAATGGAACATACTGCGACTCACCATGACCGCAGAACTGTCCATCACCTCGAACTTCACCTTCCTCACCGGGGCCTCCCACCCCGAGGAATACATGCGCCGTGCCGCCATGCTCGACCTCTCGGCCATCGCCATCGCCGACGACAATTCCGTCGCCGGCATCGTGCGCGCCCACACCGCCGGGCGCGAGATTGCCCGCCAGGTGGCGGAACGGCGGGCCTTCGACGCCGAATACGGCCTCATCGGCCCCCCGGCGCCGCCCCACCTGCCGAAACCGCCCTCGGCCCCGATCCGCAACGTGCCCCGCCTGATCCCCGCCGCCCGCCTCGTCTTTGCCGAAGGGATCGAACTCACCGCTCTCGCCGCCACCCGCACCGGCTGGGCGCGGCTCTGTCGGCTGATCTCGTGCGGGCGGTTGCGCGCGGCCAAGGGGCGCTGCGACCTGCACCTGTCCGACCTTCTGGAAGATGCGGACGGGCTCGAACTGCTCCTGCACGGCCCGCAACACCCACAGACGATGCCGCCCGGCGCGGATGGATGGCTGCAACAGGCGCAACGGCTGACGCGCCGCCTTGGCGGGCAGATGCACCTTGTGCTTGCGCCGCATTATGACGGACAGGACGGGGCCCGGTGCGACGCCCTTGCCGCGCTCGCCAGACGCCTGAACCTGCCCACCGTCGCCTCGGCCTGCCCGCGCATGCACCACGGGCGGCGGCGGCGGCTGGCCGATGTGCTCAGCGCCATCCGCCTTGGCTGCCGCGTCGAACAGCTGGGGCATGCCGCACTTGCCAACAGCGAACTGCGCCTGCGCAGTGGCGCAGAGATGCGCGCCCTTCTGGGCCCCCACGCCGATGCCGTTTCCCGCGCGCAGGCACTGGCCGACCGCTGCACCTTTGACCTTGGCAGCCTGCGTTACGAATACCCCAGCGAAATAGCACCAGGCGAAAACGGACAGGGCGAAACCCCGCCGCAGCGTCTGGCCCGGCTCGCCCATGCGGGGCTGAAATGGCGCTATCCCTACGGCGCGCCCGACAAGGTGCGCACCATGCTCGCCCATGAGCTCGACCTGATCGGCCGCCTGAAATACGAACCCTATTTCCTGACCGTGCGCGACATCGTCGCCTTTGCCCGTGACCGCGGCATCCTGTGCCAGGGGCGGGGATCAGCCGCCAATTCCGTGGTCTGCTACGCGCTTGGCGTCACCTCGGTCAGTCCGGAAATCGGCACCATGGTCTTTGAACGCTTCGTGTCCGAGGCGCGGGACGAGCCGCCCGATATCGACGTCGATTTCGAACACGAACGCCGCGAAGAGGTGATCCAGCATATCTATGAACGCTATGGCCGCCACCGTGCGGGCCTGTGTGCGACGGTGATCCACTACCGCGGCAAACGCGCCATCCGCGAGGTGGGCGCGGCGATGGGCCTGTCGCGCGACACCATCGGCGCGCTGTCCTCGCAA
Source organism: Puniceibacterium sp. (assembly GCA_024636635.1). GTDB lineage: Bacteria > Pseudomonadota > Alphaproteobacteria > Rhodobacterales > Rhodobacteraceae > Puniceibacterium. The sequence goes on from JAGXGV010000004.1 coordinate 15,628, forward strand.
CTCTGGGGGTTCTTTTCCACCAACGGGCTCGAAGATCAGCGGATGCGCGAAATCGGCCTGGACCCGGCCGACCGCCGTCTGCAAATGACGATGCAGCTGATCCACGAGATCATCGGCTTTCCCCGCCACCTGTCCCAGCATGTCGGCGGCTTCATCATCACCGAAGGGCGGCTGGACGAACTTGTCCCGATCGAAAACGCCAGCATGGAGGACCGCACCGTCATCTGCTGGGACAAGGACGACATCGATTCCCTGGGCATCCTCAAGGTCGATGTGCTGTCGCTGGGGATGCTGACCTGCATCCGCAAGGCATTCGATCTGATGACCCAACACCACGGCAAGACCTATACCCTGGCCACCCTGCCGCCCGAGGATCCGGTGGTCTACGACATGCTCTGCCGCGCGGATTCCGTCGGGGTCTTTCAGGTTGAATCCCGCGCGCAGATGAATTTCCTGCCCCGGATGAAGCCACGCAACTTCTATGATCTGGTGATCGAGGTGGCGATCATCCGCCCCGGCCCCATCCAGGGCGACATGGTGCATCCCTACATCCGGCGCCGGAATGGCGAAGAGGCGGTGTCGTTCCCGTCCGACGCGCTGGGGGCGGTGCTGGGCAAGACGCTGGGCGTGCCGCTGTTTCAGGAGCAGGCCATGCAGATCGCCATCATCGGCGCGAATTTCACCCCGACCGAGGCGGACCGGTTGCGCCGCAGCCTCGCCACCTTCAAGAAACACGGAAATGTCAGCGAATTCCGCGACCGTTTCCTGCGGGGGATGCGCACCAACGGCTATGATTCCGATTTCGCCGAACGCTGTTTCAGCCAGATCGAGGGGTTCGGCTCTTACGGCTTTCCAGAAAGCCATGCGGCCAGCTTTGCGCTGCTGGTCTATGCCAGTGCCTGGATCAAATGCCACCATCCCGGCCTGTTCGCCTGTGCGCTGCTGAATTCCCAGCCGATGGGCTTCTATGCCCCGTCGCAGATCGTGCGCGATGCCCGCGAACACGGGGTCGAGGTGCGCGCCGTCAGCATCAATGCCAGCTACTGGGACAATGCGATGGAATCCGACGGGCGTGGCGGGCTGGCCCTGCGCCTTGGGTTTCGCCAGATCAAGGGGTTGCGCGACGAGGATGCCGCCTGGATCTCTGCCGCGCGCGGCAACGGATACCTCAGTGTGCGGGATGTCTGGCGCCGTGCGGGCCTTGCCCCGCCAGTCCTCGCCCGGCTGGCCGAGGCGGATGTGTTTGCCGACATCGGCCTGACCCGCCGCGAGGCCCTGTGGGAGGCAAAGGCGCTGGCGGGCGACGCCCCTCTGCCGCTGTTCGCGAACGATATCGGCGGCGAGATGATCCATGAGCCCGCCGCCTGTCTGCCCGAAATGACCGAGGGCGAACAGGTGGTCGAGGATTACGTCGCCATGCGCCTGACCCTGCGCCGCCACCCGCTTGCCCTGCTGCGGCACCTGCTCACGCCGACCGACGGGTCGCCGCCGTGGGGTTCCTGACTGCGGTCATGACCATTCCCGACACGCCAGGCGCGGGGCGCGGACGGTGCCCCTGTTCGCACCGACGGATCAGTCTGCCCTGCGGGATTTATGACCGCGGTCATAACTGTCCGCGACCCCGATCAGACCATGGCAAGAATACGTGCCGGACCGCCGCTGCCGCCCTTGTGCTTGGGTGCGCCGATGAACACGGTCGCCCCCGTGGCAGGCATCAGATCGAGGTTGGCGATACATTCGATCCCGAACCGGCCCTGCGGCAACCAGGCGTAATGAGTGGCAAAATCGGGCGAGATTCCGGAGTCGAGCGACAGCGTATCCGATGCGATCGACGCCGCCCCGGTATCCAGCAGCATCTGGGCCGCTTCCACATGGAACCCCGGAAAGTGCATCGCGGTGCCGTCGAAGTTGCGATAGCCGTCCGTCGTGACCTTTGCACCCCAGCCGGAATAGAGCGCAACACAGGCCTGATCGGGGATCGGGCCGTTGGCGTCGATCCAGGCTTGCAGGTCGTCCGGCGACAGCGTGGTGTCCGCATCCTCGGCCGCGCGGGCGGAAATGTCGATGACGCAGAGCGGCGCCATCAGCGACATGACCGGGATCTCGTCCACGGAAATCCCGTCTGCGGAAAAGTGCAGCGGCGCGTCCACATGGGTGCCGGTGTGTTCGTTCACCGTCATGTTGAACAGGTTGAAGCCGTCGCTGTCGAACTGGTAAAGCTGTTCCGCCGCAAAGCCGGGCTCCCCGAAGAAAGTCGGGAAATCGCCCGAAAGGGTGTGGGTCAGATCGGTCAGACCGGCATGGGCGGCGGCCCGGGCGCCCGTGGGCAGCGCGGTGGCCCCAAGGGCAGCGGCGGCCCCGGCCATCCCCGCAGAGGCGAAAAAGCTGCGCCTCGACAGCATTCGGTCCTTCACGGCATTCATCACACAGGCATCACACATTGGAATCTCCCTCCGGTTCGCTGGCTGTTGCGTCCAGCGCTTGACCCGCTGGGGCTGACCTATCCGCAATATCTGGTGATGGTGACGCTTTGGGTTCAGGCGCCGCTTAGTGTCGGGCAGATCGGTCGGCGGTTGGGGCTGGAATCCAATACCCTTACCCCGATGCTCAAACGGCTGGAAGGCATGGGGTTGGTGCGGCGTGACCGTGACGGCGCCGACGAACGCCGCGTCTCTGTGGACCTCACGGACGCGGGCCGGTCGATGCAGGCGCGGGCGGCCCATGTGCCGGGCTGCGCCTCGGCCGCGACCGGGATGCGCCATGACGAGATACAGGCGCTCCGGACGCAATTGCGCAGGTTGCAGACCGCCCTGCGGACGGCCTGAACCGGGGACGCAGAACCAGCACCATCTGCCGGGGCGATCCATGGCCGGGCAGAGTGGAAATCAATTGCAGCGGCAATTTGTTTCGGGGCAGGATCGGGCAGATCTTTTTTGATCCACGATGGATGTAAATCAGTATAACATTACCCATGTCCAGAGGACCGTGTCCGGCAGGACCACCCCGCTGGCCCGTCAAGGAGACCCCGAGCATGTCCGATTTCGAAGCCCAGGTCCGCCAGAGCCAGGCCCAGGTAGCCGAGGCGCAGGCCAAGATTTCCGAACTCACCAGCCGGATCGAGACGACGCGCGCCAAGATAAAGGCCGGCGACGACGTCACCATCGACATCGAGACTGCGACGCTTGACGACGTGAATACCCATACCGACGTGATGAACGCCAACATCGCCGAGCTGATCATGGGGCTGGACGATGTCACCTCGGCGTTTTCGCGTGACTTCGACGAGATGCGCAACAAGACCGGGTGGGAAAGCCTTGTCGGGGTCTTTTCCAAGGGCAAGTCGGATTCGATGCGGCACGAACGCATCAAGATGGCCAGCATCGACGACAAGTTGCAGGATCTGATCGGCAAGTCCGATGTGATCGTGAAACTGCTTGAGGGGCAATTGCTTCTTCTCAACGAGCAGAAGGACCGGGTTGAGACGAACCTGTCCGAAACGCTGGACGAACGCGAATTCACCGTGGGTGAGCTTGAGGCGGTGAAGGCCGAGGTTCTGAAGCTGGACCCCCGGATCATCGACCTTGAACGGCGGATTTCCATGGAGCAGGACGCGGCAGCGCGCACCAAGCTGGAAACTGAACTGTCGGATCTGAACCGCGCCTATAATGCGCTGGTGCAGGACGAACAGGTGAAGCTTGCCAAATCGCAGACGCTGGAACGCTATATCGAGAAGGGCAAGACCTGGATAGATTCGCTCCAGAATCAGGCGGCGACGCAGATGGTACTGATCAACAAGCTTCAGACCGATACGAAACAGCGGGTGGTGCTGTACGATGCCCTGTCCAAGTCGCTCAAGACCGCGCAGCAGCAGGATGTGGCGCACCGGATCAACGAAATCGGCGTACAGAGCGATCAGGAGGCGCAGACCGCGATGGCCGCCATCGGCACAGCCACCAATCAGCGCATGGCCGACATGATGGAAAAGCACGAGGATCACATGGTCTTTGCCCGCGAGGTGCTGGAGGCCAAGGCCAGGGCGGACGAACGGTTTGCCCGACGTTTTGCGTCAATCGTCGAGAAGCACGACAAGAACCTGTACGGGTCGTGATGCAGGACGGTGGTCGCAGCAAAGCGGAACGGGGCGCCAGACTTCTGTCGGCCTTCCTTGACCGCTGCGCAGGGGCCGTGCGGGTGGCGTCGGCATGAGCGATCTGACCAACGACCATGTGGGTCTGAGCGATACCTTTGCGTCGCGCCGCTATTTTGCCAAGTTCGAGGCGATCAGCGGGCATCTCGCACGCGTCGCCGCGGTGCTGCATTCCGAAGGCAGGCTGGGGCGCGAAGAGGTCGAGGTGCTGGCGCGCTATGTGCAGGGCATCGCCTTTACCTTCCGCGCGCTTGGCTACAAGTATCTGCTGGTCGGGCGGGACACCGGGCAGTTCTTTGGCTCTTTGACCATGGACAACCACGAATCGGGGTTTCCGGTCGCTTCGGAATTGCTGGTGATGGCGAACGATGCGTTGCAGGCGTGCGGGCATCTGGACGCGATGCCGTCGGTCGCCGTGCTGAAGGATCAGATGGTGGCGCAGATCATCGGCGAACGGAGCCTGCCGACGCGCCTGCAATATGCCCTGAGCCAGCGGCTGTATTACGAGGAGTTGTCGCGGGGCAAGCTGTTCTGGCCGCGTAACGATCCGGTGGCGGTCTGGCTGTCGGGGGCCGAGCCGCGGCGGCGTTACCTGATCCACTGGGCGGTCTACGATTCGGTCATCAACCTGCCGGTGGTCTACCTGATGGAGGTCGAGGATTCGGGGCGCGAGGCGCTGCCGCGCGACCAGCGCCGCTGGCCCGAGGTTCAGACGCATCTCATGGGGCAGGCGCTGGGGGGTCTGAAGCTGCTGACCATCGCCAGGGGATTCGACGAGAGTTTCGCCGACCTGCATCCCAAGCGGCTGCGGCGCCTGCATCTGGGACCGATGTATTCGCATGCCTTCACGCGCCAATCCGGCCCGATCCGCGAGGTGCTGGCCGAGGCACATGCCCCCGCCGGTCAGGACTGGGCGCTGGCCTGGACGCTGGAAGAGCTGGAAAGCGAGCGGGTGCGCGAGGAACGCACCGGCTGGTTCGGCACGGTGGAACGCGAGATCTTTGCGCTCGACCCGTTTTCGGGGCGCGGAATCGAGACGGGGGCCACCCGCAGCGAACGCATGATCGTCCTGCCCGAACGGCCCTATCAGGTGCTCGCTGAAAAGGCGCCGCCGGGATTTTCCGCCGTGCGCAAGTTTGTGGTGAGTCCGGGGGGGCGGGTGCTCAGTTACTGAGGGATGTCTTGTGCCCGAGGGGTGGATTCTGGGTATTTTTGAAAAGAAGAAGCGGGAGAGCGCCAGGACATGAGCCAGACATCCGACCTTATGGAATTGCGCGAGGCAGACATCCGCAAGCATTACGCCGCTGCGGCGGCGCTGCTGGAAGGGTTTGACCACACGCCGCGGATCGCCCGGGCGCGGGTGTCAGGGCCGGCGCAAGAGCGGTCGCCGGGCATTGCCGCGGGGCGGCGGTTGCGCAGCACGACGCCCGGGCTGGTGACCCGCAGCACCGCGCGTCCCGAGGGCGTGCATCTGATCGCCCGGATCGAGGCGATGCATGGCGACGATCCGCTGCTGTCGCCCTTGCAGGCGACGGCGATCAGCCTTCTGCGCCGGGCGCTGTCCATTGCGCTTGCCGTCGGCGAGACGTTTTCGGACGCGACCGGGCTTGGCGCGCTCAAGCGCGTCAACCTGCAGGGGCCGATCGGCGACGATCGCCGCGCAGAGTTCACCGAACTGCTGGGTGCCGAGGCGCTGGCCGTTGCCCATGTGTTTGCCAATGCGCTGGCCTTCCTGCTGCGCCCGCATGGGCCGGACATTTCGGTGACGATCGGGGATGTGGACGAGGTGCTGACCGAAAATGCCGGATTGGCCCTGCACGGCGCGCTCTGGCAGCTTGATCAGGAGATCGCGACCCATGTCGGCGACGATGCGCATCTTGTCGCCACGCTGAGCGCCTATGCCGAGGCGCTGATGGCGCAGGTGGCGTTGCGGGCGCAGGGCGCCCCCCGGGTCGCCGCCTTTTCCGGGGCAAGCTGGCGTGTCGAGGCGGACGATTTCACCATCCGCGGCTTTCAGCCATCGACGCAGGCGCGCGGCACGACCCTGACCATGCAGTTCAAGAAACCCCAAGAGGTCGTCGGCAACCATATCGCCAAATATCAGGCCCTGCGTCTGTCCAAGATGCTGATGGCCTATGATTTTGACCGCCGCCTGAACCCGTTTGCGGACCTTGGCGGGTTCATTTTCACCTTCATGGGGGACGGCGCGCCCGGCACCGGCAAGACGACGCTGATCCAGATGATGGCGGGCCTTTTGCACGGCTATTGCGAGGTGGCGGGCTATCCGTTCCGTTACCAGAATCTGAGCACCGAGAATATCGACAGCTATCAGGGCAAGTCGGGCCAGAATGCCAAGGCGTTCATCGACCACATCCTAGACCCTGCGGTGATCGGGTTCGGCACCATCGACGACATCGACCAGCTTGCGGGCAAGAGGGGCGACCGGCAATCCTCGGCCGGGCAGCTCGAGATTACCGCGGTGCTGATGGAATCGTTCGCGGGGGCAAATACGGTGGTCCGCGGCAACTGTACCTTCGGGATGTTTTCGAACTTTCCCGAAAATGTCGACGATGCCCTGCGCCAGCGTGCCGGGGCGCGGTTTCTGGTGGACGGGCCGCAGACGCGCGAGGATTACATCGACATCCTTGCCTTGCTGTTGGGCAAGCGGCACAAGATTCCGCTGGGCGATCACGACCTGTTCGCCGCGCAGGAGGTCAAGCGGGCGGTGGCGGCAAGTTTTGAATCACATGCCCGCCCGCACGAGGCCGGGCTGATCGAGGTGTTCGAGCGGGTGCAGGGATCGGTCGGCGATCTGGACACGCTGGCCAAGCTGGGCACCTACCTCAAGGCGATCCAGATGGCGGATGCGCGGTTTACAGGCCGGGCGATCAAGAACATCACCGACGCGGTCAAGGTGCGGGCGATGGATTTCGAACTGCCGGACGACTGGATGGAACGGCCCGACGTCTTCCTGTTCCAGCCCTATGAGGTAAAGCTGGGCATGATTTCCGAACTGCGCCGCCCCATCACCGTCGGGATGGTGATACAGGAAATCAATCGCTACGCGGATTCCGAGTTCCGCTATGCCGACAAGTCGGACGAGGCGGCTGTGGAGGCGATGGTGCGGGAGTATGAGCGGACTGAGGCCGCGAAGAAGCGGTATCTGGAGGGGAAGAATGGCTGAGGTCATCTCGATGACAGGACGGGCCGCGAGAGGTAAGGAGATCCGATTTGTTCACTAGGAAATTCAAGTATGTTGTCTATCAATTGACCTTCTCTAATGGCGAGATTTACGTGGGAAAAGACATTGGCTTTGGCGGACATTCCATCAGATACTTTGGTTCGTGGAATCGAGAAGTTGTCGAGCAAGAATTTTCGAAGAAGGCAGACTTTACGCTGCGCAAACTGATACATTTTGTAAATGAGAGTAAAGAAGAAGTCAGTCGAGTTAAAAACGAACTTATTTTATCGCTTGGAGCAAATTATCTCGAAATTGGCTACAATAATACGCCCAAACTTCGGAAGACATTGAATCGGGATCGGGGCCATTGAAACGCCTCATCCAAACCGGCCTGATGTTCGGCAATCTGATCCGCGTCGACTCGCCTGCGCTGGTCGAGCGGTATAACCGCGCGCTGAAACACCTCACCACCCACACAACCAACCTTAAAGAATTCCATATCGACATCTCCGGCTTTTCGCCCGAGATCGGGGCGGAACTGGGCGATCCGCTTTACCTCAACCCCAGAGGCGTGAACCGGATGTTCATCCTGCTGTCCACGCAGCAGAAGACCGCGCCGTTGCTTGATGCCAAATTCTCGACCTCGCGCGGGATCCTGCGGCAATTCATCGAGACCAACGAGGCGCAGCTTTTCGCGCTGACCGCAAAGGATGCCGTAGGCGGAGAGCTGGTGAATTCGGTCCATGACGTCAGCGACCCGGCGCGCCTGCTGGACATCCGAAAGATCCGGATCGAGGCGGATACCTCCAGCGGCACCCTGCGCGATGCCGACAAACTGGCGCAGATGGTCGACACGTTCCAGACCAAAGACGACGCCTGGTATGACGATGTGCTGATCGCCGACATGATCACGCTGGCGAAACGCACAGGGGATGTGGTGCGCAATCCGGTGCGGCTGAGCCATATGGAATTTACACAGGGCAATTTCTGGACTGCGCATTTCGGCGGGATCTACATCTTTCGCGACGTGCCCGAACCGGCGGCGATCCTGGCCGGGCCGCCGCTGGTCCTGCCCATCGACACCGTGCTGCGCACGGAGAACCGCAACCGCATCGCCGCCTTTCTGGACACCAACCGGCTGGTCGAGCCCATCGTTCAGGCGCGCGGGGTCGATGCCGCGGCCGTGCTGCGCCAGAAGATGGATTTCATAACCGTGGACGCGGCGCAGGATGCGGAAATCGACCTGTCCGGCGCGACGCGGCGCGACATCCGACTGCTGGCGCGGCGTCATTCCGGCGACCTGCCGGCCGAATGGCACGGTCTGAACGCGCTTGTCGCCTGGGCCGAGGGCGAAGGCACCTGGCCGCATCTTACGTCAGAGCATCCGGCGTATTTCTACACACTGCGGGGGGCGGACACGCCCGACCGGGATCTGGTCAACATGCTGCTGGCGGAACTGGCGCCCAAGGACATCCGCCAGTTGTTCATCTGTCACAAGGATCTGTTCTATCGGCTTTACCAGGACTGGGGCGAGACAAAGAAAACCTACGTGATCGATTTCCTGACCCGGGAGTATCAGGTGGACAAGGCAGGCGCGCGCCACGCCCTGTTCGGTCACGACGCCCCGATGCAGGAAGAACCGCAAGGCGCCCCCGCCAGCGTGCCACGCGTCGGTCCCTGGGGGCCGGCACGATGATCGCCCTGCTGCAACTGATGGTCGGCGGTTTCATCGTGCTGACACTGGTCTATATCGCCCTTTCGTTCTATTCACGCTCCGTACGACGCGGCAAACTAAAAGCCGAGTGGGACGAAGAAGGCATGACCGGCGATCGGGAAGCCTTTGTGCGGCAGGGGCTGAAGGACTATGATGGATCATTGCGGCGCAAGCTGATCCTCGGGGTCTATGTGGTGCCGGTCGTGCTGATCGGGGTGATCATCTACCTCGTCAATTTCTACTGAGAAGGGGGCCGCAATGGTCTACGTCAAATGGGTGATCATCCTGCTGTTCTGGGCCTGTGTCGGGGCCTTCCTGCATTATACCCTGCCACAGCACGATATCGTGCGCGTCACGGACACCTATACGCGGCGCGTGGACCCGGGAGAGAACCGGTGGTTCTGGGCGCAGGCGGATGTGGGCACGGATGGCACGCTGGTCAACCGCGACGTCTTTTTCATCCAGACGCGGCGGGCCGGGGAGGACGTGATGGTCTACCGGAACGAGGATACCGGCTGGGGCTGGCCGCCGTATTTCAAGTTTGACACCTCGAACCTCCAGGCCGAGGCGTCGGACCTGCGCTCCACGTCCGAGGCGCCGCGATGGGCGGTGCTGACGCACTACGGCTGGCGCAACGAATTCTTCACGATCTTTCCCAACGCTGTGGGTATCCGACCCGTGGACGGGCCGGATGTGCGCATCATCCCGTGGGTGAACATCTTCATTCTCACGATTCTGGCCGCCTTTATCTGGGCCTTCTGGGTGCGCTGGCGCCGGTTCAAACGCAACCGGATCAACCCGGTGCTTGCCGACATGAACGAAGGATTCGAGGCGGCGGGTGATTCCTTTGCCGAACGGCGTGGCCGCTTCGGGCGCTGGCGGGACAGCTGGAAATCGAAGTGATCCCTGGACCTGCGTCAGCGGTTCATGTCGGGCAGCAGTCGCTGGTGGCGGCGCATCGCATTCACGGCATCGCGCAGCGTGTGGACGCCGCGCGCCTCAAGGATCGGCAGTAGCCGCAGCAGGACCGAGGCGGTGGCGCGCGCATCCCCCATCGCTGTATGCCGCGCCGCGCCTTCGATCCGGATCCCCAGGCGTTCGGCAATGGCATCCAGCGTATGCTCTTCGGTTTCGCCGAACACTGCCGCCGACAGCAACACCGTATCCAGCACCGGATTGTCAAAGGAAACACCGGTCACGTCCGCATGGCGCCGGAGAAAGGCCAGATCGAACGGCGCGTTATGCGCCACCAGCACCGCGTCGCGGGCAAAATCATGAAACCGCCGCGCGGCGATGCGGATATCGGGGGCCCCGGTTACCATCGCATCGGTGATGCCGTGGATGCGCGCCGAGGCCGGGGGGATCGGGCGGCCGGGATCGACAAGCGTCTCGAATGTCTCGCCGGGGATCATCCGGCCCTTCATCGCACGGACCGCACCAATCTGCACGATTTCGTCGCGCGTGGTGTCCAGCCCTGTCGTTTCCGTATCGAAGATCACAAAGGTCAGCGCCGAAAGCGGCGTATCGGCCACATCGCCGTTCCCGGCGCGGTCGATCAGATCGAAATCGAAGACAAGCGGCCGTTCGGCCATCACGGCGTCATCCACCTCGATCGCAAGGACATAGCCGCGCGCCTGACCGATCAGCCGGATGCGCGCCCGCACGCTGCCCAGCCCGTCGGCCGTGGGCAGGTCCACATCGGCAAAGCGGCGGTCGGTGGCGGTTTGCAGGCGCGTGACCGCCTCGGTCAACGGAGCGCGCTCGAAGTACTCGAACACCGACCGGTCAAGACCCAGGGTCGCGACCTGCCCCAGCGCGTGTACGCATTGCCGGTCATACAGGGTGATCCGGTCGCGCGCATCCACCACCATGACGGCCACCGGAATCTCTGACAGGATCGCGGCAAGCTGGGCCTTTTCGGCCTCTAGATCCGCAGTCGCCAGTGCCAGGCGGGATTCGACTTCGTTTCTTTCTGTGGTCAGACGCTCGCACAGCGCGGCGGCGGCGGGGCCAAGGTCGCCCAGGTGGCGCGCCGAGGCGATATCCAGCCCGTCAGAGACGCCGCCATGGGCGCGGGCCCGTAGCCCGGCGGCAATCCTGTCGATCACGCGCGCGACATTCTCGTCAAAAAGCCGCCAGATCAGGACGATGGTCAGGCCCGTTGCGAACAGGGAAACCACGGCCGCCACGGTCAACGCCGGCATCGCCTCGGGTGCACGGCGCCATCCCAGCCAGACACCTGCCAGAGTGGCCGCAACCGCACCCCCGACGATGGCGGCGAACAGCAAAAGCACGCGCAGCCGGAGCGAGGCGCGCATCTCAGATCGCCTCACAGGCCGTTTGTGTCACCGGGTCACCGGGATCTGTGGCGATCCAGTTCGCCTCTGGCACGCTGCCGTCCCCGGACAATTCGACGCCGCCCCGCAGGTCGGCGCGCCGCCCTTGCAGGCAGTCGAAAACCGATGTCACGCGCACTGTCGGCGTCCAGCGGCCAAAGAGATAGACATCCACCATTTTCTGCCCCTCGACATCGGCATGGGTCCGGGCCGATCGGTGATCGACCGCGACAAAGCGGTCGACGTAGCGCACCACATAGGTCCAGGGCCGCCAGATCGCCCGGCTTTCATGCGTCGAGGCCACCTCGACCTGATCCGGCAACCCGGCCGCCGTGCGACCATACCAGGAATATTCCAGCGAGATCGCAACCACCAGCATCGCGCCGCCTGCCGCAACGGGAACGATCCAGCCCGGCAGGGTGCGGATTGTCCGGCGAGCCAAGGCACCAACGCCCCCTGCGGCAAAGCCCGCGACGATGACGGCGATCAGTTCAAACAGCATGGGGTCATCCTTTTGCGGCCCTTGGGTGCGTCACGGCAGACTCCGGCCCTGACCGGCAGCCGATTGCATACGGCGGACCACGACAAAGGCGTCGCGCAGGTGGCTGCGTTCGAATTCGCTCAGATCTGCGGGCGCCATGAAATTGTCGGGCTTCTGACCGCGCCGCACCTGTTTCGCCTGATGATCAAGCCGGGTCTGCGCGATCAGGTCGTAGGCGTCCAGCAGATCGCGCCCGCCACCGTCAGAAATCACGCCCGCATCGCGTGCCGCCTCGATCCGGGCGCGGGTCCGCACCGGGGCAAGCCGACCACGCAGCGCATAGATCCGTCCCAGATCGACAACCGGCACCACGCCGCTCAGCTTGAGGTCGAGGCGGTCGCGATGTTCGCCCGCGCGTAGTGTGGTCAGCCCCCGCCACAGTCCCAGCGGCGGCGCGTGGGTCAGCGCGTTTGACACCATATGTGCAACAAATATCGAGTTTTTCGACGCGGCTTTCAGCGTTTCGGAATGCAACCCATCGTAAAGTGTGTGGTCGCCGCCGATCGGGCGCAGGTCGAACATGACGGAGGCCAGCATCTGCGCCATAGGGTCGGGTCGGTCGATCCAGCCGCGGAAGTATTTTCGCCAGACGCGGACCGGCTGGCGCCAGCGCGGCGTGGTCGCCATCATTTCACCCGGGCAGAAGACATAGCCGCATTCGTCCAGTCCGTTCGAGACATATGCTGCCAGAGCCCCAAAATAGGCATCGTGTTCGGGGCGCGCGTCGTCGGACAGCATCATCGCATTGTCCTGATCCGACACGCCGGTCTGTTCCTGCCGACCCTGACTGCCGCAGGCAAGCCAGAGATAGGGCACTGGCGGCGAGCCGAGATCCGCCTCGGCCAGCGTCAGCAGACGCCGCGTGACCGCATCGGCGATGTCGGTGATCAGCCTTGTGACCACATCGTGGCGGTTGCCCGCCCCGACAAGCTGGGCCAGCAACTGGGGAATGCGCGCCGTGGCTCGCGCAAGCGCCGCACCATCCGGTGCCCGCGCCACATCGCCGATCACTCCGGCCGAGCTTTCGGCCTGGAACCGGGTCAGGTCGGTCTGGGTGACGATGCCGACAAGCCCGGTATTTCCCGCGCCAGTGTTGCCCAGGCCAGTGCTGCCCAGGCCAGTGTTGCCCAGGCCAGTGTTGCCCAGGATCGGCACATGACCGATACCCCGTTCCATCATAAGATGCAGCACGTCAGAGCCGATGGCATCAGCGGGCAGGCTGACCGGATCGGGAGTCATGGCGCGTGTCACCGGCGCATCCGGCGACAGTCCTTCGGCCACGACGCGCCCCGATATGTCGCGGATGGTCAGAATGCCCAGCAGGAGGCCGCGCTCTGCGACCATCAATGACGAGATGTGCCGGTCGCGCATGATCCGCGCGGCATCGGCAATGGTCGTTTCCGGGCCGATGGTGGCCGGATCAGGCGTCATCAACTGATCTACGCGCAGTGTGGCCAGCCCGGGCGGTTGCGCCCGGGGCGGGCGGGCGCGGGCAAAGAAATCGCGCAATTCGGCGTTGCCGTCGATCAGCGCGCGGAATTGCCCGGCAGGCAGCATCAAAAGCTCGGTTGCGGCCAGCGCGCGGGCGGTGGTGGCCGCACGCCCGTCGCGCATCAGCCCGCGTTCGCCGAACACGTTGCGCGGACCCAGAGTCGACAGCGTCCCGCCGTCCTGGTCCGTCACCTCGACGCTGCCTGAACGCAGGATGTACAAACCTTCAAGAAGGTCACCCACGCGGTAGACTGTGTCGCCCGCGTCAACCCGCCGCATCCGGAAATCGCCTGACAGGGCGTCCAGCGCCTCGAACGTCAGCGTGCTCCACGGATGGATCGTGGCAAGGAATTCGGTATCGTTCATCAAAGGCCCCAGAGAAGCGAATGCCCCGACCGCGCATTGCGGACGGGGCAGGCGCAGTATGTCTGGCGGGCACCGCGCGCGATGCCCGCCCCTGTCATCAGTGGTCTGTCGCAGTGCCAGCGCCGCGCGGCACCCGGACGCTTTCGACCAGCTGCTTGATGTGGTCGGGCGTTTCGGCCGTCGATTTCGACACGAAATAAGCCACCGCAAAGTTAAGCATGGCGCCCACCGCACCGATGGCCGTCGACTGGATCCCGAACAGCGAGCCCGAGATCGTATCCTCGAACTGGTTGGTACCGGGAACAAAGAACCAGCCCTTGTGCAGGAAGATGTAGACCACGGTAAAGACCAGACCTGCAAGCATGCCCGCAACCGCTCCCTTGTCATTGATGGTCTTTGTGAAGATGCCCATCATCAGCGCCGGGAAGATCGTTGCCGCCGCAAGTCCGAAGGCCAGCGCCACCGTCTGGGCCGCAAAGCCCGGAGGGTTGAGGCCCAGCCAGGTGGCCACAGCAATCGCCACTGCCATCGAGATCCGCGCCGCCATAAGCTCTCCGCGTTCCGAGATGTTCGGGTTGAACCGACCCTTGATCAAATCGTGGCTGACCGCGCCCGAAATCGCCAGCAGAAGACCCGCCGCCGTAGACAGTGCCGCCGCAAGGCCGCCGGCAGCGACAAGGGCGATCACCCAGCTGGGCAGGTTGGCGATTTCCGGGTTGGCAAGGACCAGAATGTCGTTGTTGACGGTCAGTTCATTGCCTTCCCAGCCACGCTCCTGTGCGATCGCGGCGCCTTCGCTGTAATACTGGATGCGACCGTCGCCGTTCAGATCATCGAACGATATCAGACCGGTGACTTCCCAGTTGCGGATCCAGTCGGCGCGATCTTCGTATGCGATCGGCTCTTCTGCGGTTCCGTTGGGATAGATCGTGTCCAGCAGGTTCAGACGCGCCATCGCAGCCACGGCCGGGGCCGTGAGGTAGAGCAGTGCAATGAAAACAAGCGCCCAGCCCGCCGAAATCCGCGCGTCCGACACCCGCGGCACGGTGAAGAAACGGATGATGACATGCGGCAGGCCCGCGGTGCCGATCATCAGCGACAGGGTGAACAGCGTCATGTTGATGACGGCCGAAGGCGCCGGATCCTGCGAGGTGTATTCGCGGAAGCCAAGGTCGGTGACGACTTCGTTCAGGCGTGCAAGCAGCGGTTCACCCGTCGGCGTGTAGTTCGAGAACAGGCCCAGACCGGGGATCGGGTTTCCGGTCAGTTGCAGCGAGATGAAGATTGCGGGGATGGTATAGGCCGTGATCAGCACGATGTATTGCGCCACCTGTGTGTAGGTGATGCCCTTCATCCCGCCCAGGACGGCATAGAGAAAGACCACTGCCGCACCGATGTACAGGCCGGTCGAAACCTCGACCTCGAGAAAGCGTGAAAAGGCCACGCCCACTCCGGTCATCTGGCCAATGACATAGGTGACAGAGGCCACGATCAGGCAAATTACCGCGACAAGCCGCGCGGTCGGGCTGTAGAACCGGTCACCGATGAACTCGGGCACGGTGAACTTGCCGAATTTGCGCAGGTAAGGCGCAAGCAACAGCGCCAGCAGCACATAGCCCCCAGTCCAACCCATCAGATAGGCCGAGCCGTCATAGCCCAATACGGCAATCAGGCCGGCCATCGAGATGAAAGAGGCAGCCGACATCCAGTCCGCCGCCGTTGCCATGCCGTTTGTGATCGGGTGAACACCCCGGTTGGCGGCATAGAACTCGGCAGTCGATCCGGCGCGGGCCCAGATTGCGATCCCGATATACAGCGCGAACGTGGCGCCTACCACAATCAGGTTGAGTGTGTATTGATCCATCTGTTCTTACTCCTCGTCGACGCCATATTGACTGTCGAGTTTGTTCATGCGCCAGGCGTAAAAGAATATCAGCACGATGAAGACCAGGATGGATCCCTGCTGGGCAAACCAGAACCCCAGATCGGTCCCGCCGATCGTGATCCCCTGAAGCAACGGGCGAAGCAGGATGCCGAAGCCGAAGCTGACGATGCCCCAGATGATCAAGCAGCCGATGATGGTGCGAACGTTGGCTTTCCAGTACCCCGCCCCGTCGCTGTCTGCACGACGGGCCGTGCGGGTGGTTCGATCGGCCATGGGCCTTCCTCCTTGGTTGTGCCGGTTTTCCGACTTTATGTATTTAATATCAAAAGATTGCGTTGTTTCTGTGTGTCACATGGGGCGCGGAACTTTGTGGATGAGCCGAATGCTTCGGTCTGCGCCACAGAAAGGCTTGCGTGATGATTATGATGGCAGACGAACTGATCGCGTTGCCCATGCCAAAGCTCCCCCTTTGCGAATCAGCCTTTGCTGATCTTGCCACAAGCTTAGGCGCTGAGTAGCAATCCAGCTATGGGATGATGCAAAACCAGAAGAACAGTTGTCAATTTCTTTACTGTGCTGGTATTCGGCGGTTTACCCGGCTTTGCTGCGTGACCGCCGCGAGCGATTCACCTCGTGAATCCAGCGCGGTAGTTGTGGTGCAAGAGCTGACCCATGCCACCGGGCACCACGAATCCCTGACGCTGCGTGGCTCTGTGACGAACTGGTTCGATCCGGAAATGGATTGGGTACCGCCACTGCCGGGCAAGCGGGGCCGAAAGCCTTAGTTTTGCGATACTGCGAGCCAGCCATCAGCGTAGCTTGAAGGACACCTCGACCTTGATACTCTCGGTGTCGAAAAAGTCGACGGTGGACTGATTTGATCGCCATGTTGCAGACAAGACCGCGCTGTCATTGAGTTGGAGCAGACCGCCGATTCCGATTGTGACATCCTGGCGCTGCAATCCCAGAAACGGTACTTCGGACGAACGCGACGCCGACAGGGACAGGCCGGCGATCCGGCCCTTCATGTTCCAGCGCAATTCGCTCAGAAGCGAAACATTGGCGCCTGTCCCATCAGGGGACGGTGTGCCGATACGAAGCAGCAACCGCGTCGCCATGTTTCGGGATGCCGACTCGAGGCCGAGGGAAAGAAAGCTGTCGAGCGATCCGGCGCCGAAGCCGCGACCGGCTGAAACCGTGACTTCATGCGTCCTTCCGATGGCCTCGAACAGATGCGCCATAGAGAATTCCGCTTCGCGTCGGTTGGAGTCGTTCAGATCCTGCCAGATCCTGCTCTGACGGAGGCAGAGATCGGCGAATGTCCAGCCTGTGACGTGATTGCGCGCACAGAGCGCGGCGCGATCCTCAGTCTGCAACAGCTTGATTCCAGGCGCATAGATGCTTTCAGCCTGGTATCGTGCTTCGATGTACCGCCCCTGGCTCCAGCCCAGACGCAAGCTCCCGTCATATCCGCCGCCCAGAGCCAGCCCCCCCCGTGCCACCTGGTCCTCGTTCAACTCAAAGGTCAATCCCCCCACCTTGAGGGTTGTGTTCTCAAGACCACCGTTCAGATTCGGCACGTAGGACAATAGCGGGTAAAGCGCATGGCGCTTCAGCAGCACGGCAGTTGAGCCTTCTTCAAGATAAAAGCCCTGATCGATCAGAAGCGACTTGAGATCCTGCGCCACTCCGATGCCTGCGGCACCGGGGTCCAGCCCGCGTGCCAGGGTGAAAGTGCGCAGCCTTTCGGATCCGATCAGCCGCGCGGAGTCGCGCAAATCGTTCTGGGTCTGCTGGGCCTGCCCCGGGGCGGCTGAAAAAGCCAGTGTCAGTATCGACAGCGCGACACTGACCAGCCTAATCGGCATTGTTCAGTTGACTGCCCCAGAACACACCATCGGCGGTGAACCGGTCGCCCGGAACGCCGACGGTGAACAGGCCAGAGGTTGTCATGTTTTCGACCAGTCGGGACAGGCCGTCAGCGTCGCCGTTCAGATTACCGCGCAGGACGCCATCCGATACAAGGGTCTCGCCTGTATCGGCGGACCGGGTCGACAGGCTGACCGGACCGCCAAACGCGCCGGTTCTGATGTTCAGGGGGATCTGGGCCGAAAGCATCTCGGTTTCGATCTCGGAACCGCCCTCTGGATTAAACGGCGTGCGCAGGTTGATCGAAACCGTTTCGGTGTCGAAGTTCACGACCATGTTTTCAAGCGTGCCCACCCCACGCTTCAATTCGCCGCCGTCGACAATGGCATAGACCTCGGCGGAGCCGCGAAAGAAGAATTCACCCTTGGCGATGAGTTTCCCGTCCGCGCCGACATTGTCGAACGGAGCCTGGTCTGCGGTCAGGCGCAGCACGCGGATCACCTTTTCGCCGCCATCAATCGCGGTTATCTCGGCAATGACCTCGATCTGCATGGTGTCGAGATACCGCTGTTCGGTCTGTGTGATCAGGTTGCGATACCCGGCCGGGCCGGTGGCATCGGCATCGTCGAATTGTGCGAGGATCGAACTGTCCTCGACCGAGTCGGCCCTGTCGATGCGGGCGCGGGAATAGCCGTTGTGCGCGGTGACATATGTCTCGATTCCCGGAGTGTCGATCTCGGTTCCTGGGGGAAGCGTTGCCCGGCCCCCGCCAATGCCTGTACAGGAAGCCAGCGCGATACAAGCGGACAGTACAAGACCAGCAAAAGCGGTGCGGTGTGATCGGAAAAGGGTCATCTCAGGGAGAGCTTGCATACAGGATTCTCACCGCTTTGCGTGTTTCCGGAGTCGCCAGGGCATTGTGCAGCGGCAGGATCTAAGTACGGGCGGCGGAGTAATTCTTGAGGTTGAGGTAGGCATAGCCCCGCAGAAGCGCGAGGTCACGCGGAAGACCGTTGGTGAGTTTTTCAAGCGCATCGAGATAGTTGACCGCCTTCTGATATTCCTTGAGCTGATAGGCCTGCACGGCTCGCTGATTCAGAATGATCGCTTCGATTTCGCGGCGCTGTGTGTCGGTGTAGTTCGTCGCGGCGGCAAGCCGCGCGGCGTCTTCGGTCATGTTCAGTTTGAGGTAGGACAGGGCCAGCCCGAAGCGCGCGTCGCGTTTCACCTCCCCGCTCAGACTGCTGCGGGATGTCGCATCGAAATACGCCATCGCTTCCAGCGGGCGTTCCAGGTTGTAGGCGCACCATGCACGTTCATAGGCGATATCGATGGACCGTGGCTGTTCGGAATTGGCGAGGCAAGCGCGGTAGTTGTCAATCTGGGCCGCAGCACGCGTCGCCCCGAGCCTGCCGTCCCCGCGAGCTGGCAACCTCGACAGACTTGGTGTGCCGGAGCCTGTATCTGCGGTGGACGGCGCGGCGCGTGGCGCGGTGTTTCGGGGCGGTGCCTGTGGCACGGGTGATTTCGGCGACCGGGCCTTTGGTGCGGGCGTGACCGGAGTCGGGCTGTTGATCCGGGCTGTCGCGGCGGGTTGCTGCGTGGTTTCACCCCGGCCGCTCAGAAGACGCTGTTCAAGTGTTTCAAAGGTATTTGCTTCGGTCAGAAACCGCGCCTTTGCGGTTTCGACCAGACTGGTCAACTGCGGGGTGTCCGCTACAGCCTCGGCTTTCTCGATGGTGGAAATGATATCCGGAACCGTGTTGCAGGTGTTGACGATCTGCCGGTATGCCGCGAGTGCGCCACTGGAATTGCCATTGCTCGCCTGTAACTCTGCCAGGCTCCAGGTGTTGTTGATCCGGTCGCAGCGCAACAGCGATGGAGTCTTAGAGGCAACGCGCACGGCTTCGGCGGCGTCCCGGGCATTCACCGCGCGGTCGAACGCAACCTGTCCGTCGGCCAGAGCAATCTGATTGCGCAGATCGGCGGGCACCTCCCATGAGGGATAGGAGGCCGAGGTCTGCTGAAGGAGGCGCCGCGCTCCCTCGACGTCGCCGCGTGCAAGACGGGCGTATATGTCGGCGATCTCCGTTGTCGGTCCGGTCCTGAGCAGGTCCGAAAGATTGGCTGGCGGGGTCCAGCCCGGGAATTCTGATTGCAGACGCTGGATTTCAGCTTGAACAGCAGCCTGTTCATTCTGCTCGATGTAAAAGCGCAGCGCGCGCAGGTCATCGGTCCCAGGGCCGTTCTGCGCGGAAACCGGGCTGCTGAACAAAAGGCTGACGGCCAGCGTTGCAGCCAGCGTCACAAGCTGGAGAAGGTGAAGACGTGGTTTCATATCGGCACACACTCGGGGAGGGAAAGAACCTGCGCGATCAGGGTCATGAGATGCAGAGTCGCAGGATAGTAGGGCTGACCGGAGGTCTGGAAAAACGGTATCGCGCTTCCGATTTCGGATCTCGATGCACAGCCGACCATGGCGGCGACGGCACCATAGCCGACGCTGTCGCTGGATTCCAGGACACGCCCCGTGAACCTGTCCATCACGACAGGATAGAGCCCGGGCGGCACGGCCGCGCTGTCTTTGGCCAGACTGTAGGCCCTGGCCTGGCGTTCAACAGCGGGATGCGCGGCATTCCCTGACCAGCTGAGGAACAGTGCCACGCGCACAGCCTCGTAACCGTTGCGGTCGGACATATCCTTGACGGGGCTGATGCCATTTTCGCCAATCTGGATCCAGTCGGGCATCAATCCCAAACTGGCAAGCTCTGCCATGATTGTCTCGCCGTCCGAGGCGCAGACGGCAAGGTTCGAGGCGCCGGTGGCACGGGCCACTTCACGCATCGCGCGCGGCATGTAGTACGACGGATTGATGATCCGCGACCCATCCCGGTCAAAGCCCCGGGCGGCTGGCGCAAACAACAGCCGACCGGATCCGTCCGGCGCGGGCACAATGCATTTCGCAACCAGAGCCTGGGCGATCGCGCTGGCCCGGTCGAGCAATTCCGGCATAGCGTCCCGCTGGCCGCGGATCACGAGCGCCCATGCGTAGAAAAGGTCGCCGTCGCTGGCGTTATTGCTGTCGGGGACACGACCGGTCCCGTCCGGCAGCCAGCGCCAGGCCAGAAGCGCGTCGGAGCGCACCGCAAGATTGGCTTCGGTCCATCTGTAAATGCTGTCAAAGACCGGGGCATCTGCAAAGAGCGCAGCCAGGAGCAATCCGTATCCCTGGCTTTCGGAATGGCTGGCCCCTTGCTGGAGCTGGTCGATGACGCGCCCGTTGTCATCGAGGAATGCGGCCTTCCAGGCCGCCCAGGGCGCTGCAAGAGGGTTGCGGGGTCCTGTCAGGATCTCGGCTGAAACCTGCGCTTCTGCCACCGTGACGGCAAAGGCGTGGGCAAGTCCGGCTCCCATCATGCCGCTCAAGACGCTCCTGCGGTTCATCTTTTGCGTTTTCCTCTGGTTGAGATCACGAAAATCAATGCCAGCATCACAGACGATACCGTGAAGACGAACAAAATTGCGACAAAGTACAACGGCGACCACGACGCGTAGTTGCCCGCCACGGCGCGAAAGTTGCCAAAAGTCAGGGGCTCACGCAGAACCGGAGGTGTGCTGGTGTCCTGCCAACTCTGCCATTCGCCCTCGTCCGTCAGAAGGGACAAACGTCCGCGCGGCCCGAACGGGGAAAACCGCGCTGCCGCCACAGTTTCGGAGATTTCAACCGGATCGCTGTCGGCAGAGATGACAAGCCACAGATCGTCCGGGGTCTGCGGGTCGGGCAATAGCAGCAGGGCGCGGCCATGACGTCCTTCAATCCAAGAATCGATTGGGCCGGATCCGGGTTTGGCCAGATCGACGATACCTGCGGCCACTGCGCGCGCACCCTCTTCTATCGCTTTGAGCGGAAGAAGCTGGAACATCGAGGGCGCTTCCTCGATTTCGGTCGCTGGCGTGGCAGCCATCAGGACACCTTCGAGTTGGCGCCGCGACAAACCAAGCCATTCGGTCGGAACGTTTTCGAAGTCGCCGCTACCAGAGACGGACAAGCGCCCGCCGTCTTTCTGTGTCCGTGCCTCGATCGGCCGCAACGACGACGCCAGTGCCAGGGCCAGTTGGTCTGTCTCCTCGCGCGCGGCTCCGCTTGTGGACACTACCTGCTCAGGGCGCATTGATGTCAGCGCTCCGCGCAACCCGACGAAGGACATGTGCGGCGTGGACGGCACCAGAAGCGTCGAATCCTCCGATATTGTCAGGAATGGATTCTCGTTCGGTGGGCATGGCAGATCGACGGGGTCGCCGGGAACAAGTGTCACGAAGTTGATCTCGTTGGGGCCGGGATTGAGCAAATTCGCGGCAAACCCAATGTCGAGCGGGGCAAGAACCTCGCCGCCTCCTGTATCCAGGGGAAGCAGGCGCACCGTGGTCTCGTTGACTTTGACCAGCATGAGAGCACCTTCCGGCAGCCCTTCCGCAAAACCGTAGGTCAACCGCAAAGTGGCCTTGGCCGAGGAGAGCATGAGCCAGTCGTCGGGAAGTCGGAACGGCAAGCGCTGTTCCGAGTAACGGTTGTAAGATTCCGTGTCCGTGAATTTCATATCCCGAAGGCTTGTCGGGACCCCTGGTTGCAGCAGCCCGATATCCGCGACGGGGGTGGCCCCAGAGGCAACGGAGTCCAGATCCGGAAAGGCCCCCGTGTCCGCTGGATCAAGCACCAGAACCAGAACCAGCGCGCCGTCGGCGCCGCGTTCCACCCGAACTGGTTCCGGCGGCCCGGCGAGCACGGTGACCCGGGCAATCGGCGGCACCGTATCGGCAATCGCATAGTGACTTTCGGGTCTCACGATGAAAGAGCCGGTGCTTCCCACACCCGACAAACGCAGGTTGATCTGCCGGATGATCGGTTCCGACCCTTCGGGCGCGATGCGGACCGGAACACTTCCTCTGAGAGCAAGCTGCGCCGCCAAGGCTATCGAAAAACTCTCTTCACTTGTCGGGACCGAGTCCTGCGATAGGCGGACGCCGCTTTGCGAGAGGTCGAATTCGGTCCAGATCTGGAAGGTCGCCTCGGGGCCGCAAAAGATGCGGTGGGACTGATTGACCGACACCAGGATTTCGTTGCGACCTTCAACCAGCAGGTTGCGCGGCAGTTCAACGCTTTCGAAACCTTCGAAGGCGGCAAGCGTGACCGGCGCGATCTCGGTGCCATTCACGCTGATCAGTAACTCTGACCGGCCGGGAAGCACGTTGATGCTATTGCGAAAATAAAGCGCGAAGGCCTCGACCGTGTCAGGCGCGGCGATGTCGACTGAAAGAACGGCAGTCCGTTGCTCTCCGGAAAGGCGCAGGATGCGGTCGCGACCGACACCGTCGCCCACCAACGGCAACAACAAGCTGTTCGGCGCCGATGGTGGGGTGGCCGTGGCGGCGCGTGCGTATTCGGGTACTGTCACCGGTTGGTCCGAAGCGGTGCTGGTTTCCGGTTCCTCGGGCTCCAACGTTTCGAGCAGCGGCCGCAGATCAATGATCGGGACATTCTCGTCAGAGGTCCCAGCTTGTGGCAGCTCACCAGTTTGTGCGCCCGCGAGTCCCGGCAGTAGGCCGATCAGAAAGCCGACGCAGCACAGTGTCTTTGGAACAAGCCGCGCCACGCTCATGATGCGCGCTCCTCGACCTGGGGCTCTGCTGCCAGGGCCCGCTTGCGTTCTTCGCGCTCATGCGCATCCAGATCCACGCCAAAGGCGAGAAGGTGCGCGGGTTTGCGCGCGACCTGCGGGGCAGACTCCATCGCGACCTTGCGTCCTGGCCAGCGGGCGAGATCGCGAATCAGCGGCGGCAGTCCACGCACGAACAACGACCCGATGTACAGAAAACCCATGATGATGCCTTTGCCCGACTGCGTTGACGTTCGCACCCGGTACCAGTTCTCACTGTCTCCGAAGATCAGGAAGGCCACAGCCTCCTGCACCCTTTGTGGCTGCCCGGCTTCGAACAGAAGTCCGAGAAGCGTGCCCTTCTGAGTCGTCTGGACGGACATGACGCGCGCCAGAACCGGCGCCTCTAGATGTGGCGACTCAGCGAACTTCGGCTGGAAATAGACCTTGCTGCCTTTGAGATCCGGGCCGGAGTGTCCTGACGGTTGAAACAGCAGCCGTGCGCCGGTGGTCGAGGCATCGGTGATATAAATCGGCTGTTCTGCTCTTGGTTCTGCTTTCGGACCTTCGGCCAGCCACATCCGGCCCGGCACGTTCATGTTCACCCGAGGCGAGGAACGCCGCTGCTGCTGTTCGGCAACCGCACGATAAGCGATCGAGACAAGCACAAAGTTGAATACGGCCCATCCCCCGACGACCCCCAGAACCGGCCGGTCGCCCGGATACAAGTTCCAGCGTACGATCAGCGCGATGACCCCCGCCAGCATCGCCAGCCATTGAAAGGTCAGCGGCCAGTGGATCGGAGAGATATAATCCTCGGCCAGAGTTTCGTCCTTGGCGGTGACGTTGAACTTGGCGCTCCTGGGACTGAGCACGGTTCGAAGCACCGCACCCGCCAGATAGGGAGCCTGGGCTATTTCATAGATTTCCGAGATAAGCGGCCACCGATACTTGCTGAAAAGGGCGCTTTGCACCATGAAAGAGATGGCCAGATAGCTCAGCATATAGGCCATGACTTCGGGAAAGGTCGCCACAAAGATCTCGATCCCGAAGAACAGATACACCAATGGCACATAGAGATAGGTCAGCCGGATCAGCGGAAACAGCCAGAAACTCATCGAATTGATGTAGCACAACCTTTGCGGCATGCGCAGACCCTTGCGGAACAGCGGGTTCTTCAGCATCAGCATCTGCATCATGCCCGCCGCCCAGCGTCCGCGCTGCTGGATGAACGAGGCAAAGGTTTCCGGCTGCAAGCCGGCAATCATCGCGCGGTTGAGATAAACGCTTTTCCAGCCCGCAGAATGGATTTCAAGCGCGGTTTCGGCGTCTTCGGTAATTGTCTCACCAGCAAAGCCGCCAACGCTGTCCAGCGCGGCGCGGCGCAGCACGGCGGCAGAACCACAGAAGAATGCCCCACCCCACCGGTCGAGCCCGCGGTGAATCTGGGAATAGAACATCTCATTTTCCGGCGGGCATTTCCGGGAAATCCGCAAGTTCCGTTCGATCGGATCCGGGTTGATGAAAAAGTGCGGCGTCTGCACCAGGAACAGCTTCGCGTCATCCATGAAATAGCCGACGGTGCGCGCAAGGAAATCGCGGGAAGGCACGTGATCGGCATCGAAGACCACGACCAGATCACCGTTCAGATCCTCGAGTGCGGCGCTCATGTTGCCGGCCTTGGCGTTCTCATTGCGGGCCCGTGTCGAATATTTCACACCAAGATCCCGGCAGAGCTGCTGTAGATCATGTCGACGCTGCCGGGCACGCGCTGCCAGTTCCAGGTCCGAAGAGTTGCACCGCTGATCAGTGCCGCCATCGTCGCACAGCACCACCGTGCGTTTCTCTGAGGGGTAGATCATGTTCTTTGCCGCAGACAGAGTAATGCTCAGCATTTCGATGGGTTCGTTGTAGGACGGAACCAAAATGTCGACGGTGGGCAACTTGTCTGGCGCAACCTGCGGCGGAAACGGTCGCATGGTCGGATCGGCCGAGACAAACGCATTAAGCAGGAACACGAGAATCGAATAAGTCTCGACGAGCAGCAGGAGGGCAGCGACGAGGAAGGACAAAGAGAAAGACGGTTCTGGCACTGTCTCTGTCAAGCGCCAGAGCCAGTAGCGCAGGACAATCGCCGTTGACATTGCCAGCAGCAGAAACCGGGGAACCAGGTGCCGGGCAAAAGGCTTTAGAATCGCGACAACTCCAACCGCGAAGATGCCCAGAAATGCCTGGCCCGAGATCGAGGTCGGTACGCTGACCAGAACGGCGATCGGGATCAGCAGCAGCGCCCAGAGAATAAACACTGGCGCGTTCTTTGTGGCACCGCGTGATGTCAGGAATTTCATGACCGGGCACCGTCCTTTTGATTGTATTGCCCAATCATTGCAGGGGTGCCGCAAGAGGCGAGAGCATGCGATTGCCGCCGTTCGGAGCGCTTGTGTTCGCAATTGCACCAAGGCTGATCTGCGGTTCGCGAATTGGCGCAAGCGCCTCGTCGACCGTCCCGATCACGCAGTTGCGCAGAAGCACTTCCATGGCGTTGGTGCCGCGCGGCAAGACACGGGAATTTCCCTGCATACGGCGAAACGCGAGCACGCAGTTGACTTGGCTGCCGGCGCTGTATTCCAGCCAGAAATACGTCCCGACACCATCGGTAGCACTACGCAGACTGTTGTCGTTTACCCTGGTGAACGGCGATGGCGGACCGCCCACCCGGTCAAGGAGCCTGTCGAGCGTGAAGCGGCCCGCCGACAAGCCCTCGGGCACACGCGCGATCAGCAGTAACAGATTGTCGCCTTCCAGCGTCGTTGAATTCTCAAGGCCGATCATCTGTTCGCTTGCACCACCGACCTTGCGTTGAACCATGACCAGCGCCTTGGATGGTGTGGACCAGAGCCGGTCTAGGCGACCAAGAGAGTATTGCGTCGCGGATTTCAGAGCATCGGAACCAACGCTAAGCAGCGAGGGAGCGGAGGTGCAGGCCACCAAAGTGAGCATCATGCAAAAGCCGGATATTCTCAGCCTTCTGGAAGAAAATTCGAACTTGTTCCTCTGTGCCACAAGGTGCCCTTCAGGTAGACGCTTCATTCATCTAAAGGTTGTTTACCCCATTGGGCATTTCCCGGCATCCGGCCGTTGCGTATTTAAAGATTGTTTCAGAGATCAGTTGTTTTTTTGTCGCGTGTTCAACGGCACGTTGCGCGCCGCAAGAGCAGGTTTGCTTGCAAGCATGCCTTCGCTTTGGCCACAGTCCCTTCACTTACTCTTTTCTGCGTCGAGAAGCGCTCGCATCATGGACCGCGTTTGCGCCCCGTATTCGGGGTGCGCAAGGGCGTGGGCCATGGTCGCTTCGATGAACCCAATCTTTGAACCGCAGTCATACCGGTGCCCCTTGAATCGGTAGGCATCGACGCCGGGGCCATCAATAAGCTTCGAAATGGCATCGGTCAGCAGAACCTCGCCGCCGCTTCCCGGCGCCTGATCCTTCAGCATGTCCATGATCCGCCCGTCCAGAATGTAGCGCCCGACAACTGCCAGATTGGACGGCGCGCTACCCTCGGCAGGCTTTTCGACCATGCCACGAACCCGGCTCAACTCGCCTTCGGGCGGCAGGTCGGCATCCACGATGCCATAACTGCCGGTCTCGCTCGGTGCGACTTCCTTGACTGCAAGCATGCTGCGCCCGGAGGATTCGAACTGCTGCGCCATCTGCGCAAGGACAGGTACAGTGCCATCCATCAGGTCGTCGGCCAGCAGGACCGCAAAGGGTTCGTCCGCGTCGATGACCGGAGCGGCACAAGCTACTGCATGACCAAGGCCAAGCGCTTCGGCCTGACGAAAGTAGATGCAGCAACAACTGGGAGGCACGATGGCACGCAGGTAGTCGGCCATCTTGTCTTTGCCCTTGGAGCGCAGCAGCATGTCGAGTTCCGGATTTGCATCGAAATGATCCGCAATGCTGCGCTTCGTGCGCCCAATGACAAAGATCAGACGCGTGATCCCGGCGCTTACGGCCTCTTCGACCGCAAACTGTATCAAGGGCTTGTCGATGACCGTCAGCATCTCTTTTGGCTGTGCCTTGGTTGCTGGCAGAAAACGGGTTCCCAATCCAGCCACGGGGAAAATCGCCGTTCGAAGAGGCCGCATGTCAATCTCCTATGTTCTTGCAGCGATCGGTGATCCTGCATTGGCTCGGGCTGTTAATATCAAGATCAGGCGACAGTTTAACCCCTCTCTCCATACCCGAAAATCGATGAAAGGTGCTACAAAACTTATTGATTCGCCTAGACTCTCTCCCTAAGGTAGCAGACTATCGCGGTGTAGCATCATCTGTGAACCTTTCTATCGGCAAGGACCCTTTCCGACTGTGTATTTGTAACCGTGCCGATGCGTCTGCGTGCAAAGACTGTCAAATTCGGGTCATTAAACAGTTTCGCCACAGTCACGATGTTCCTGATTGTTCTTTCCAGCCGACGATTTGACGCGTCGGGCTTGGGGGGGCGATGTGATGGCTTCGCAGCATGTGCTGCAGTATTGCGGCAGCGCCCGAAACTCGGAAATGTCTTGATGTATGATACACACAGCCAGAGCGACGTGGTTCGCAAACAGACTGGCGCCCGGTTTCAGGCATCGCTGGCATGATTGCCGACTGCTTCCGCTTTGAATACCCTGGAGTCGTGGGGGCAATTATCCTTGCCCTCATCACAGGGCTGATTCTCCTGAATGTCTGGATGCAATTCAAACCCGCTTTCCAGGGTCGGGTCCTGTTCATCGCCTGCACATTTTCGATGGTCGGCTGGCTTGTCTCTGTTCTGGCCGAGGTACTGACTCCTACCTTGAACTGCAAGATTTTCTGGGCCTCTGCGGCCTGGCCTGCAATCGCTTTACTGCCCAGCTGCTGGGCAGTATTCTTGCGGCACTACGCCTTCAACATCCGCAGACCGCTGAACTGGCCTGAAATCGCTTTTCTCCTCACTGGTCCGGCAATTATCAGTATCATGGCGTTTTCCAACCCATGGCACAGGTTGTTCTATGATTCGGCGACCATACTTGTCGACGTCGGAAACCAGCCTGTTGCAGTGTATGCTCACGGTCCGCTCTTTTACATTTCCGCCGGATATCTGTATCTCGTTATGGTTGCCGCCATATCGGTGGTGGTCCTTGGTATCCGACAGGCCCGGCAGACCCATCAGGCCTATTTCCTGTTCCTGCTCATGCTTTCGGTCTTTCCGCTGTTGGCGAATGCAGCCTATATCCTGTTCGGCGTCACGATAGCCGGGTTGGACCCAACACCCTTTGCCTTTGCAGTGGTGCTTGGATTGATCAGTTGGCTGATCTATACCAACCGTCTGTTCGACATCAGGGCCATAGCCCGGGACTTGCTGTACTATGATTTCGACAAGTACGTGATCATCGTGAACGCAGAAGGCGCGGTGGTCGGTGCAAATCCACTTGCGCGGCTGATGTTCGGCATTCGCGAGCGTGTAATTTGCGCAAGGATCGAAAAGCTTCCGCATCTGGATGGCTTTTCGGAAATCGCCAGCAAGTATCACCCCTATCAGCTTCCGGCGGACATGACCATCGACGGGCGCTTTCTTACCGTGAAAGTCATGCCAATCCATCGCCCCTTTGCGGATGAAGCGGCCCCGATGGGCTTTGCCATTATGCTCACCGATATGACGGATCTGCGAAATGCCAATCTGAAGCTCCAGACGGCGCTCGCCGTCAATCTAAAGCGGCTTCAGGAGATATCGGATCTGCGCGACGATCTGGAACGCCAGCTAACCATCGACCCGCTTACCGGCGTCCAGAACCGGCGAGGGATCGAACAGGCTTTTGACGATATGTGCGCGCATACCGCTTCTGGTGAAAAAGGGCTGGTCCTCGCGCTGCTGGACATAGACCATTTCAAGAAGATCAATGACAATTTCGGACACGCCGTCGGCGATCGCATCCTCAAGGATTTCTCGCGTTTGCTACGCGCGCGCATCAAGGCTGAATGGCCGATATACCGGGTGGGAGGAGAGGAATTCGTGGTCTTCTTTCCCGCGGCCAATTTGAAAAATATAGCTGATATGTTGGACCGGTTCCGGGACGATCTGCAGAAAGATTCGTTTACCCGGCTGAGCGACCCTGTAGCGCTTAATTTTTCGGCAGGGCTAGCCCGGGCTCCGTCAGATGGCGCGACATTCACCGACGTGTTCAAGATTGCAGATGAACGTCTCTATCATGCCAAGTTGGGTGGACGCGGAACGACAATATACGAAGCAGAGACCGAAAGAAAAAATGCGCTTGGCTCAGCCTGACATGCCAATCGCGACAACCGACGAAACAGTGGGGGGGGTGTCCAAGAACATCTCCACGGGAAGAGCAGAGTAAGGTCCATTGGCACTGATCCTTAATAAGAAAGTTGCTCAGGCGCGGCAGGACTATCTTGCCACGATGATGCGTCTGTCGCTCAGCACGACGAACGACAATTTCCACCGTTCTGTCGAAACAGCATTGCGCAGAACCGGTGAGTACTTTGGCGCCGACCGCGTTTACGCTCTTCAAGCCCATCGCGACGGCAGCTTTCATCTGGTTACAGAGTGGACCCGGATCGACATTCCAAGCCTGGACGCCTCGGTGGCCGTCATACCTGCTGGCAAACTCCGGCAATGGAGCGACACGCTGGAAGACGGATTCAGCGTAAGCATGCCGCAGGGCAAGCGCTTTCCGCAAATTCCCACGGGTGTCGCCTTCCTTATCCCCATGAACGGAGAAGATGGCCTGACCGGGCTCATCGGAATCGAAAACGTCAGTCCCGTCCTTCTGGACGACGAAAAGGAACAACAATTTCTAGGCATTGTCGCTTATCTGATCCAGACGACGATGCGTCGACTGGACGGCGATACAGACCAGAACAAGGATGTCCCGACAGACACTCAGCTCGACGGGGTGGATGAAACAAGGCACCTTGGGCGGATCGTCGAGATGATGACCAACCTTGTCGAGATCGTCGATACCGAACAGCGAATTGTCTGGACCAACAAGGCGTTCGAGGATGAGACGGGCCATGCGCTAAACAACATCCGCGGTCTTGATCTGAGCGATCTGCTGTTGGGTGAGGCCAGCAACCGGGAGGTGGCAGACGAGGTCCGGCTGGCAATTTCCGAAGGCCGGGGCCTCGAAGCCGAAAACATCAATTACAGAAAGGATGGAACACCTTACTGGGTGACATTCAACATGCAGCCCCTCAACGACACCACAGGTCGTTTGACGGGCTTTGTCTTTGTCGAAACGGTCATCACCGAAAGACGCGAACTGGAAAGCATCCTGCGCGCCGAACGCGACTTTCTTGGCGCGCTTACCGAAACCAGTGTTTCAGCCGTCGTCGCCTGCGATGTGGCCGGTAACTGTGTCTTTGCCAACAGCGAGGCGGAAAGACTTCTGAGGCGCCCGGCACATAAAACGTTTCCCCGCGCCACGGTCTGGCCCCTGTCATCGCTTTCCGAAAGCGTAGCTTCAGCATTTGAAACGCCCTTTCGCCACGTCATGAAAACCGGGGTAAAGATCCGTGCAATGAATGTCGCGCTGACCCACCCCGACGAAACGCGTCGCATTCTTTCGGTAAATGCTGCACCACTCACGGACGTCTCGACCAGGGCCAGGGTCATTATCACCCTCACCGACATCACCGCCCAATACGAAGCCGAGGATGCTATTCGCGAAGCCACCCTCCAGGCGCTTCGCAACGCCGAATACGAGCAGGTGACAGGACTGCCCAATCGCTATCAGTTGACACGTCATCTTGCCGCCGCGATCAAGGAATATCCGCAGCCCCAAGCCAAGCTTTACGTGGCGATAATCGACCTCGACGGGTTCAAGACGATCAAGACAGTCCTGGGGCATGATATCGGCGACGATCTTCTGAGTTCGGTCGCCAACCGCCTCAGCGAAGCCGCAGGAACCGCGGTTATGATCGCCTGCATTGGCGGCGATTCCTTCGTTGCTTCTGTCCGGGCCGACATCAAAGAAATCGACGACCTGATGATGACGCTCCTCAAGGCCATCGCAAAACCATACGATCTCCACCAGACAAACATTTTTATAACGGCCAGCATCGGTGTCGCCTGCCAGCAAAGCCCCGACGACACGGCCGAGACGCTGATTCAGAAGGCCGAAGTGGCAAGCTATGCCTCCAACACACAGGGCGGCAACAAACACTCGTACCATGACACTGATATAGAGGTTCAGTTCACGCGCCGCAGCGATATATTACAGGCGTTGCGCGATGCTCTGCAAAGCGATCAGTTCGAACTTGCCTTCCAGCCGAAATATGCCCTGACAAGCGGGTTTCCCCATATAGGAGCCGAAGCGCTTTTGCGCTGGACGTCGCCGACACTCGGCCGGGTCGGACCGGCCGAGTTCATCCCCGTCGCCGAAGCCGCCGGGGTAATTTCCGAGATAGATTTCCACGTAATGGACATCTTCGCGCGACAGCTCGGCATCTGGCAGCAGGCAGGACTCGTTATACCTTCCAGCATGAACTTGTCCCCGCGCAGCTTTGAAAATGTGGACCTTGCGCCCCATCTCCTCGCCCGTCTCGCAGCAGAAAATGTGCCCTGTGGAAATGTCACGATCGAGATCACGGAAACAAGCCTTGTGTCGTCATCCCGCACTGCCCTCGAAAATATCGAGTGCTTCAAACGCGCAGGGATCACTCTTGCTGTTGACGATTTCGGCACCGGCTACTCTTCGCTCAGTTATTTGCAAAGGCTGATCGTATCCGAGGTGAAGATCGACAAGAGCTTCGTTCAAAAGATCGGCAGGAGTCAGGGAACCGAAAACTCAGAAGCAATCGTGCGTACGATCCTCATGCTGGCAAAGAATTTCGGTCTGCGTAGCGTTGCAGAAGGGGTAGAGACCCTTGATCAACTGACTTGGCTTAGACAGGAAGGTTGCGATGCAATCCAAGGCTACCTTGGAGGCAAGGCAATGAGCGCGGAAAAGTACGAAGCAATCTTCCTCACTCGCGGAACATTATTCGGCAGTCCGCAAGAAAACTAAGGCGGAGCGTCAAGCGGCAGCTTGCCCGCGGCTGCTGAAGGCAGTCTGAACCGTGCCTTCGGGCTTTGGACCGGACCGAATTGGCCCGGAGCATGTATCCCGATCACCCCTCAGCCCTCGCAGGCTTGGTGCGTTTGAAACCCAATATCTCAAACATCCCGGGGGGAGTCGCGCAACGCGCGACCGGGGGGCAGCGCCCCCTGACTGCGTGAACGCAATACATGAAAATGCGTGCGCGGCACGCGCACTCCGCAAGATCGGGCGCGGCACCGGCTCAGACGCTGAAAACGTCCACCTCTGGCCGGATGTCGAACTCAGTTGACAATCGTGCCGTCCGTCGCGGCGCGCAGTTCGTCCTCGGTCACACCTTCTGCACATTCCACGATCTTCAAACCGCCTTCGACCACATCAAGCACACCCAGATTGGTGATGATCCGGTTTACCACGCCGGTGCCGGTCAGTGGCAGCGTGCAGTGCTTCAGCAACTTCGACTCTCCGGCCTTGTTGGTGTGGTCCATCACGACGACAACCCGCTGCACCCCTGCAACCAGGTCCATCGCGCCGCCCATGCCCTTGACCAGCTTGCCCGGGATCATCCAGTTGGCCAGATCGCCGTTGTCTGCCACTTCCATCGCGCCGAGGATCGCCATGGCGATCTTGCCGCCGCGGATCATGCCAAACGACGTGGCGCTGTCGAAATACGAGGTATGGGGCAGTTCGGTGATGGTCTGCTTGCCCGCGTTTATGAGGTCGGGATCCTCTTCGCCCTCATAGGGGAACGGTCCCATGCCCAGCATGCCGTTTTCGGATTGCAGCGTCACCTCGACGCCTTCGGGGATGTAGTTGGACACCAGCGTCGGGATGCCGATGCCAAGGTTCACATAGGTGCCGTCTTCCAGTTCCTGCGCCGCACGGGCGGCCATCTGATCGCGATCCCAAGGCATTATGCGGCTCCTTTTTCAGTTTGGTAACAGATCGGGGATAAAAACCGATGTCCGCTTTTCATTGATCTGCTCCCCGCTTCCGGGTGGTGACTTTCTCGATGCGCTTTTCGTGTTCGCCCTGGATGATGCGGTGCACGTAAACGCCGGGCAGGTGAATCTTGTCGGGGTCCAGTTCGCCCGGCTGCACGATCTCTTCGACCTCGACCACG
>JAGXGV010000041.1 GCA_024636635.1 Puniceibacterium sp.
AGGGACGTGGTCGAAGGCGGAAAGAAAGATATGCATGGCGGTGACGGGCTCCGTGGGATGAGTTTCCCCACGCAGAATCCATCCTGCGCCCGGTAGCAAGAGGGTCAAGTCAGAACCTCAAATCCAACTGCGATTCCCCTGGACCGACCGGGGGTTGAATGGAAAAATGAATTCGGAGCACTTGGGCATACTATTAATGATCTTGAACGCCTCTGGGGGAAGGTCACACCAAACATTGTTCATTTTTTTCTTGCGCGGGTGTTTCATTTCCCGCACGAGAATCTGACTTCCGTCTGCCTTCAGATCCTCCCAACGCAACCGGCAAATCTCACTGATCCGACGGGTCGAAAATATAGCGAAGACAAGAATCTTCCCAACAGGTATTTTTTGTCGTTTGTTTTCGTGAATGGCTGTCATGATCTGGTCGAGTTCGCAAAGGCTCGGGCGACGTTCACGAGCCTCGGATCTGGCCAGCAGCTCGTCCTCCCACATGTTGCTCATTGCAAGTCGGACGACTTCAATTGGAACCTGAGTTCCACGGCGGGCTGCCCAATCGAGAGCTGACGCCAAGTGGGTCATGTAACCAGCGGCAGTCTGAGGAAGTCTCTCACCGCTGAGAAGGTGTTCGGCAAAACTATAGATGTCATTTGAAGTTAGTGACGCCGCTTTCAGATTTCCGAGGTAGGAATCCTTGATCCAGTTCAAATTTTGCTTTGCCGAACGGCCCAGATCTCTGCCGCGCGAAAGGCGATCGTTTATGGCATCAGAGACCGTTACACTATCAACCGTATCGTTTGGGAAGCCGTGGAGTTCGATTTCTGCCTTCTTTTTGTCGCGCCATGATTTTGCGTTGGGTAGATGCTTAAAGCTTTTGCTTAGGCTCTTGATCTTCCCTTCTACCCGAGCCCGGATCTGCACCCGGTAGCTCGGGCTCCCATTCTTCTGAGGGACAACAGTGATGTTGTCTTCCTTGCGAAATTTCCCAGGTTGAGCTTTTTTCCGAAGTTTTTGGGGACGCTTCGCAGCCGTTCCTGCATCAACATATCCGACCGCATCGACTCTTCTCCCGTGATCTATGCTGTCATTGCCACGAGCCTGATTTCGCGCGATCTGAGCGAGGACTGCGTCAATTGATTGATTGCTTTTGGTCATGATCGGTTTCCCCATCTTTGTTGCAGTGATGGGGAAGTCGGCTCAGATCTACGAAGAAGAACTCGTAGTTTGATTGCCGATTTCCGAACATGGATTGGTGTCAACGGTGGTTTCATTCTGCCGCCGTTTCCTCCGAGTGAGGTTGTGCTACACAGGAGCACAGCGATATCCTGTAACACCGGGAAACCGCGGAAAACCCAAGCAAAACACGCTTGTTGTGCTACTCGATCGAGAAAGCAATAATGGAGCAACTGTTTGAAAAATAACGCGAAAATGTCCGCGAAATTGAGCGTTGCCCCTATGATGGACTGGACCGATCGGCATTGCAGGTATCTGCACCGCCTTCTGTCGCACCGGGCCTTGCTCTATACCGAAATGGTGACTGCGCCGGCGCTTGTGCGGGGGGGTGCGCTGCATCTGCTGGACTTTCATGCTGCGGAACATCCCGTTGCGCTCCAGCTCGGAGGTTCGGACCCGCGGGAACTGGCGCAGGCAGCGCGGCTTGGGGCCGGGGCGGGATATGACGAGATCAACCTCAACATCGGCTGTCCGTCCGACCGCGTCCAGTCCGGCACCTTCGGGGCGATCCTGATGAAGCAGCCCGGTCTGGTTGCAGACTGTGTTGCCGCCATGCAGGAAGCCGTTTCAGTGCCGGTCACGGTGAAATGCCGTATCGGTGTGGACGATCAGGATGCGCAGGAAGTGCTGCCGGAGTTCATCGCCCGCGTCGCCTCAACGGGTTGCGAACGGTTCATCATCCACGCCCGCAAGGCGTGGCTTCAGGGGCTTAGCCCAAAGGAGAACCGGGATATTCCGCCCCTGGACTACGACCTTGTGATGCAGATGAAGGGCCTGTTCCCGGCGCTGCATCTTTCGGTCAACGGCGGCATCACGACGCTGGAGCAGGCTCAGGCGTTTCTGGACGCGGGCCTTGACGGCGTGATGGTGGGGCGTGCCGCGTATCATCAACCCTGGGACATCCTTGCCCGCGCCGATGCCCGGATCTACGGCGAGGACAGGCCCACTCCGGAGCCGGAGGACATCGCCCTTGCGATGATCCCCTATATCGAGGCGCATCTGGCCTCGGGGGGGCGCCTGCATCAGGTCACCCGCCACATGCTGGGCCTGTTCGCCGGACGAGCCGGCGCACGGCTCTGGCGACGGGTGCTGTCCGAAGGGGCGTCGCAGGCCGGGGCCGACTCCGAGCTCATCCATGCGGCGCTGGACCGGGTGGCCGGGGCGCAGGCCGCCGTTTCGATGTCCTGAGCCTGACCTGCCTCCGGGCCCTTTGATCTTGCCATCCGCGCGCCGAGGTTGTCTATCAGGGACGACATTGCCGACGGAATCCCTCATGCCCGATACAGCCACTCTGTTGCCGCTGCTCGGCCTGCTTCTGGTAGCGGGCGCTTTTGCCGGGCTGCTGGCAGGCATGCTGGGGGTGGGTGGCGGGATCGTGCATGTGCCTGCCTTCTTCTATGTTTTCCAGACCCTTGGCCATGACGGGCCGTATCTGATGCGGATTTGCCTTGCGACTTCGCTGGCGGCAATCATCGTGACCTCTGTGCGGTCTGTTCTGGCGCATCGCAAACGCGGGGCGGTGGACTGGGCGATCCTGCGGACATGGGCGCCCGGCATCGCCATCGGCGCGCTGATGGGGGTACTGATCGCATCGTCGCTGCGTACGACCACGCTTCAGGTGATCTTTGGCATCACGGCCTTCATCGTCGGGCTTTACCTTGCCTTCGGACGACAGCACTGGCGGCTGGGATCGGAGATGCCGCGCGGGTTCACCCGGGCCGCGCTTTCGCCCGCCGTGGGGTTCCTGTCGGTGCTGATGGGCATCGGCGGGGGCAGCTTTGGCGTGCCGCTGATGTCGCTGTTCGGCGTGCCGATGCACCGGGCCGTGGCGACTGCGGCGGGTTTCGGTGTGCTGATCGCCGTGCCTTCGGTTGCGGGCTTCCTGCTGGTCGGGGTGCCCGAGGCCGAACGTCCGCCATTCATGCTCGGATCGGTCAACTGGGTGGCCTTCGGCGTGGCGGTGTCGATGACGCTGGTCACGGCGCCGCTTGGCGTGCGGCTGGCGCATGCGATGGATGCGCTGCTGCTGCGACGGGTGTTTGCTGTGTTCATCCTGTTCGTGGCGGTCAACATGCTGCGCAAGGCGCTCTGGGGGTGACTGGCGTTGCGGAAAAGGGCTGGGCCCGTTTTCCGGCCGATGCCCGGTCGCTGGCCTGGGCAGAGGCGGCGCGCCGCACCGGCGTGCAGGTGGCCCGCGATCCGCAGATGCAGGCGCTCTGGCTGCAATGCGAAGGCACCTGGTTCGTCGGTCTCGATGCCTTGCCCACCGCGCCGGACGGAAGCCTGGACGGCGTGCCGCTGGCAGGCCCCGCGACCGACACGCTCGCGCCGCTGCCGGTGCTGCATCCGGCACAGCTTTCGATCACCTATCCCGGGTATCCCCGCCCGCGAAGTGGTGAAAGCGCGGCCGCCTTTGGCTATCGGCGCAACCGGGATGCGGCGCATGTGGACGGGATCACCGCCGAAGGGCCAGACCGGCGCAGGATGATCCGCGAGCCGCATGCCTTCATCCTGGGCCTGCCACTGACCCTCTGTGACCCCGAAGCGAGCCCCCTCGTGGTCTGGGAAGGCAGCCACATGATTCTGCGCGCCGCGCTGACCCGGGCGCTGGCGCCGTACGATCCCGCACGCTGGGGCGCTATCGACGTGACCGGAGCTTACCAGGCCGCCCGCCGCGAGGTGTTCGAGACCTGTCCGCGCGTTCCGCTGCACGCCGACCCCGGTCAGGCGCTGCTGTTGAACCGCCTGACATTACATGGGGTAAGTCCCTGGCGCGAGGGGGCTTTCGCCCCACCCGAAGGCCGGATGATTGCCTATTTCCGCCCGCCCATGCCCGGCGGCGTCGCGGCCTGGCTGTCAGAACGGCCCTGAGCTGTCAGAACGGCTCTGAGCAAGTCTGCCTGTCTGCCCGGCTGCTTGCGGGCGGTTTCAATCACGGGCCAGACGCGCGGCGCGACCGCCGCGGCGTTTCGTCAGCCGACCCTGTCGCGTGGGAAGTTCGGCCATGATGCTGCGCCGCTCTTCGGGGGGCATCTTCGACCAGCGCGTGATCTCGTCTATGCTGCGCAGGCAACCGGTGCAAAGCCGCGCCTCGGAGTGGATGACGCAGGTCTTGATGCAGGGGCTTTCGATCTCGTCGCGTTTCCAGATGTCGTCGCTCATGACTCGGTGCCTGTTCCTGACTGCATGCGGATGTGGCGCAGCCGGTCCAGCACGCCCTGAAGGATGTAGGAGGCCGCCACATGGTCGATCACCTCGGCCCGCCGCCTGCGCGACGTATCTGCCTCGAGCAGGGCGCGGGTGGCGGCGACGGTGGACAGCCTTTCGTCCCAGAAGGTCAGCGGGCCGGGCCAGAGCCGTTCGAAGTTGCGGGCAAAGGCGCGGGTGGACTGACAGCGCGCGCCTTCGGATCCATCCATGTTGCGCGGCAGTCCCAGCACGACACCGCACACCTCGCGCCCTGCGATGATTTCTTGCAGGCGGGTGGCGTCGAGCGTGAATTTCCGGCGCCGGATGGTTTCGAGCGGCGTCGCGATCGACAGAAACCTGTCAGACGTTGCGACGCCGATGGTCTTTTCCCCGAGATCGAGACCCAGGATGGGGTGGCCGCGGGGCAGGGTGGCCGCGAAGGCGTCGACCGACTCCAGAATCATCGGTGCGGTGCCTTGTGTCGGCGTCGCAGGGGGGCGCTGCCCCCCGTCCTGCGGACTCCCCCCGGGGTATTTGGAAAAAGAAGAAGCGGGGGGCGGGCGCGGGCCGCGGGGCAATTCGGCATCACTGGGCGATCCCGGCGTTGCGGGCGCCTTCGCGGACGACGTCCAGCGCCGCCTCGTCGCCGGCGAACACCTCTTTGGCGTTGTCCCAGATGGCGATGGCCTGGGCCTGATCGTTCAGGACACCGTAGGCGCCGATAAGGCGGGCCCATTCCTGCGGCGTGCCGCCCTCTGTGGCAAGCCTGTCCGAAAGGCGCACGACCATGCCTTCGATCATCTGGATGCGTTGTTCCGGCGTCAGGTCGTCGGCGGCCTGCATGTCGCTTTCGCCGGGTCCGGGCAGGGGCACGGCGGTTTCGGGCAGCCGGTAGCCGCTGACGCCGGCGCGCAGGGCCATATCTTCGATCTGACCGGTAATGGGGGGGACCCACGGGTCTGAAGGGCGGCTTTCGCGCAACAGATTGTCCCAGAGGCGGAAGGCGGCATCGGGTCGCCCGGTCTGGGCCAGCATGAGGCCGCCGTAATAGCGCGCGACGCCATTGTCCGGATCGCGGGTCATCGCGGCATCGAGTGCCGTCTCGGCCTCGGGCGAGACATATCCGCCTGCCGCCAGCACCATCATGTCGGCGAGATCGGCGTAGTCATTGGCTGTGGCCTCTTCGCCCTTGAGCCGCAGGATCTGTTCCTGCGCCTTGTAGGCTTGCGCGAAGTTGCCAAGTGCTGCCTCGCTGCGCGCCAGCAGGATATGGCCCTGAAGGTCATCCGGCCGCTCGGCCACGGCGGTGCGCAGGCGGGTGACCAGTTCACCGTATTCCGCAGGGGTGTCCGGTGCGGCGGTGGCGGGTGCCTGTGCCTCGGCCTCTTGCTGGGTTGGGCGGTTCTCGCGGGCCTCGGCGGCGGCGGCGATCCTGTCCTTCAGCGCGAGATCCCCGTACCCCGGCGCGCCGAGCCGGGTATAGAGCCACCAGCCCCCGCCCAGAAGCGACACTGCGATCAGGACCGCGGCGGCAATGGCCACGCCGCGCGGCTGCGTACTGGCGCCGCTGTCGCCCCGAACGTCGGCATCCGCCGCGAGCAGGCGGCGCGACACTTCGGCGCGCAGCCGTTCGCCGTCTTCGGCACTGATCGTGCCGCGTGCCAAGTCCCGCTCGACCTCGCGCAGCTGGTCGCGGTAAACCTGCATGTCGAAGGCCTGTACCGGGCCCGTGTCCCGCCGCCCGCGCAGCAGCGCCGTCACCAGCAAGGCGGTCATCGCCAGCGCAAGGGCTGCGCAGAGGCTCCAGAACAAGGTCATGCGGTCTCCTCAACCGTGGTCGATCCTGCCCGCTATCTAATGCGTGGCGGGCTGTGACAAAAGGGGAAATCCCCGACATCGTGACGCATGTCGCAACTGTGCGATGTTGTGACGGTTGCAGCCGTGGGTAATGCTGTGCTCCGGTCCACATATCCCCCAAAGCTCCCGTGGATCAGAATCGAGTGCCATGAAACGCTATTCCGCCTTTGCCATCGCCCGAGAGGCCCTGCGTAACCACACCGGCTGGGAGCGCGCCTGGCGCCGCGCGACGCCGAAAAAGAAATATGACGTGATCATCGTCGGCGCCGGCGGGCATGGTCTGGCCACGGCCTACTATCTGGGCAAGCGGCACGGGATACGCAATGTCGCGATCCTCGAAAAAGGCTGGCTCGGCGGCGGCAATACCGGGCGCAATACCACGATCATCCGCTCGAACTACCTTCAGGATCCGTCGGCGGCGATCTACGAAAAATCCCGCTCGCTCTACGAAACGATGAGCCAGGATCTGAACTACAACGTCATGTTCAGCCCCCGCGGCGTGATGATGCTGGCCCAGACCCATCACGAAGTGCGCGGCTACCTGCGCACCGCCCAGGCCAATGCCCTCCAGGGGGTGGACACCCAGTTCATCGGGCCGGACAGGGTCAAGGAACTCTGCCCGATCATCCGCCTTGACGGCCCGCGTTTTCCGGTTCTCGGCGCGCTCTACCAGCCGCGCGGCGGCACTGCGCGGCACGATGCGGTGGCCTGGGGCTATGCGCGGGCCTGTTCCGACATGGGCATGGACATCCTTCAGCAATGCGAGGTGACCGGCGTGCGGTCCGCAGACGGCAAGGTCACCGGCGTCGCGACAACCCTTGGCGACATCGACTGCGGAAAGCTTGCCATCGTGGTGGCCGGGAATTCCGGCGTGCTGGCCGACATGGCCGGGTTTCGCCTGCCGATCGAATCCGTGGCCCTTCAGGCGCTGGTGTCCGAACCGATCAAGCCCGCGATGGACGTGGTCATCATGGCCAACACCGTGCACGGCTACATGAGCCAGTCCGACAAGGGCGAGATGGTCATCGGTGGCGGCACCGACGGCTACAACAACTACACCCAGCGCGGGTCCTTCCATCATATCGAGGAAACCGTACGGTCGCTGATCGAGACCTTCCCGATGCTGTCGCGGCTCAAGATGCTGCGCCAGTGGGGCGGGATCGTGGACATCACCGGCGACCGCTCGCCGATCATCTCGAAAACGCCGCTCGGCAATTGTTTCATCAACTGCGGCTGGGGCACGGGCGGCTTCAAGGCCATCCCGGGGTCCGGCTGGGCCACCGCCGAGATGATCGCGCAGGGCACACCGGGGCCTCTGGCTGCTGCTTTCGGACTGGAGCGCTTCCGCGAGGGGCGCTTCATCGACGAATCCGTCGCCGCCGGGGTGGCGCATTGATGGCCCGCCCGTACATGCCCCCCCGTACGGCGCCCGGCGCAAGACCCCTCATGGACTGCGATTCCGGCACCTGCCGGAACCGAAACCCTGCGCCAATCGTTACCAGTGCGAACAACGACCGCACAGGAGCGTCGAGATGCAAGATCCGCACACCAACAGCCCCCCGAACCCGACACCTCCCCCTTCGCACTCGACTACCACGACCACAACAGGCTCCGGTGGCAGCACCGGCATGGCCTTCATCGTCGGCATCCTCGTGGTTGTCCTGGCCGTGCTGGCCTATGTCGTGTTCGCTGGTGGCGATGCCGACACGGCATCTGACACGTCTGGCGACGTCAACATCACCGTCGAAGGCGCGGGTGATGCCGCAGACGATGTCGGCAACGCCCTCGAAGGCGCAGCAAATGCCGTCGAAGGCGCCGCGCAAGGCGCGACGGACGGCAACTGAGCCAACCTGCCTCGCGCACATCTACAGGACCGGCAGCACCCTGCGTGCGGCCGGTCCTTTGCTGTCCGCCCCCCACCGGCAAGGAGCCGTCCCATGCTGATCCTCACCTGTCCCTGCTGCGACGTGGACGCCGAAGAGACCGAACTCCACGCAGGCGGAGAGGCGCACCTGACCCGCTTCGGCCCCGACAGTTCCGCCGAGGATTTCGAAACCTACCTGTTCCAGCGTGAAAACCCGCGCGGCGTCCACTTCGAACGCTGGCGCCATGTCTATGGCTGCGGCAAGTGGTTCCATGCGGCCCGCTGCACAGCCACGCTCGAAGTCTTCGGCACCTACAGCGCCCGGACGACGGAACCGCCGCAGGACATCCGCGACCGCATCACCGCCAGACGCCCCGGCTGGTCCTGGAAAGAACACTCATGAGGCTTCTTCTTTTTCCAAATACCCACATTCCGACCTTCCATCACGCGAAAAGGTTTCCGACATGAGCACCCGTCTCGCCACCGGCGGCCGCCTCACCGACCGCTCCAGACCGGTGAAATTCCGCTTCAACGGCCGCCATTTGCGCGGGTTTCAGGGTGACACGCTCGCCTCCGCCCTGCTTGCCAACGGCCAGCTGGTGATGGGGCGCAGTTTCAAGTATCACCGCCCCCGCGGTCCCGTCGCCTCGGGCGCCGAAGAGCCCAACGCCCTGATGAACCTCGGAAAAGGCGCGCGGTTTGAACCCAACCAGCGCGCGACGACAACCGAACTCTTCGAAGGTCTCGCGGCCGGCAGCCAGAACCACTGGCCCAGCCTCGAATTTGACGTGGGTGCGATCAACTCGCACCTGTCGCGTTTCCTGCCCGCGGGCTTTTATTACAAGATGTTCATCCATCCGCGCCCTCTGTGGAAACACGTCTACGAACCCTTCATCCGCCGCTCCGCCGGCCTTGGCGCCGCGCCAGATGCCGAAACTCTGGACGCCGACACCTACGAACACTTCCATGCCTTCACCGACGTCCTGGTCCTTGGCGGCGGTGTTGCGGGCCTTCAGGCGGCGCTCACCGCCGCGCAGTCCGGCGCGCAGGTTCTGCTGCTGGAACAGACCGCCCACTGGGGTGGACGCACGCCCGTAGATGGCGGTGAAATCGACGGCAAACCCGCGCAGGACTGGATCAACAGTACTGTCCAGGTGCTTGAGAACATGGAAAATGTCACCCTGCGCACGCGAACGATGGGGGCAGGGGTCTATGACCACGGCTATGTTCTGGGCTACGAGCGTCTCACCGATCATGCTCCAGAATCCCCCGGTCCCCGCCACCGCCTCTGGCGCATCCGCGCCAAACAGATCGTCACCGCCACCGGGGCCATCGAACGCCCGCTCAGCTTTGCCGGAAACGACGTGCCCGGCGTGCTTCTCGCCTCGGCCGTTCGCGACTATGTGGTGAGCTACGGCGTCTCGATCGGCGACCGCATCGTGGTTGTCACCAACAACGATGACGCATACCGCACGGCGATCTGCCTGCACGAACATGGCCTGTCCGTGCCCGCCATCCTCGACGCGCGCCAGACCGGCGGCGGCGCGCTGATGCAGCAGGCCGAAGCCCTTGGGATCAAGGTCCTCAAGGGCCGCGCCATCGCTTCGGTCAAGGGCACGCGCAAGGTCACCGGGGTCGCAATCTGTTCGCAGGCTGGCGAAGGCGGCGTGCTCGACGTCATCCCTTGTGACGCCGTCGCCATGTCCGGCGGCTGGTCGCCGGTGGTGCATCTGTGGTCCCATTGCGGCGGCAAGCTGAGCTGGGATGCCGAAAGCGCCTTTTTCCGCCCCGATCTGGCCCGGCCGCCCACCGGCCAGGATGGCCGTGCCTTTGTTATTCCCGCGGGCAGCGCGAATGGCCACATTCACCTGAGCGATGCGTTGCAGGACGCTGACAATGCAGGGAAAAACTCGGTTTCTGCGGCCGGGTTCAAACCCCAGGGGGCACCGAGCCCGCAGGCATCGGCGCAGGCCGAGGCGCCGATACAGCCTGTCTGGCTCATGCCGCAGGGCGCCGGTCCGGCGCTGCGCGCCAAGGCCTGGCTCGACTTCCAAAACGACGTCAAGGTGTCCGACATCCAGCTTGCCGCCCAGGAAGGCTACGAATCGGTCGAACACGCCAAGCGCTACACGACGCTCGGCATGGCGACGGATCAGGGTAAACTGAGCAACATCAATGGATTGGCGACGCTTTCAAAGGCATTGGGTGAAGACATTCCCAACGTGGGCACCACCACCTTCCGCCCGCCCTATACCCCCATCTCGATGGGCTCGATCGCCGGAGAGGCCCGCGGCGGGATCTTTCAGCCCATCCGCCAGACGCCGCTGCACGGATGGCACGAGGCACACAATGTCCACTGGGAACCCGTCGGCCAGTGGCGTCGCCCCTACAGCTTTCCCAGGCAGGGCGAACCGGTCGAACAATCCGTCCACCGGGAGGTGAAGGCGACCCGCGACAGCCTTGGCCTGCTTGATGCCTCCACGCTTGGCAAGATCGTCGTCAAGGGGCCGGGTGCGGGCAGGTTCCTCGACCTGCTCTACACCAACATGATGTCCACTTTGCCCTTGGGCAAA
The DNA here is from genome assembly GCA_024636635.1 of Puniceibacterium sp. Taxonomy (GTDB): domain Bacteria; phylum Pseudomonadota; class Alphaproteobacteria; order Rhodobacterales; family Rhodobacteraceae; genus Puniceibacterium. Next base: position 10,714 of record JAGXGV010000041.1, read on the forward strand.
TGCCGTTACGGGCTCATGTGCAGCGAAAACGGCTTTCTCATGGATGACGGCGTCGTGGCGCGCATGTCCGATGACACCTGGCTTTGCCACACCACCACGGGTGGTGCCGAGCGCATCCATGCCCATATGGAGGAATGGCTTCAGACCGAATGGTGGGATTTCAAGGTCTACACCGCCAATGTGACCGAGCAATTTGCCCAGATCGCCGTGGTCGGCCCCAACGCCCGCAAGCTGCTGGAGAAACTCGGCGGTATGGACGTGAGCCGCGAAAACCTGCCCTTCATGCAATGGGCTGACGGTACCCTTGGCGGCATCGCGGCGCGGATCTTCCGGATCTCGTTTTCCGGCGAACTCAGCTATGAAATCGCCGTGCCCGCCAGCCATGGCCTTGCCCTCTGGGAAAAGCTGCACGAGGCCGGCGCGGAATGGAATGCCACCGCCTACGGCACCGAGGCGCTGCATATCATGCGGGCCGAAAAGGGTTTCATCATGATCGGCGACGAAACCGATGGCACGGTGATCCCGCAGGACCTTGGTCTGGGCTGGGCGATCTCGAAGAAAAAGGCGGATTACATCGGCAAGCGGGCGCAGGCCCGCAGCCACATGACCGATCCGGCCCGATGGCAGCTTGTCGGACTGGAAACGACTGACGGCTCGGTCCTGCCCGATGGGTCACTGGCGCTCGCTTCGGGCAAGAACGCCAACCAGCAGCGCCACACGCAGGGGCGCGTCACCTCGACCTATCATTCGCCGACCCTGGGCAGGGGCATCGCCATGGGGCTGGTGCTGAACGGACCCGACCGCTTGGGCGAAACACTTGAGTTTACCC
>JAGXGV010000042.1 GCA_024636635.1 Puniceibacterium sp.
CTCGGAGATGTGTATAAGAGACAGGGATCACGGCGGACGTGGGGGGCGGTGAGGTTCCGGCGGCTGTCTCTGAGGCGTTCCGGCGGCTTGCCGAATATCTGGCGGACGCAACGGATCGGGCGGGCGTGTCCAGCTATTCCGTCAACATGGGCGGTGCGATCGAGGAAAGCTATCAACGCAACCCGGCATGGGTAGCGCGCGCAATGGAACTGAGCGGCGCGGCGGACCTGCTGCGGCCTTACAAAAGGAGGGCCTGAGCATGTGGCCATTCAAGAAAAAGGCAGCTGAGGAAACCCGGTCCAGCGGATCGGGCTTCACGGCTGAGATCATGGCGGCGCGTGAAAGCTATATCAGCGGGCGGCGCGGCATTGCCGAACTGACGGCGACGGCACAAGGCGCGGTGACGCTCTGGGAAGGTGGACTCGGACTTGCCGATGTATCAGGCACCGACCTGCTGGACCGGCGGTCCCTGACGCTCTGCGCGCGGTCTCTGGCCTTGCGTGGCGAGGCTTTATTCCTGATCCGTGACGCGGGGCTTGTCCCGTGCTCTGATTGGGATCTGAAAACCCGCGATGGACGCCCCACGGCTTACCGCGTGTCCGTCTCTGAGGCAGGTGGCGGGCGGACCTTCACGGCGTTGGCGGCTGAGGTTTTGCACTTTCGGATCGGCTGCGACGTGGCCGCGCCCTACTATGGCACGGCACCGCTCAAGCGGGCGCAATTGACGGCGGGCCTGTTGAACGCGGTCGAGACGGCGCTTGCCGAGGTATTCGAGACGGCACCGCTGGCCAGTCAGATCGTCCCGTTCCCCGAGGCACCGCAAACCGACCTGGAAGTGATGGCGCGCGGGTTCCGAGGCAACCGGGGCAAGGTGCTGATCCGCGAATCCGTCAACGTGGCGGCTGCGGGCGGACCGGCCCCAATGCAGGACTGGAAGCCCCACGATCTTTCCCCGGACCTGTCCAAAGCCATGACGCGCGAGACGCTGGCGGCGGCGCGGGATGCGATCAACATGGCGTTTGGCGTCCTGCCCGGTCTGACCGCCCCCGCCACGACCGGGCCGATGGTCAGGGAAGCGCAAAGGCATCTGGCGCAATGGGTGCTGCAACCCATCGCCACGGGCATTGCCGAGGAAGCGACTGACAAGCTGGGATCGGCGGTCATTCTGGACGTGATGCGGCCCTTGCAAGCCTTTGACGCGAGCGGAAGGGCGCGGGCACTTGGCGCGGTGGTGCAGACATTGGCGCTGGCCAAAGAGGCGGGCGTTGATCCTGATATTGCGATGAAGCTGGTGGGGTGGGAGGACTGATGGACAAGCATAGTAAGCAGCCTTTCAATCCATTATGAGGTTCCGACCCCAGTATCCACCATCTTCGGGGTCGGCTTCGATGTCGATAATATAGCGCGTTCGCACTGTCCCGCCGAAGCCATTTTGAGCGTCCACAAACGCTGCCACCTTGAAATGGCACTTGCGCTCAAAATTCACAATTACGCCGTTCGCGCTGAAACTTGGATAATCGGCTGTTGAGGGCGATCTGAGACGCTGAGATACGAAATTTTGCGATGCGACGTAAGCGCCGATTTTGCCATGTGTATCGTTTTCGCAGTTGTCTGCTGGATCGTAACAGGCCGCTAAAAACAACGGCAGCCCTGCCGCGATCAAAATCTTCTTCATTTCAAGTCTCCGGTGTGTTCGGCCTCAACTTAGACAAGACACCGCTTGCCCGCAAGAAATGCTCCGATGGCAGAGTATCTCGCCCTGCTGACATGCGCTGCCCAGCGTTTAGTTACTGGATACCGTCATTTGCCGCATACCATTCTTCGCGGGTTGCCTTCAGGTCATTCAAGGCAAGAATAGTAATCATATTCTGTATGCTGTCCAAAGATTTCTGAATTTGGCCCTGCGATAAAGGCTCTGCCCCCGCCTGAATATCTTCGGGCGTGAGCGGCTCAAGCTCGTATTTCAGCGAGAAAGCTATCGCTGAAATCTCTGCAAGCTGTCGTAAAATATCTTCCCGAGCCTCACCGCTCAAAGGTCTATCATTCTTTGTCATTTAACTTTCCCTTACTTCGACAACCTACTTATCTGCTGCATAGCATGGCGGACACCTAGCGACAAAGCTGTTTGTGTGCATCACACATTTAGGCTTGACCGCAACCCTTAGTGCGCGCTACTACAATAGGCATGAAGCACAAGGCGTTCACAGAAATCGTCGCCAACACGACGCGGGTTCCCGAGGGGACTGTTGCTATGTTTGGGCGAAACCTGAAGTCGGCGGGCTTGCTGACTACGGGGGCGAGGGGCGTCAACGCACCGGAAATGACGGTGCTTGACCTGACTCGGATGCTGATTGCTTTGTGCGCGACTGACCGACCTGCGGATGCGGTCGAGGTCACCAACCGCTACCGCGTGGCGCGCTGCGTCAAAGGCTGCAAGATTGAAGTCGAGGGCGACGAGGTCGGAACTGTAGAGGAAGGCGACACCCTAGAGGAAGTGCTTTCCGGCACTCTGGACTTACCCTTCCTTGTGCTGAGCGTGCTCAAACCCTGCTTTTTCATTCACTGGAATCGGCTGGAAGCGGAACTGCTGATCCAAGATGCGCGCATAATTTTCAGGGTGGACCTGACCGACGAGGAAAAGGAAGCGCAGTTTCGCGGCAGCTTCTCCGGGATCAGCACCCGTCGCGGTTTGGACACGCATGAACTGTCAGAGATGGCCGTGGCGTTCTATCTCGAAAAAGAAGAAGGCACGACTTGGGAGGAAATGAAAAAGACCGGCAGCGCGGCCAAGGTCGCGGCCCGGCACATCTTTGGCGTGAAAGACGAGGGGAGCGACGATGGCGACACCTAGCCCCCAAACCATTGCTCGGCAGACGATGGCGGCGCTGATCCGTGAGGCGCGGTCGGCGGGCTGGGCGCGTGTCAAAGGCGAGATCAAACCTGACGGCAGCGTGACCGTTGATGCTGGCATGGTCGACCTGGACACGGCGGATGACTTTCTGGAAACCGATCTGAGGATGGGCAAATGACCAAGAAAAGCTTGCCCAAATACGTCTATGAGGATCGGGGTTATATCCGGTTCATTCGCCGGTCGCGCGGTCAAGCGGTGATGATGAAAGAGGAACCGGGAACGCCCGAGTTTTGGGATCACTACAACCGATTGCTCAGGGGCTGCGAACCGCCCCCGGTCAAGCGGAATTTTGAGGCGCTGATTCTAAGCTACTATGAAAGCGATGCGTTCAAGAAATTGAAGCCGCGCACAAAATCCGATTACCGGAAATACATCGGTCATGTCCGCACGATCTGGGCCACCAAAGACCCGGCCAAGATCGAGACGCAACACGTCTATGAATTGCACCGCGCAAATGCCGAGCACTGGCGACAGGCGAACTATCTGGTGCAAGTCATGGTGGTGCTGATGAACCATGCGCGGCTGATCGGCTTCCTCAAGAAAGAGCACGGCAACCCGGCCAAGGGCATTCCCCTTTTCAAGCAGGAAAGCGACGGCTGGGAGCCTTGGCCCGATGATGTGCGGACTGAATTTGAAGCCGTGGCAACGCCCCGCGCGCGGCTTGTCTATGAACTGTGCATCGGCACTGGCCAGCGGATCGGGGACGTTCTGAAAATCCGCTGGGGCCATATCAAAGACGGGGCGTATGACTTCACCCAAGGCAAGACCGACAAGCCGTTGTGGATACCCCTGACGGACCGTCTCACGGCGCACCTAGGCGCGGTCGAGAAAAAGGGCCTGACGGTCATCACGGACAAGAGCGGACGCCCTGTGCGCTATCGGACGGTTGCCGAGGAAATGCGCAAGGTCAAGGCGACGATGCAGCACCCCGAGGCGGCGAAATACGTCACCCACGGGCTGCGCAAGAACGCGACAATCGAACTCTACCTAGCCGGATGCGATGACGAGATGGTGAAAGCCGTCACCGGTCATTCCGGCGTCGAGATGCTGAAAAAATATGGAGGTCAGATAAGGCAGAGAGAACTTGCAACGCGAGCGCAGGACGCGCGCAACCGCTTTGAACAGAACAGGAAGGAAACGTGAATGTTTCAACACCTGTTTCAAAAATCGAGCAAATGGAGTGCTGACATGACGCAAGTCATTGATTTTATTGGAGGCGAGTACCGGAATCGAACCGGTGTACACGGATTTGCAATCCGCTGCGTAACCACTCCGCCAACTCGCCGTCTCTTGTGGTGGCAGCCGGTTACCGGATATGGCGCTGGCCCGCAAGGGTTACCTGCGCCATTTGCCCGCATGGCCGTTGCCGCTGCACCCGGAATGTGAGACAACACCAGCGACCGGAGTCATAACATCGAGATCAGCAAATGACAGATTATGCCGCACGTCGTACAACCATGGTCGACACACAGGTGCGCCCTTCGGATGTGACCAAGTTTCCCATTATTGATGCGATGCTGTCGGTTCCGCGCGAGGAATTCGTGCCCGACGCGTTGCGCGAGGCCGCCTATATGGGCGAACATCTCGATCTGGGCGGCGGGCGCGTGGTGCTGGACCCGCGGACATTTTCGAAGATGCTGGATACTCTCGATGTTCAGGGCGACGATCTGGTACTCGATGTGGGGTGCGCCCTTGGCTACTCCTCGGCCGTGATCGCTCGAATCGCGGAGGCGGTGGTGGCGGTCGAATCCGACCCCGAGATGGCGGCCGAGGCGCAGGCGGTGCTGTCGAGGCAGGAAATCGACAACGTCATCGTGCAGCAGGGCGAGCTTGCGCAGGGCGCGGCACAGCACGGCTCCTACGATGCCATCATCCTCGAAGGCGGCATTCAGGAACTTCCGGGCACCATCACCGACCAGTTGAAGGAGGGCGGCCGCATCGTGAGCCTGTTCATGGACGGGACGCTGGGGGTGGTTCGTATCGGTCACAAGATCGGCGGGCGCATCGACTGGTGGGACGAGTTCAATGCCACCGCGCCGGTCCTGGCAGGGTTCGCGCGCGCCCCGGTCTTCGCGTTGTGATGGCGTTGGCGCAGTTTTCGGTTATGCAAGAGAGGTTGCGTTGACATGTTGATGAACAAGGGGCTTAAAGCGGTTCGTCTTGTCGCGATGGCGGTGGCCATGTCGGTGGCCGTGCCTGCGGTATCGTTGGCCGAGACGTTGGCCGATGCCATGGCCGCGGCCTATGAAAATCGCGGCCTTTTGCAACAGAACCGGGCCCTGTTGCGCGCGGCGGACGAGGATGTCGCCGTGGCCATGTCGGGCTTGCGCCCGATCATCAACTGGACCGCCAAGGCGGAACGTTCGGCGCAACGGTTCCGCTCTGCCACCACGGTCGGTAGCATAAGAACCAATTCGGCGACCACCGCGTCGGTCGGGCTGTCGCTGGATCTGGTGCTGTGGGACGCAGGGCGCAGCCGCATGGGCGTCGAGGCCGCCAAGGAATCGGTGCTGGCCACCCGGCAGGCGCTGCTGGGGGTCGAACAGAACATATTCCTGCAAGTCGTGCAGGCATACATGGATGTACGCAGTGCCAGCGAGATCGTCGCGCTGCGCCGCAACAACGTTCGGGTCCTGAACGAGGAACTGCGTGCGGCGCGGGACCGCTTCGATGTCGGCGAGGTGACGCGCACCGATGTGGCCCAGTCGGAGGCCCGCCTCGCCGCGAGCCGAAGCGCGCTGGCACAGGCCGAGGGCGATCTCGCCGTGGCGCGCGAGTTTTACGCCTTTGCCGTGGGGCACAAACCCCGCAGTCTGACACCGCCGGGCGTGGCGCCCAGCAGTGCCGGGTCGTTGCAGGATGCCAGGGCCATCGCGGTGCGCAACCATCCGCAGATGCTGCGCGTCCGGCACGCCGTTGCCGCCGCCGACATCAACGTGCGGATCGCCCGCGCCCAGGAAGCGCCGCAAATCAGCCTGACGTCGCGCATCGGGTTGGAAGATACGCTGGACAACAACAACTTTGCCGAATCGGGCAGCGTGGGTGTCGAGATGTCGGGGCCGATCTACCAGGGCGGCCGGATCAGCGCCCTGCAACGTCAGGCGATCGCCCGCCGCGACGCCGAGCGCGCCAACCTGCACGAGGTGCGCGCCAATGTTGCGCAGAATGTCGGCGACGCCTTTGCCGCGATGCGGGTCGCACGCGCGGCACGCGACGCCAGCCAGAGGCAGATTCGCGCGGCGCAGGTCGCGTTCAACGGCGTTCGCGAGGAAGCCAAGCTCGGCGCGCGCACCACGCTGGACGTTCTCAATGCCGAACAGGAACTGCTGGATGCCAAGGCCGGGCTCATCACTGCCGTGGCGAACGAAACGGTGGCCTCGTACAGCCTGCTCGCCGCTATGGGGCTGCTGACCGCCGAGCACCTCAAGCTGAACGTCACGCTGTACGATCCGGCAGCGTACTACAACATGGTAAAGACCGCCCCGACCCGCAGAAGCAAGCAGGGCCAACAGCTTGACCGTGTCCTACGCGCACTGGGAAAAGAGTAAAAGTCGCGCGGTCAGTTGTGCGGACGCCGCGCGGCGGGTACACTGACGCCGAGGCAAGAGTGGTACGTCAGAATGTCCGACCCCGTGACCAACGTGGAAATCGAGGATATCCTGTCTTCCATCCGGCGTCTGGTGTCGGATGAAGGCAAGCCCGTGGAAGACGGGGAAAGCCGCGAGGAAGATCGGCTTGTCCTGACGCCGTCGTTGCGCGTGCCGGGCACCGATGAGGCGAATAATCCGGAAAGCGATGGCGAGGACACCGAGGCGCCGGCGGCGTCCCAGGCGGACGCTCCCTCGCACCATGATCCGGCGACGCCAATCGAGCCGGAACCGCAAGGCGACCTTCGGCAAGACGACACGCCGCATGACAAACCCGAGCCGGCCGAAAACCTGCGCGCGCGGATCGCGGCGCTGGAGGAAACGGTAGCGACGCGCGAGGATGAATGGGAACCTGACGGGTCGGGCGGCGACGACTACGCCGGCGGCCCGGTCGAGGCACTGCCCTGGGAAGACCATGTAGAGGACGCCGACCAGCCCGGTGCGGACGCAGACGACACCAAGGGCGACTCTACAGACGACTCCACGGATAGCGCGCAGGGGGCTTGGGCGGATCGCGGCGAAGAAAACCGCACATTCCGGTTCGGGGAAGGCCGGCCGGAGCAGGACGCCGACGCCGATGCCAACGCCGATGCAGATGTCGGGGACGACGGGGCCGAAGGGAACGACGGTGATGACGATGCCAGTGACGACATGGCAGAGTTGTTCCGCGGCGAAGACCCTGTCCTCGACGAGGCGGCGCTGCGCGAGATGATTACCGATATCGTTCGCCAGGAATTACAAGGCAATCTTGGCGAACGGATTACCCGCAACGTGCGCAAGCTGGTCCGGCGCGAGATACACCGCGCCATGGCCAGCTACGATCTTGACTGATCGTCCGGCGCCCGGGGCATTCACTTTACCGTGACGCAAAGGAAAAGCGCGCCTTCCAGAGGCGCGCTTGATCCAGGTCCGGCCGATTTCGGCCGGATGTCAGGCCGCTTCGGCCTGTTCGGCGGCATGGCGTCGTTCGCTTTCCTCGCGCGACAGCGCGACCGAGGTGCGCACCCCCTTGGCGACGAAATCCATCAGGCCACAAACCACACGCTCGTTCGGGTCGATGCCGGCGCAGGACAGCACTTCACGGCCGTCCCGCGACCGGGCCCAACGGGCGATCTGGTCCGGGCCGTTGCCATATTTCTTGTCATCCGCGATCGCGTCATCGAGCGCAGCCAACACAACGGCTGCAAACAGTTTGCGGGCGCGGTTGCCTTGTTCGTTATTGAAGGCAGTGCCATCAACGAAATCTTTCATGTTTCGTCCTTTTATTGGTCTTGTCTTTCCCGGCGTGGCGTACCTTATGACGGATCATCTATGATTCGGATAGGCCAAAGGTGCATGGCTGTTATGCGTAAAACGCATGGATTTCTGCAAGTGCAGCACGAGATATCGCTGGCTTGCCCGCGCTGGTTACACAAGATATAGGGACGCACCAAGAGCAATCAACCTTTCGTAAAGGTCCCATTTCATGCCCAAGATCAACGGAAACGAGATCCGCCCCGGTAACGTGCTGGAGCACAACGGCGGCCTGTGGGTCGTGGCGAAGGTGGATCATGTCAAACCCGGCAAGGGCGGCGCCTTCGCGCAGGTGGAAATGCGCAACCTGCGCAACGGATCGAAGCTGAACGAGCGGTTCCGCAGCGCCGACAAGGTAGAGCGCGCGAGGCTGGAGCAGAAAGACCAGCAGTTTCTTTTCGAGAGCGACGGGATGCTGGTGTTCATGGATACCGAGACCTATGAACAGATTGAATTGCCTGCAGAGATCCTGGGCGAGCGTCGCCCATTCCTGCAGGATGGCATGACCATCACGGTAGAGTTCCACGAGAGCGAGGCGCTCAACGCGACGCTGCCGCAGAAGGTTGTCTGCCGGGTCGTCGAAACCGAGCCCGTGGTCAAGGGGCAGACCGCCGCCAACAGCTTCAAGCCGGCGGTCCTCGACAACGGCGTCAAGGTGATGGTGCCCCCGTTCGTCGGCCAGGACGAAGAGATCGTCGTCAACACGGAAACGATGGAGTACGCCGAACGCGCGTAAGCCACGCCTGTGGTGCCAGGGCGTGCCCTATCGGGCCGACTTGGTCGGGCCTACTCGGCCATCAAAGCGACATATCACGGCACCAAGGCCAGCAGTGTCTGTGACGCGACGTCGCTGGTCAGCAAACCTCAGATGCGGCGCAAGGTTGCTTCCCCCGCCCGCATTTCGCCCACCGCGCGATCAAAGCGCAGATAGGCGATGGCCCGCTCGCCCGAGCGTGTGAACAGCGTACCGGCGGGTTTGCCATCGGCGCTGGTTATGGCGGCGCCGGTTTCGGCCGGGCCATCCACGGTGACGGTGGCCAGCCCCTTGCGCAGTTCGGTCTTGTGGTGCATGCGCGCCGTCACCTCTTGCCCGACATAGCACCCCTTGCGGAAATCGACGCCATGCAGGCGCTCGAACCCCGCTTCGAGAATGAAAGTGTCGGGTGTCAGTTCGACCCCCGTTTCGGGAATGCAATGGGCGACGCGGATCGCATCCCAGTCGGTGCCGTCATCTCCGCCCTCTTCGCCGTAGAGCCGCCAGCCAAGCGCCGGGTGGCGCGGATCGGCAAACCCGCCCTCGGGGGCCGGGCCGGTGCCGCGGCGCACATCGAGATCGGTTTCGGTCAGGGTGACATCGGCGCGCAGCTTGTACATGTTCAGCCGTTTGAGCAGATCCTGGGCCAGGTCGCCATGCACATCGAGCAGGATGCTGTCCCCGCCCTCGGGGACGAGGAAGAAATCGGCGATGTAGCGACCCTGCGGCGTAAGCATCGCGGCATAGACAAGGCCGTGCCCCAGCCCCGCAACGTCGTTGGTGATCAACCCTTGCAGGAAGTCGCGTGCATCGGCGCCTTCGATACGGATGATGGTGCGCTTCATTTCCCGTCTCCCGTTCTGGCTGTGCCTGTAATATAGCCCGTGACAGAAGCTACAACAGGGGGGCCAAGATGCGCGCACCGGTTTCCGTGGTGATCCCGACCCTGAACGCGGAGCAGGCATTGCCCGCCTGCCTGGCCGCGCTGATGGAAGCGGTCGAAGCCGGGCTGATCCGCGAGTTGGTCATAAGCGATGGCGGCTCGCGCGACGCTACCGCCGAAATCGCGCGCGCGGCGGGGGCGTGGCTGGTCACCGGGGCGCCGTCGCGCGGGGGGCAATTGCGGCGCGGCGCGCAGGTGGCGCGGGGCGATTGGCTGCTGTTCGTGCACGCCGACACGGTGTTGGCGCCGGGTTGGTCGGCGGCCGTCGCCGCGCACATGGCCGCTGACCCGGGGCGCGCAGCCTGCTTCCGCCTGCGCTTTGACGCGACCGGCCTGCGCCCGGCACTGGTGGCGGGCTGGGCCAACTTGCGAACGCAGGTGTTGGGCCTGCCCTACGGTGACCAGGCGTTGCTGGTGGCGCGCCATCTCTACGATGCGTCTGGCGGATATCCCGACATCCCCCTGATGGAGGACGTGGCCCTGGCGCGGGCATTGCGCGGGCGTCTGGCGGTCTTGCCGGTCACGGCCCGAACAAGCGCCGCGCGATACGTTGCAGAAGGCTGGTTTCGGCGGGGTCGTCGAAATCTGTGGACGCTTGCGCGGTATCTTTGCGGTGCCGACCCAGCCGATCTAGCGCGCGGCTATCGGCGGTCGGGCCATCGGCCTTGAACTGCATGCGGTAAAGCCGGGCATAGGTGCCGTCGCGGGCGATCAACTGGTCGTGGGTTCCCTCGTCGATGACGCGGCCCTTGTCCATCACCACGATCTTGTCGGCACCGCGCACCGTGGACAGCCGGTGTGCGATCACCAGCGTGGTGCGCCCTGCCGCCAGCCGGTCGAGCGCGGCCTGAACGACCTGTTCGGATTCGGCGTCGAGCGCCGAGGTTGCCTCGTCCAGAAGCAGGATCGGGGTGTCGCGCAGCAGCGCGCGGGCGATGGCGACGCGCTGGCGCTGCCCGCCCGACAGGTTCGAGCCACGCGGCCCCACCTGGGTATCCAGCCCGTCCGACAGCGCCGGCACGAAGTCGCTGACATGGGCGGCGTCCAGCACGGTCTGCAACTGCGCGTCGGTAACGTCGGTGCGGCCCAGCAGGATATTCTCGCGCAAGCTGTCGTCGAACAGCAGCGCGTCCTGAGACACGACCGAGAACAGCCCCCGCAGATCGGTCAGCGACATCTCGGACACCGGCGTGCCGCCGATCTCGACCGTGCCGGATTGCGGGTCCACGAGCCGGGTGAGAAGGTTGAAAACGGTGGATTTCCCCGCCCCCGAGGGGCCGACCAGCGCCGTGGTCTGGCCCGCCGGCGCGGTCAGCGTGGTGCCGTCCAGAACGCGCGTGTCCCCGTAGGACAGCGCCACGTCGGTAAGCCGCACCCCGGGGGTGCCATCGGGCGCGGCGCGCGGGTGGCTGGGCGAGGTCAGCGTCGGGCGCGTTTCGAACAGGTCCTTGATCCGCTCGATCGCGGCGGCGGCGGTCTGCCACACGCCGCTGACCGCGCCCAGCCGGCGCAGCGGGTTGAAGGCCAGCCCGATCGCGGTGAAGAAGCTCATGAATTCGCCGACAGTCTTGGTGCCGTCTATGATCTGGCTGCCGCCGAAGACCAGAACGCCCAGGAACCCCAGCCCCGACATCAGGTCGATCATCCCCGGCAATGCGGCCGACCCCAGCTTGGCGCGCACCTCGGCGCGGATCAGGTGATCGGTCAGGTCAGAGAAGCGGCGCGACTGGTAGCCCTCGAGCCGGTTGAGCTTGACCGGGACGATGCCGTGAAACACCTCGTCCAGTCGCGTGGCCAGTTGCGCGCCCAGGTCGCGCGCCTCGCGGGCGCGGCGGCGCACGAATTTCTGCAACACGAAGGTCGGCAGGATCATCAGCGGAATGCCCACGCAGGCCACCAGCGTCCACATCCAGTCGATGCTGAGCGCGACCCCCATCAGGATCACCAGCGAGATTATGTCGCGCCCCGCCCCGGTGATCAGCGCGTTCCACACCTGGTTGACCGCCATGACGTCGTTCTGAAGCCGCTGGATCAGGTAGCCGGGGGGGTGTGTCTGGTGAAAGCTGCCGTCAAGCTGCATCAGGTGCGACAGCAGCCCGCGGCGCAGGTCGGCGGCGGTCCGCTGCGCGATCACCGACAGCAACACGCGCTGCGCCACGGTGGCCACTGCGCGCAGGGTGAATATCCCCATGATGGTGGCGCCTACCCACCACAGCGCGCCGCGGTCGCCGGCCATGAATATCTGGTCGAACATGGGCTGCATGATCCAGCTCAGCGCGCCCAGGACGGCGCCTTCCAGCGTCATGAAGAACAGCGCCGCCAGCAGCGGCCATAGATGCTTGCTGAGGTAATTCCGCCATAGCCAGCCCAGCAGCACCGCGCTGGACCGGGCCGCGCGGCGGGCGCGCCGCTGGGCGGCCTGCTCCTCTGACATCGGGCGCTTGCGGCGCATCTGCGGGCCTCCTGCGCGGGGCACGCGGCGCGCCCCGGGTTCGCGCTGCCTTGTAGAGCCTACGCCCGGAGGGGGCAAGCGGCTGTCGGTCGGCGCCTCCGGCAGGAGTATTTTCGGAAAGATGAAGCTCCGCCCGGCCGGGTTCGCTGATATGGGGCGTTTCTGCCGAGTTGAGATATCGCGGGGGCGATTGGCCCGTGGCGGCCAAGAGGGGCAGCGCCCGCTTGCGCTCTTTCAGCCGCGTGCCGCGGACAGGGCGGCGGGCAGGGCTTCGACCAGGATATCCAGATCCTGCGGGCGGCCACAACTGACGCGGATGCAGCGGTCCTGCGGCGCAACGAAGGGCATGCGCACGAACACCCCGCGCGCCGCCAGCGCCTCGAGCACCCGGCGCGCCAGGGCGCCGTCGCCGCCGCAATCGAGGGCCACGAAGTTGGCGGACGAGGGCAACGCGCGTAGCCCGTTTTCGGCCCCGACGCGCGCGATGCGGTCGCGGGCATCGGCCACGCGTGCGCGCAGTTCCTCCAGCCATGCGCCCTCGTCCAGGGCGGCCAGCGCGCCGGCCTGCGCGGCGCGGCCCACGCCGAAATGGTTGCGGATCTTGCCGAAGGCGGCGATCAGCGGTGCCGCGCCGATGGCGTAGCCCACCCGCGCGCCGGCCATGCCGTAGGCCTTGGAAAAGGTGCGCATGCGGATCACGCGCGGGTCGTCCGGCGCGATGGGCGCGGCGGTGCCCCCGCGAGCCAGTTCGACATAGGCCTCGTCCAGCACCAGCAACGTATCCGGCGGCAGGTCGTCCAGCGCCGCGACGATGTCGGCGCCGGAATGGGCGCTGCCCATCGGGTTGTCGGGGTTGGCGAGGTAGACCAGCTTGGCCCCCGTCTCCGCCGCCTTGGCAAACAGCGCGGCGGGGTCCTCGGCGTCGTCGCGGTAGGGCACCTTGTGCAGCACCCCGCCGAAGCCCGCGACGTGGTAGTTGAATGTGGGATATGCGCCGTCCGAGGTCACCACGGCGTCGCCCGGCGCGACGGTCAGCCGCACCAGCTCGCCCAGCAACCCGTCGATCCCGGCACCGACGACGATGTGTTCGGGCGTGGTGTCGTGGTGGGTGGCCAGCGCGCGGCGCAGGTCGTGCGATTCGGGATCGCCGTACATCCAGATGTCGGCGGCTGCCGCCTGCATCGCGCGCAGCGCCGCCGGGGGCGGGCCGAACACGCTTTCATTGGCGCCCAGCCGGGCGCGAAACGGGCGTCCGGTGGCGCGCTCCTGCGCCTCGGGGCCAACGAAGGGCACGGTGGACGGCAGGCCCTGGGCGAGCGGGGTCAGGCGTGGTTCGGTCTTCATGGCGCACAGCTAAGCCGAGGTGCGGGTGCCGGGCAAGGGGCAAACGCTGCCGCGACGTTGCTGTGGACGCAATGCGGCGTGCGGGGCACAGTGC
>JAGXGV010000043.1 GCA_024636635.1 Puniceibacterium sp.
CGGGCGGCTGGTCTGCTGCTTCCGCTTTCTGCCGCTGGATGGCGGGTCCGAGATCGGGCGCAGCTATGCTGCACAATTCTATGACCTTTCCGCCCTCGGGGCCTATGACGGCCCGATGGTCGAGATGGGGCGATTCTGCGTGCTGCCCGGGCTTGGCGATCCCGATGTGCTGCGCGTCGCCTGGGGCGCGATGACGTCCTATGTGGATGCGACGGGGGTGGAACTGCTGTTTGGCTGTGCCTCGTTCGCGGGCACGGATGCGGGCGCGTATCGGGATGCCTTCGCCATGCTGGCGGCGCGGCATCTGGCACCACGGCGCTGGCGGCCGGGGGTGAAGGCGCCGCAGGTGGTCCGCTTTGGGCAGACGCGGCGGAGCAGGCCGGATGTGCGGGCGGCGCTGCAGCGGATGCCGCCGCTGCTGCGCACCTATCTGCTGATGGGCGGCTGGGTCAGCGACCATGCGGTGGTGGATGCGCAGATGAACACGCTGCATGTCTTTACCGGGGTCGAGGTCAGCGCGATTCCCCCCGCGCGCAAGCGGCTTTTGCGGGCGGTTGCCGGGTAGGGCGGTTGCGGGACCGATCCGCGCCAACTTGCATCCGCCGGATTTCCTGTCGGCGGCACACCCAACCGCTTGACCTTTCCAGCGCGCCCGCATAGCCCGCTGCGCATGGCACAGGCACCCCTTCTTCAGCTTTCGGACATCTCTCTCACCTTCGGGGGAGAGCCGGTGTTCGCCGACATGTCCCTTGTGGTCCAGCCGGGCGATCGCGTGTCGCTGGTCGGGCGCAACGGGTCGGGCAAATCCACCCTGATGAAGGTCATGGCGGGCCTGGTCGAGGCTGACACCGGCACCCGCGTCGTGCCCCCCGGCATCACGGTTGGCTATATGGAACAGGACCCGGATCTGAGTGGATTCGAGACGCTGGGCGATTATGCCGCCGAAGGGCTGGACCCCGGCGAGATGTACAAGGTCGAACGCGCGGGCGAGGGGTTGAAGTTCGACCCCGAACGCCCCTGCGCCACGGCGTCGGGCGGCGAAAAGCGGCGCGCGGCGCTGGCGCGGCTGTTGTCGGGCGATCCGGACCTGCTGCTGCTGGACGAGCCGACCAACCATCTGGACATCGAGGCGATCGGCTGGCTTGAGGACGAACTGAAGTCCACGCGCAAGGCCTTTGTGCTGATCTCGCATGACCGGCGGTTCCTGAGCGAGCTGACCCGCGCAACCCTGTGGATCGACCGCGGCGCGGTGCGCCGCGCCGAAGAGGGATTCGCCGGATTCGAGGCCTGGCGCGACAAGATCTGGGAAGAAGAAGACCAGCAGCGCCACAAGATGGACCGCAAGATCAAGGCCGAGGCGCGTTGGGCGGTCGAGGGTATTTCGGCCCGGCGCACCCGCAATCAGGGCCGCGTGCGGGCCTTGCAGGATCTGCGCTCCGAACGCAGCGCGATGATCCGCAGGCAGGGCACGGCGGCGATGGACCTTGCCTCGGCGCCGCAGTCGGGCAAGAAAGTGATCGACGCGCAACATGTGTCCAAGGCGTTTGGCGATACGCGCATTGTGCAGGATTTTACCCTGACGGTGCAGCGCGGCGACCGGGTGGCCTTTGTCGGGCCGAATGGAGTGGGCAAGACGACGCTGATCCGGATGCTGATGGGCGAAATCGCGCCCGATGCGGGCACCGTGACGCTGGGCACCAACCTGCAGGCGGCGGTGTTCGACCAGACCCGCGCGCAGCTTGATCCGGAAATGTCGCTTTGGGAAAGCCTGACCGGGGATTCGGAAATGCGCGTCTCGGGCAAGGCCGACCAGATCCTGGTGCGCGGTCAGCCCAAGCATGTGGTCGGCTACCTCAAGGAATTCCTGTTTGACGAACGGCAGGTGCGCGCACCGGTCAAATCGCTTTCGGGTGGGGAAAAGGCGCGGCTGCTGCTGGCGCGGATCATGGCGCGCGAATCCAACCTGCTGGTGCTGGACGAACCGACCAACGATCTGGACGTGGAAACGCTTGATCTGTTGCAGGACATTCTAGGCGAGTATGACGGCACCGTGCTGCTGATCAGCCACGACCGCGATTTCCTTGACCGGGTGGCTTCGATCACCGTGGCACTTGAAGGCGACGGTCAGGCGGTGGCCTATGCCGGCGGCTGGAGCGATTACCGAGATCAGCGCGGCGGCGGCGAGGGCGATGTATCGCCCAAACAGCAGGCCAAGGCCGCCAAGGCCGCCGCGACGGCCAAGGGCAAGGCCACGCCCAAGGGGCTGAGCTTTACCGAACGTCACAAGCTGGAAACCCTGCCGACCGAGATTGCAAGGCTGGAGGCCGAAATCGCCAAGTTGCAGGGGCTGATGGCCGATCCGGAATTGTTCAGCCGCGAGCCGGTCAAGTTCCGCAAGGCGACCGAGGCGCTGACCCAGCGGCAAAAGGCGCTGGCCGGGGCGGAAGAAGCCTGGCTCGCGCTTGAGGAGAAGGCCGAAGCCGCAGGGCAGGCGTGATCGCATCTTGGCGGCGGCGTCCGGCGGCTTAGGTCCGCTGCCATGAGCGCGTATTTCATCGGATCGAACATCTATCGCGGGTCGTCGTATGGGCGGCACCATCCTCTGTCGATCCCGCGAGTGCCGACGGTGATGGATCTGTGCCATGCGCTGGACTGGCTGCCCGAGGCGCAGTATCGCACCAGCCCGCGTGCCAAGCCTGCCGCGCTGACGCAATTCCACACTCCGGACTATATCGCCGCCCTGCTGCAGGCCGAGGCCGCGCAGGAGGTCAGCGACGCGGTGCGCGACCGGCACGGCCTTGGCACCCTGTCCAATCCAGTCTTCCCCGAGATGTACCGCCGACCTGCCACCGCGGTCGGGGGCGGTCTGCTGGCCGCCGAACTGGTGGCGCAGGGCGGGGTGGCGCACAATCCCGGCGGGGGCACGCATCACGGCTTTTCGGACCGGGCCGCCGGCTTTTGTTATCTGAACGAGCCGGTGCTGACGATCCGCCGCCTGCTGGCGCTGGGGTGCCGCCGCGTGGCCTATGTGGACATCGACGCGCATCATTGCGACGGCGTTGCGGCGGGCTTTCACGGCTCGGACCGGGTGCGGATGATTTCGATCCACGAGGCTGGGCGCTGGCCGTTCACCGGCGTGCTTGGGGATACGGGCGGGGGTGCGGCGTTCAACCTGCCGGTGCCGCGCGGATTCAACGACAGCGAATTCCGGCTGGTTCTGGATCAGGTGATCCTGCCTGCGGTGGCGGATTTTCGCCCCGACGCGATCTATCTGCAATGCGGGGCGGATGCGGTTCTTGAGGATCCGCTGTCGCGCCTTGCATTGTCCAACAACGCCCATTGGGACACGGTGCGCGCCCTGCGGCCCATGGCACCGCGGCTGATCGTGTCGGGTGGCGGGGGTTACAACCCCTGGACGGTGGCGCGGCTGTGGACCGGTGTCTGGGCGGTGCTGTCGGACCGCGAGATCCCCGACCGCCTGCCCGATGCGGCGCAAGAGGTGCTGGGCGCCCTGACCTGGACGCGCCGCGCACGGCCCGGCGCGGCATTGCTGACGCGGCTGGACGATGATCCGCGAGAGGGCGAAATCCGGGACGCAGTGCGCGACGGCGTTCATGTGCTGAAACAGCGGCTGTAGCCGCCCTGACCGGGACCGCGCATCCCGTTCAGGGGCAAACCGCGGCAGCGGCCTGCCATCCCCGCGTGCAGGGCAGACTGCTTGCCGAAGCGGACAACCTGACCCGACCAACCTTCGGACAGGTTTCCAAATCCTGGGGAAAGTCATGATTTCACAATAGATTGCGGTCTGGGGTTGCACTGGTTCATGTGCTGTTGGGGTGCAGAACCCATCTGCGGGCTTGCTCAAAGCCGGGACGATATGCCACCACTCACGAACGGTCATCGGGTCGAGGAAATGCCATTGGTCAACCAGAAGCCTTGATCCTGGCAGGCCATTTTTTGGCCTTGTCTACACATTTTGGCCCCGATATCAGCCACAGGTGTCGGGTGCCGCAGGCCGCAGGTGCGACCATCGCCCCGACAACCGATATGGCATGATTCAGCCTTTCCGATCTGTCAGGACTGTCCAAAGGCACGCTTTGGTGCAATCGGCGCTGCGGGTCGCATGTCACCGGTGGTTTTGGCAAGGAAGGCTTGAGGTCAACAGGATGTCACGAACCCACAACTTGTCCTGCGGGGCCATCGCGTGACCCCGGCCGCGCGGGTACAGGCCGCGATCGAGGTGCTGGACCGGATCGGTCCCGGGCTTGCAGCCGAACAGGCGTTGACCAACTGGGCCCGCGGCGCCCGCTTTGCCGGGTCGCGCGACCGGGCGGCGGTGCGGGATCATGTCTATGACGTGCTGCGGCAGCGCCGCAGTCTCGCGGCGCTTGGGGGCGGCGACAGCGGGCGGCAGGCCATGCTGGGGCTGCTGCGGCAAAGCGGTGTCGACCCCGACACGCTGTTCACCGGCGCAGGCTATGGCCCCTCCGTGCTGAGCGATGCCGAGCGTCAGGCCGGGCGCGCCCCAAAAGGTGCCGAGGCGCTGGATCTTCCCGACTGGCTGGCCACGCGCATGATTGCGGATCTTGGCCCGGCGGCACAGGACGTGGCGCAGGCGCTGCGAAGCCGTGCGCCGGTGTTCCTGCGGGTGAACCCGCGTGCCGGTTCGGTGGCGCAGGCCATTCAGTCGCTTGCATCGGAGGGGATCGGCACGCGTCCGCATCCGTTGTCACCGCAGGCGCTGATAGTGATCGACAATGCCCGGCGGGTTGCACAATCGGCTGCCTATCTCGACGGCCTGGTCGAACTTCAGGATGCCGCCAGCCAGGCGGTTGTCGATCTTTTGCCCCTGCGCCCCGGCCAGCGCGTGCTGGATTACTGCGCCGGCGGGGGCGGCAAGACGCTTGCCATGGCGGCGCGCCTGTCCGGTCCGGTCGATGCGCATGACGCCAATCCCGCACGCCTGCGCGACCTGCCGGTGCGAGCGGAACGCGCCGGTGCCGAGGTTCACATCACGAATCGCCCCGAAGGGCCTTACGATCTGGTGCTCTGTGACGCGCCTTGTTCCGGCAGCGGTGCATGGCGCCGCTCGCCCGAGGGCAAATGGACCCTCACGCCCGAAAAACTGGCTGCGGTGCAGGGCGTCCAGGCACAGATCCTGCATGATGCAAGCCAACTGGTACGCCCGGGCGGCTGCCTTGCCTATGTGACCTGCTCGGTGCTGAACAGCGAGAATGTCGAACAGATCCAGCGGTTTGTGTCCTCAGACCCCCGCTGGACGCAGGGCAAGAGCCGCCAGTTCCTGCCGGAAGATGGTGGCGACGGCTTCTTTGTCTGCTGTCTGACACTCGGCTGAGGAACATCTTGTGCCGGGGACATTCCGGAACATACTCAACCAGTACGTGAAAGTTGGCCTTAAGCAGGGATTAACCTTTATAGGGGCTAATCTCTTCGGGCTATCAAGCGGAAGGGTCGGGGCAGGGTGTTGGACGGACTGATTGCAGCGCAGGCGACGGGACCGCGCAGGCGTGGCGTGATTCTTCGTGTCGGACTCATTCTCGGGCTGTCGGTTCTCTGTTTCATCGCGGCCGCGGTCGCGCCCGGCGAAGTGGTACGGCTTGGGCTGGTGGCGGCGGGTGGAGCGTTTTTTGTCGTGGCCGTGGTCAGCTTCGGCGTGGCACTCTGGTCGCGCTGGTCGCGCCGCAAGATGTTCCGCGTGATATCGAACTTTATCGAACGCGACAGCGCCGCCTGCATCATCACCGACGAAGATGGCGGCATCCTCTACACCAACGCCGCGTCGCGCAACCGCTACAAGCCGGAAAACGGCCAGACCATCGCGGCCATGCTGCGGCCGGTTTTCGCTAATCCCGCCGGTGTGCTCTACCGCCTGCAAAGCAGCGCCTCGGACAAGGTCGTGGCGACCGAGGACGTGCCGGTGTATGGCGGGCATATCCGGATGAGCGCACGCACCATGCTGGATCACTGCATCCTGTGGAGGGTCGAATATTTCGACGACAGCGCTGTCAACGTCGCGGCCGGCTACGGGCCTCAGGTGCCGGTTCTCACGCTGGGGCGCAATGGCGCCATCCTGTCGATGAACGAGGCCGCGCGCCAGCTGATCGGCAAGCGCCCCAAACGGCTTCAAGAAGTGATCCCGGACCTGCCGCTTCGGCCCGGCGCCCCGAACGTGGTCGTGACCGGGACCGGTGCGAGCCAGTTTCTGATCAGCCAGGTCGACACCGGACCCGGGCGTCAGGAACTGGTCCTGCTGCCCTTGCCCGAAACGCCCGAGGCACCGGACCCCGATACCGATTTTGAAACCTTGCCCGTGCCTTTGCTCAGGATCGGTCAGGACGGAATGATTGCGCGGTCCAACCGCGAGGCGCGCAAGCTGCTGGATACCGACTCAACCGACGGGCGGCCACTGTCCGAGTTCATGGAAGGGCTGGGGCGTTCGATCAAGGACTGGCTGGCGGACGCAGCGGCGGGGCGCGGTCTCAACCGGTCGGAATTCCTGCGGCTGTCGCGGTCGGACCGCGAGGTGTTCGTGCAGGTCACGCTGAACCGCGTGATGGAAAAGGGGCGGCCGGTTCTGGTCGCCGTGCTGAACGACGCCACCGAGCTCAAGAC
>JAGXGV010000044.1 GCA_024636635.1 Puniceibacterium sp.
AGGGACGTGGTCGAAGGCGGAAAGAAAGATATGCATGGCGGTGACGGGCTCCGTGGGATGAGTTTCCCCACGCAGAATCCATCCTGCGCCCGGTAGCAAGAGGGTCAAGTCAGAACCTCAAATCCAACTGCGATTCCCCTGACAGCTTCATGCCATCCAGCACCACGCCGTCGATCGCCTTGGACAGGCCACGGCCCAGCGTGGTTTCGAACCGCGCCGCGCTGCGACCGGTGTCGGCAAAGGTCTGATGGATACGAATCATTTCGGCATTGAAACCGGCCGCCATGCTGCCCGCCCCCGCAAGCGAGGCTTCCAAGGCATCCACCTGTTCCTGCAAGGTTTCGAAGTCATTTATCGTCCGTTCCTTTTCTGTCCGGATAGGCGGCGGCCAGTTCCTCCAGCCGGGCGCGGCCCATGGGTGCGGTGCCTTTGCTGTCGCCCAGAAGCACCAGAAGTTCGGCCGGCGTTAGCGCCCAGAACTGATCCGGCGTCAGGCCCAGACCGCGCAGACCGGCCCGCATCAGCGCAGCCCAGTCAAAGCCCCGCGTGTCACCCATTGCCGCCCGCTTCCACCGGCAGCATGAAGGCCCGTGCCAGCAGTTCCGCCGCAGCACGTGCAGCCGCCAACGGCCCGCCCTCGATTTCAGCGGACATCAGATCCGCGGCACGGCCCTGCCAACCGCCTCCGCGCAGCCCTGCCACGATCAGTGCCAGGACATCACGCGTGGTGAAATTGCCGATCTCGAACCGCTCCACCAATGCGACAAGCGATCCGCTTTCCAGCCCCGCCTCAAGCTCGGCCAAGGCCCCCAGGGTCAGCCGCATCACATGCGGTTTTCCGTCGATGACCAGCGCGACCTCTCCGCGCCACGGATTGGCCATGCTTCAGGCCGCCGCGACAAAGCTGAGGCTGCCGGCCGACGCAAGCGACATCTCATAGGTCGCCTCACCGTTGTGCGATCCGGCATATTCCAGGCTTGTCATCTGAAACGCACCCTCGACCACACCGAAGGCCGGGATCACGACCTGAAAATTCGGCGTCTCTCCGTCAAAGAAGATCTGCCGTGCCCGTTCGTCCGTGCTGTCGTCCTTGAACACGCCCGAACCTGAAATCGACGCGGTCTTGACGCCCGCACCAGCCAACAGTTCGCGCCAGCCCCCCTGGCTTTCCAGAGAGGTGACATCGACGGTGTCAGCGTTGAAACTCACACGCGTCGCCCGAAGGCCGGCGATGGTCTGGAACTGGCCATCGCCGGTCAGGTCCACCTTGATCAGAAGATCCTTGCCATTCTGCGCACCCATATCCGTCACTCCTTGATTGTTGGTTTCCAGGGCAGAATTCTCTCCGCCCGGTCTGCGATAAAGTCATCCCGCCGCTCAGGTATCCTCGACCCGGGCGCGGAACGTCATCTCCACCCGGCGCAGCGTCGCGTTTTCCCGTTTTGCCTGCGCCCGCAGGAACCGAAGTCCGACCAGACGGCCCCGGCTCAGCGCCAGGTCCGCATCCTGAAGCGCGTCGCTGATCGCGGCGGCCACCTCCTTTGCGGCATAAAATCCGGACTGGTCCGTGACCACGGCCACTGTCAGATCATGCCAGGCGCCGCCGCCTGTCGCGTCCGACGCATCCCGCGCCTTTTCGGACCCGAGCGTGACATAAAGCGTCGGCAACTGGCCCGGCGGCAGCGAATCGTAGATGTCACTGCCGACCCGAGCGCTCACGGCTGCATCCGCTTGAAGATGCTGGTAAACTGCCGCCTGAAGCGCGGCCGCATTCGCATAACTCATACTGCGACCTCCTCTTCCGCGAGGCAGTTCAGATACCGGGCGCGTTCATCAGCTTCTGTAACGGCCAGGATGCGGAAACGGCGGGGTCCCAAAACCATGCGTTGTCCCGGTTCAGGGCGGTTCGATTGGCCCGCCGGGGCGGCGCGCACGGTGATCCGGTAGCTTGCCGTCGACAGGGGACCCGCCTCGCCGGTGCTTTCGCGCCCGGATCTTGGCCTGAGCTCGCCCCAAAGCGTGCCCAGCGCCGTCCAGCTGACGATCTGCCCGCCCGCACCGTCCGGGACGGAAATCGGGGCCTCAAGTACCAGCGCACGATTTAGAACAGGAAGCTTCATGACGTGAACCCCAGACGCATAGGGCAGTAGCGCGCAATCAGGCTCGAGACACCAAAAGGCATGCACCCCTGGCTCAGGCCATATTCGTTCCGGTATTCGTCGAAATGCCCCGCAAGCATCAGCACGGCCTGAGCGATGTCCGGCGGCAAACCTGCAAAGGTCGGCGACATGCCCGCCACAAACCGGATCACCACACTTTGGTCCGGAGCCAGAGCCGGAAAGCTTCCCGTGCACGGACGAACGCACGGAATATGCGTGTCCATCTCCAGCCGATACCGCATCGGATCCAGAATCTGGCTCAC
The DNA here is from genome assembly GCA_024636635.1 of Puniceibacterium sp. GTDB lineage: Bacteria > Pseudomonadota > Alphaproteobacteria > Rhodobacterales > Rhodobacteraceae > Puniceibacterium. The sequence continues at coordinate 2,423 of JAGXGV010000044.1, forward strand.
TCCCAGGGGATCGTGAACAGTCGGCGTTCCCAGATCCGTGCCAGGATAGAAAGGCCTGTTCAGCGAGATCTGTGTGATCGACTGCACCGGTGCCACGGGGATTGGCTGACGATCCGCGTTGTCCCAGTCGTTCAACATCAGCTGGAAGGACCGTTGCAGCAACACCTTGCCCGTCCGCGACTCTATGGCGGACATGGCCGCCCGCAGGAACGAGGCCAGCAGCGCATCCTGCATGTCATCCTCTGCAAAGCCGCTGCCCAGCCGGATCTGCCGCTTCAGCGCCTCGACCGGAAGCGCCGCGTCGGGCACCGAAGTTTCTTCGACTAACATCATGATCTTTCTCCGAAAACCTCTTTGGTTCCGCCAATGCCAGGGGAAGGTGGGCGCGCACCACTCACGTTGCTCGGACGGAGGGGAGCAGCTAGACAACGCAAGCTCTCTTACAATGCGCGCCCCATGAAGCCGGAACCTTCAGCCCGGCCCCATGTTCAGGCGATCAGGCTCAGGCCAAGGCGCAGCGCAGCAGCTTGATCGCGGCAAAGTCGCTGACATCGCCGCCCACGCGCTTGGTCGCGTAGAACAGGACATGCGGCTTTGCACTGAACGGATCGCGCAACACGCGCAGATCGGGACGTTCGGCAATGGTGTAACCGGCCGAGAAATCGCCGAAGGCAATCGGAAAGGTGTCGGTCTCGATATCCGGCATGTCCTCGGCGATCAGGACCGGATAGCCCAGCAGCCGCGCAGGCTCGCCCGAACTGAAGCCGTCGGACCAAAGGTGACGCCCGTCACCATCCTTGAGCTTGCGCAGCGAACCGGCGGTCTTCGAGTTCATCACGAAGGTTGCGGCAGCCCGGTACTGCGCGCCCAGAGCGTACACCACATCGATGATCGCATCGCCATCGCCGATGCCGCCATCGATTCCGGTCGGCACATAGCCGATATTGCCCCAGGCCCAGACATCATTGTCGACCTTCGCGTGGTTGAGGAAACCGCGGGGCTTGTCCACACCGTCGCCGCTGACGAATGCAGCGGCCTCGGCCCGGGCAAACTTGTCGGCGATCCGGCCCGCCAGCCAGGTCTCGATGTCAAAGGCAGAATCGTCCAGCAGCCGCTGGCTGGCCTTGGGCAGCGCGTTCAGTTCGAAGAGCGGAATGGAGATACGCTCGATTTGCGGCGTCCCGGTCTCGGTCGAAGAGGCGGTCTCGTTCGCCCAGCCGGCACCCGCATCGTTGCGGTCGATCAGCACGTCGAACGAGGATGCCTCCACATTGACCACGTTGGCGACGGCCCGGATCGACGCTGTAGAAGCCAGGACCGATTTGACCGTCTTCGAGGTTACCGGATCGACCAGGTAACCGCCATCGCTGTTGACGGCCGTGGACATGGCCTTGCCTTCAATCTCGAGACCGCGCATGCCATCATCGTCCCCCGAGCGCAGATAAGCGTTGAACGCCTTCTGGTGTGGTGCGGCCAGATCGGCAGAAGCAGACAGCGCAGAGCGCGCCGAACGGAGGGATTTTCGATCAAGCATGGTCAGTCGCTCTTCCTGTTGTTGCAGCTTTTTATAAAGATCGGCCCGCAGGCCCTTGATATCTCCGACCAGGCCCGCAATCGCGATGCCCACCCGGACGACCGGAGACGGATCTTCTCCGGCCCGAGAGTTTGTCTCGGCTGTTGTCATTTCAGTGATGTCCTTTGCTAAAAGGCTGGCGTCAGTGGCCGGCCATCTCCCGGCGCGCACCCTCAAGCGCCTGCGCCAACTTGCACAGGGTGGCGTCTTCCAGGAACTCACCCTTCGACGCCACCCTTGCACTGGGCAGCATCGGAAAGGTCACCAGCGACACTTCCCAAAGCTCCAGTTCGGTCAAGAGCCGCTGGCCCTTGTCATTCTTCGCGGACTTCAGCGTCCGGTATCCGATCGACAACCCGTCGATAGCGCCTGCGGCGATCAATGCCGCCGCCTCGCGTCCCTTTTCGACGCTCTCCAGCAGCCGACCCCTGACGTAAAGTCCGCGCGTGTCCTCGCGCACCTCATCCCAGATCCCGATGGGCTGTGCGGGGTCGTGCTGCCACAGCATCTTGACCGCCCGCCCCTCTGACGCCAGCTGCCGCAGGGACGCGAGATATGCCCCCGCTGCAACGACGTCATTGCCCTGATCGCAGGCGCCAAACAAAGAGGCATATCCTTCGATCTTCGTGCCGTCGATCATTGTCACCTCGGATTCGAAGCGGCAGAATTTATGTTCCAGATCCATGTTCCAACCTTTCCATTCCTTGCGCCCAAAACTTTTCAAAAAAGTTTTGGCCAAAATTTTTGAAAAATTTTGCGCGCTACGGCACCGCATCCAGCAAGCCCTGGAACGCTTGTGACAGGATCACGCCCACCACGCCGTAGACCGTCAGCCAGAGCCGCCGTTCCAGCCGCTCGATCAGCGCCTCGATCCGCTCCAACCGCGCATTCAGCGTGACAAACTGCAACGCCGAAAGCCTCTCATGCGACTCAAGCCGCAATCCCGGCGTACAGTCGAAAGCTTCGAACCCGACCCGCCGCTCAGCCATCCTGTCCCTCGTCAACCGCAGGCAGCCCAAGCAACGCACGCTTTTCGGCGGCAGTCAGAAACTCCGCACCTGAAACCCGGGCCCATTGCGCATCCCTCTCCGACGCCAACGCAGGCACCTGATCCAGGTCCGGTTTCAACTCCAGCGCCTCACCCACATAGGCCGACAACCAGGTCGAGACAGAGGCGGCAACCCGGGTTGCCAACGGCAAAACCGTCAGACGGTAAAAGGCCCGGTGCGCCTCCTGATAATTCGCAAAAGTCGCCTCGCCCGGGATGCCCAGAAGCATTGGCGGCACGCCGAAAGCGACGGCAATCTCGCGCGCAGCCGCCTCTTTTGTCTTCTGGAATTCCATGTCCGCCGGGGAGAACCCCATAGGCTTCCAGTCAAGCCCGCCCTCCAGCAGCATCGGGCGGCCAGCATTCCGTGCCCCCTGGTGATGGGTCTCCATCTCGGACACGAGACGATCGTACTGATCGCGGCTCATGGTCCCACCGGACCCGTCGGTCGACTGATAGACTATGGCACCCGAAGGCCGCGCGGCATTGTCCAGCAGACCCTTGGACCAGCGGCTTGCAGAATTGTGCACATCCAGTGCCGCCGCAGCCGCCTGCATGGGCGAAAGTCCGTAATGGTCGTCCAGCGGGTGAAAGCTCTTGATGTGGCAGATTGGAGAGATTTCGCCGGTCACGTCAAACCTGTGCTTGCGCCCGCCCACGGCGTATTCGTAGGCCACCGGCCAGCCGTCCGACCCGGGTACCAGTCGCATCCGGTCAGACCGCAGCACATGCAGTTCCAGCGGGACAGCCATATCTCCGACCACCGCCTCAAGGTATCCATCGCCAGACAGAAGCACCTGACCGTAAAGCCCCTCGAAAAGTTCCGCCCGCCCCTGCGCCCCGTTGGGACGGCGCACCAGACTCATGACCGGGTGATCTTCATAGCGGCGCTGCCGGTCCTGAAGCACGAGCGGCAGCGCAGCCGCCGCCTCGGCGATCAGCTTGACAGCGCGAAACCCGACCGGATTTCCGACAAAGCCGGTCCGTGTCAGCGATGCGGTATCGCGCGGGCTCCACGCCACGCGACCGGTACCCAGATGTGCCACCACCGGGCCCGTTGCGCTTGCCTTGACCTCGGGCACATCTGCATTTGCGCCGCGTCTCAGGAATTGAAAGACCATTCGTGTCGCTCCTCAGGTTCTGGTATCGTCCGGGCAAAGGGTCACCCCCGCCGGGGCCACGACACGGCCCCCGCCCGATCCATTTGCTCTCTTCGGTAATCTGCCCCTCCGGGGCAGTTTGGTAATCTGCCCCGCCGGGGCCATTTGGTATTCTGCCCCTCCGGGGCTGTTGACAGGTGCGCCTGCCATCCTCAAAAATCACCCTAGAAGCAGCTGGTTAACAACGCTTAACTACAGCGTTCGCACCTGCGGTCGACGCCATACGGCGGCCGGCAGAATCAGCAGATCGCTCAGCGCCCAGACCAGCGCATCGACCCGGTCCGGGCTACCCTTGCCGACATAGCCTTGCTGGCTCATCCGGCACATCTGATCCTCAAGCAGGCCAAGCCCGCGCGCATGCCGCACGCGCCCTTGTTCGTACAGCGCCGCCACAGGCTCGGCCCGGGCAATCTTGCCTTTGGCCGCATGAACCTTGGTGACCGGAAGCAGCGCATCGATCTGCCGCAGCACCGTTTCCACCATGTCGCCGCCCTGGTTGACCTCGGCTACCAACCGATCTGCGCCCCACTTTTCCATCGCACGCACCGCGGCCTGCGCCCAACCCAGCGGTCCCAGGCCCTGTACGGAACAATCGTCCAGCACGACGGCGCGCCAATCCTGCGGCGGCCCGCTGATCTGCGCGCCGACGACCACGATGCCACATTCATCCGAACCGGCCTTTCCCGTCACAGGCGGATCAACGGCGACCACGATGCGGTCAAAGTCGGGCAGGTCGCTCACGCGCAGCGCCTCCAGCGCAGCACGGGTCCACAACGCCCCTTCGACATCCTCAAGCAGCACACCCTCCAGTTCCTGGCGACCCATCCGGGTGCCGTCATAACGGGCTTTGACCTCTTCCAGAAAGGACTTTGCCAGATTGGCCTTGTTGGCCTCGGTGCTGGCGTGGGTCACAACCGTTGATGGCGATTGAAGAAGGTCTTTCAGCACCCCGACATTGCGCGGCGTCGTGGTGACACAGACCTGCGGCCGCTGCCCCAACCGCAGACCAAACTGAAGCATGTCCCAAGTGTCCTGCCCCTTCTTCCACTTGGCCAGCTCGTCCACCCAGGCCGCATCGAACTGGGGCCCGCGCAGCGATTCCGGGTCATGCGCGGAAAACGCCATTGCCTCGGCCCCGTTCGGCCAGCGCAGGGTTTTGCGCGTCGCCGACCAGACCGGGCGCCGGTCTGGCGGCGAACAGGCCATGATCCCGCTCTCGCCGAAGATCATGACTTCGCGCACCTGATCAAGCGTTTCGCCGATCAACGCCACCCGCCTGCAAGGACCGGGGTCCAGCGGACGCGATCCTTCGACCGCGGCGCGCACCCATTCCGCCCCGGCCCGGGTCTTCCCCGCGCCGCGCCCCCCCAGAATGACCCAAGACCGCCACCCCCCGTCCGGCGGCAACTGATGTGCCATCGCCCAGAACTCGAACAGAAATGGGAGAGCAAGAAGCTCTCCCGCACCAAGGTCTGTCAGAAACTCAGTCCTCACCGCAGCATCTGCGGAGGCGAGCCAGGCGGCACCCGATTTCAGAGCGTGCCGTTTCAAGGTCAAGCCCGTAGTCATGGACAATTCCTGCTCTTTGCTTTTCGACGGTATCAATCTCAGCCTCCGTTTCTCTGGCCGCTTTCAGCCAGTAACGCGTATCGGCCAGCAGCTGGCCGGCCTCCCTGGTTCGTGCAACATTCCCCGTTTCGACCTGCATCCTCAGTTCGACGATCTGAAGCGTGATGCTCTTGAGAGTGGCCGCTATATCGGCGCGCGTCGTCTCAAGCTCCGAGAGCCGCTTTTCCGGCGTTATAAGGGTCATTTTCTGCTCTATGCCTTCCCTCGTGGATCTCCGCCCTCGAGAGAGACGAAAAAGCGGCCACCGGGATTTCCCCAGGGACCGCTTTCTCGCCTCTACCAGCATGTAAATCATGTACCGGTGACAGTCCCGAAAGTCAACCGAAAACAACTCCGATCCTTGCATTAAGCCTTTGTTTTAATTTGATTATCAACTGATGAACCGACCGGCCGCACGACGCCTGTCATCCTCGCCCCGCCATCCCTTCTGACAAGTGTGCTTCCAAATGCGCCAGTAATCTGAAACTGTCAGAACCGGATCAAAAGGAGGATGAACACCATGGCCTGGGCACGCGCAGTCTGCACCGACGGACGTATCTTGACCGGAGTTCTCGGGGACGGCACCCTGCACCCGCGCACCGCCCTTGGCGCCGAAGATACGGTCGGCAACCCCGAGGATCTGTCCAAGCTGACCCTGCTGCCCCCCTGCGTTCCGGGAAAGTTCATCGGCCTCTGGAACAACTTCCATGCGGCAGCGACGCGCAACGGATGGACACCCCCCGACCATCCGCTCTACTTTCTCAAACCCGATACTGCCCTTTCCGGACCGAATGCGACCGTCACCATTCCTGCGGCGGCCGGTCGCGTCCTTTTCGAAGGCGAACTTGGCATCGTGATCGGTCGGACCTGCCGCAACATGGCGACCGAGGACGCCAAAGACGCAATCCTCGGGTATACCTGCGTCAACGACCTGACCTCTATCGACGTGCTGAACGCCGATCCCGCCTTCCCGCAATGGACCCGCGCCAAAGGATTTGACGGATTCGGTGCCCTGGGCCCAGTGATCGCGACCGGCCTGGCCTGGCAGGATCTGACTGTCAAAGTGCTGGTGAACGGACGCGAGCGGCAGTCCTATCCGGCGTCGGACATGATCATGTCCCCGCCCGAGATCGTCAGCGCCCTGTCACGCGACATGACGCTGCACCCCGGCGACGTCATCGCCTGCGGCACATCGATCGGCGCCCGTCCTGTCAAGGCAGGCGATCAGGTAGAGGTGGTGATAGACGGCATTGGCACGCTGGCTGTGACAATGGCGGCAGAGGGCCGCGCCGACTGACGCCCTGCCCTGATCCAGACCTATCCGGAATTCGGTATTTGCCGAAATCCCCATGGCCGCCGCAACATGCGTCATCGCAACCAGAAATGGAAAAGGCCGGGTTCCTTTCGAAACCCGGCCCCTGAAAATCATCAAACCGAAGTCACTGGTTGGCGCGCTCTGCCTCCAGCCTGCGATAGGCCGCCACGTTGGCGTTGTGTTCCTCCAGCGTTGTCGCAAATACATGGCCATCCGCCGGGTCGAGGGTCCTGGCAACAAAAAAGACATGATCCGCCGAATCCGGATTCAGCGTCGCTTCGATGCTGGCGCGACCGGGATTGGCGATGGGGGTCGGCGGCAGGCCCGGAATGACATAGGTGTTGTACGGCGTCGCTCCGCGCAATTCCGACTGGCGCAACCCGCGGCCCAGAACACCCTCGCCGTTGGTGATGCCATAGATCACGGTCGGGTCCGTCTGCAGGCGCATGCCGGAATTCAGCCGGTTGACAAAAACTGCCGCCACCTGCTCGCGTTCCGACGGGACCCCCGTCTCTTTTTCGACAATCGAAGCCAGGATCAGCGCCTCCTCCGGCGATTCCAGCGGCAGGCCAGGGGCGCGGTTCTGCCAGGCCGCTTCCAGGATCAGCTCCTGCGCCTGCTGCATGCGGTCGATCACCGATTCCAGCGTATCGCCGGGCTGCACTTCATAGCTGTCCGGTGCAAGCGACCCCTCTGCCGGCACCTCGCTCACGTCGCCCTCAAGCACATCCACCGTCCGAAGTTCGCTCACCACCTGCCAGCTCGTCACCCCTTCGGCAAGGGCGATCCGGAATCGTGTGTCCGGTCTCTGACGGACACGTTCATATTCCTCCGGGGCATCTGGCCCGGCCGGGTCGAACTCTGCCACCTCGTCGAACCGCCCGGTCACCGGGTCCAGCTCGCGCACCAGCACGGTCGCCTGAGTTACGCCAACGCGGTACACCACTTCGGTGCCACATGTGCTCGCACCGCCCTTCGTCACGATGTCCACAATCTCGGACATCGACGCATTCTCGGGCACCAGATAGCTGCCGGCCTTCAGCTCTGTCGCCTTGTCGGTGTAATCCGCGCCGATCCGGAACAATGCGCCACTGCTGACCGCGCCCTGGCTCATCAACTCGTCCGACACGCGCCGCATGTTCGATCCGCGCTGCACGTTCAGGCAGATCGGCTGCGCCAGCGGCCCGGCATCGGAATATTCCTGCTGCGCCCAGATCAGCGCGCCACCCGCAAGAAAGATCAGCACGACAAGGAACGTCAGCGCGTTAGAGGCGATGTTACGCCACATCAGCCCACCTTCCCAAACAGCACAGAGGCATTGGTGCCGCCAAACCCGAAAGAGTTGGACAGCGCATATCGCACCTTGCGCTCGACCTTGGCGTTGGGCGCCAGATCGACGCGGCTCTCGACTTCGGGGTTGTCCAGGTTGATCGTGGGCGGTGCAACCTGATCGCGGATCGCAAGGATGGAAAAGATCGCCTCGATCGCACCGGCAGCCCCCAGCAGGTGACCGGTGGCGGATTTGGTCGATGACATGGTGACACTCGAAGCGGCATCACCCAGCATCCGTTCCACCGCGGCAAGCTCGATGGTATCCGCCATCGTCGAAGTGCCATGTGCGTTGATGTAATCCAGATCCCCGGGTTGCAGTCCCGCCTTTTTCAGCGCCATCCGCATCGACCGTTCCGCGCCATCCCCATCCGCCGCCGGGGCAGTGATGTGATAGGCGTCTCCTGACAGACCATATCCCAGCACCTCGGCGTAAATATGCGCACCGCGCGCCTTGGCGTGTTCATATTCCTCAAGCACCACGATACCGGCCCCCTCGCCCATCACGAACCCGTCGCGGTCGCGGTCATAGGGGCGGCTTGCCTTGGTCGGATCGTCGGCGCGGGACGTGCTCAGCGCCTTGCAGGCATTGAAGCCGGCGATGCCGATCTCGGAAATGGACGCCTCGGCACCCCCGGCTATCATCACGTCCGCGTCGTCGTCGCGGATGATGCGCGCCGCATCCCCGATGGCATGGGCCCCGGTGGAACAGGCCGTCACAACCGAATGGTTCGGCCCACGGAACCCGTATCGGATCGACACCTGACCAGAGATCAGGTTGATCAGAGCCCCAGGAATGAAAAACGGGCTGACCCGGCGTGGACCCTTCTCCTTGATCAGGATTGCCGTCTCGGCAATTGAATTCAGCCCGCCGATGCCCGATCCGATCATCACGCCGGTCCGGTCAAGGCTCTCGCGGTCCTGCGGACTCCAGCCGGAATCGCGCACGGCCTGCTCGGCTGCGGCAATGCCGTAAAGGATAAAGTCGTCGACCTTGCGCCGGTCCTTGGGCGTCATCCAGTCATCGGCGTTGAAGCTTCCGTCACTTCCGTCGCCGACCGGCACTTCGCAGGCATAGGTGGTGGCAAGATGGCTCGCATCGAACCGGGTGATCGTGCCCGCCCCCGACTGTCCGGCCAGAAGGCGGCTCCAGCTTTCGTCTACCCCACAAGCCAGCGGAGTCACCAGACCCAGGCCCGTTACCACTACTCGACGCATGCCCATGCCCCTTCTTCGATTGCTCTTGGTCCCGCTCTTACCCTGCCATCGGGTTGTGGGGCAAGACCGCGCGCAACCGCAAAGGCCAAGATCCGCCCGGAGCAGGTCCTATGACATGGATGAAATTCAGGCGTATTCCGGTCCAAGGTCGGCAGCGGCCCGCACCACCCAATGCTCATGCAGCCAGTCACAGGGTTTTGTATACCGGATCAGAGACTTCGTGTACCCCCTGATCGCCTCGGGCATCTTGGGGTGGCCGTGAAAACAGACAACCCGGGCATCCGCGGGAAGGCGCGCAACGCGCAGGTAATTGCCGGGAAATGGGTTGCAATCATATTTGAAGCTGACGACCCAAGGATCTGGGATATAGACAAATTGACCGCGCTCCATCGCCTTGTGACTGGTATAGCGCTGTTCGGACCCGCGCGCGGCCTCGACCTCGCCATAGGGATTGGCCGCCAGATCTTCGTAAAGAAACCCGTGCAGCGCCGGATCGAAGCGAAAGACCGATCCATGCCCGGTGGGCCGCCCCTTGCGCTTTTCGGTCCAGTCGTGCCGCATGGCCACCTTGCCCGGCTCCAGCGTCAGCAGCGGGTCCAGCGCGCCGGTGATCACCACATCAAGATCAAAGCCCAGAAACGGCCCCTCCAGATCCGGAACCAGCCCGGGGCGGAACAATGATGTCTTGCGCATCGCCCCCTGCCGGTTGGCAACGGCGAGGGCGGCGTTCATTTTTTCCTGATAGGATTCTTCCGGCAGCGGCAGCACTTCGATATCCGGATGGATCCCGTTTGAATCTTCGGTCATGCAGAAGAACCGTACCGGACGGGACAGGTTGCGTCGCACACCTGAATACAGCCGGTTCACGTAGTCCGGCCCGAACAGGGTGCCCCATTTGATGCAGATCACATTGACGACCACAGGCGTTCCCTCCGTGCTGCCCTGCCCTTAACGCGGAACGAACAGGCAGACCACCCCCGCAACCGCGCTCAACTGCGCGCGCTATGTCGTGGGATGTTGTGCGCCGTTCTGCACGGATCCTAATCTTGGCGGCATGAACATTCCCGACCACATGCAATGCGGAACACGACCATGCCCCAACCAGACGATTCCCGGATCGTCACCGCTGCCTATCAGATTTGGCTCGATGAAGGCCGCCCCGGCGGGCGCGACGAAGAACATTGGCAGCGCGCCAAACTGGCGCTATCCGGCGAAACCACCCAAACCCGCGCCAGAAAGACCGAGCCGAAGTCGGAACCGCCCCAAGGCACGGCGGCTCTGAAACCCAAGGCACCGGTAAAGGCGGCCAAAACCCCGGCCAGGCAGCGCGCGCCAGCAAAGCAAAGGCCGCCGAATAAGGCTCAGGCGGCGGGCAGCCGCCGCTCCACTATCTCGGCCCACCAGCTGCAACCGGCCGGAATGGCATCGTCATTGAAGTTATATTCGGGATGGTGGACCGAAGCACCGTCGCCGTTGCCGACAAGGATATAGGCCCCGGGTCGCTCTTCGAGCATGAAGGCGAAATCCTCGCCCCCCATGACCAGCGGCGCCTCGGTGCAATCGCCCGATACTGCACGGGCAACCTCGGCGGCGAATGCCGTCTGCTCATCGCTGTTCACCATGACCGGATAGTTGCGGACGTACTTCAGCGTCGCCTTTGCGCCCATCGCTTCGGCCACGCCATTGCAGATCGCTGTCATCCGGGCCTCGGCCAGATCGCGGTTCTCGTTGGCAAGGGTGCGCACGGTGCCCTTCAACATGACGCGCTGCGGAATGACGTTATACGCCTTGGACGAGGACTCTATCGAGGTCACCGACACCACGATCTGGCTGACGGGATCGGCATTGCGGCTGACAATACTTTGCAGCGCCGTGATCACATGCGCCGTGACCAGAGTGGAATCGATGGTCTCCTGCGGCTTGGCGGCATGTCCGCCCTTGCCCTCGATCGTGATGTCGAAAAGATCGGTCGCGGCAAAGAACGGCCCCGTGCGGATCGCAAAGGCGCCAAGCGGCTGCCCGGGCCAGTTGTGCATGCCATAGACCTCCTGGATGCCGAACCGCTCCATCATGCCGTCGTTGCACATCTCGCGGCCGCCTCCGCCGCCCTCTTCGGCGGGCTGGAAGATCACCGCGACGGTGCCATCGAAATTCCGCGTCTCGGCAAGGTATTGCGCCGCCCCCAGCAGCATGGCGGTATGCCCGTCATGCCCGCAGGCATGCATCGCGCCCGGAGTGCGCGAGGCATAGTCAAGGCCCGTCTGCTCGGTGATCGGCAGCGCGTCCATGTCCGCACGCAGACCCAGCACACGACCCCTGGTGTCGGCCTTTCCACGGATCAACCCCACGACGCCGGTGCGCCCGATCCCGGTCACCACCTCGTCGCAGCCAAAGCCGCGCAGCTTGTCGGCGACCAGCGCGCTGGTGCGATGCGTCTCGAACAGCACCTCGGGATGGGCGTGGATGTCGCGGCGCCATTCGGTGATGTCCGAATGCAGTTCGGCAAAGCGGTTCTTGACCGGCATGACCTGTCTCCTGTGTCTGAATTTGCCGATACCCTGCCCGAGCCAAGTCAGGGCTGCAAGGTGACACTCTGGCAGTCTGCCGCAGTCCGCCACCGTTTGCGCCAGAACCCGGTATGACGCTGGCCCGTTCTCAGATGTTCGGCCCCGGCACCATCCGGCTGCCATCGCTGAACCGCGCCATGCGGAACCG
>JAGXGV010000005.1 GCA_024636635.1 Puniceibacterium sp.
CTGCTGCCCCGCGCACCGCAGAGTCGGCGAGCCGCAGTTCGACCCGGGCAAGCCACGAGGCCAGATCCGGCGTCAGGAGTTCCAGATTTGCCGCCCAGAGATCGAGGGAAACATGTTCGCTCGTGCCATTTACCTGTGTCAGGGTCATGGCAAGTGGGGCTGTTCTGGGGCGGTATCACCCAGTTTCACGCCTTCGGCGTCAGTTTCTCGCCTGTGGTTTTCGGTTCCCAAGATCTGATTGCCTCGCTCGCAAGGGGGTCGAAGTGAACCAAGAACCGTCGGCGGGTCAGTTCCGTTCCAATGAAGTTTCGAGGCGGTTTGGATGAATGCGATGATCTGGGGGCCGGCACACGAATGCCTGGCGGGTGCCGCCACGGAACCCGCTGCCCGACCCTGTATCACTCGCTCTGCACGTCCGCGGCCAGAGAAAGCCGGACCAGAGCCGGCAGCGAACCCGCGCCTGTCTTGCGCATCACCGCCGCGCGATGGTTTTCGACCGTGCGCTGGTTGATCCCGAGGTCGAACGCGATGATCTTGTTCGGAGCACCTTCCAGAATGCGCGCCAGAATCTCGCGCTCGCGCGCGGAGAGGTTCGAGAACCTCTTCTGCGCGGTCTTGCGTTTTTCTGTCTGCAGGTCTTCGTCTGCCATTTTCGCAATCGCAACCCGCACACTTTCCAGCAGGTCCGCAGCACGTGCCGGTTTCTCGATCAGGTCCGACGCCCCCGCCTTCAGCGCAGCCACCGCCATCGCGGCGTCACCGTGGGCGGTCAGCATGACAGTGGGCAGCCGCGACTTCTCGGACCGCAACAGGTCGATCAACGCCACCCCATCCATGCCGGGCAGGCGGTTATCGACCAGAAGACAGGCGGCGTCGCGGGGTCGAGGCATTGCCAGGAAATCTTCGGCCGAGGCATAGGTGACGACCGCCCAGCCTTCGGCTTCGAACAGGCGGCGCGTGGTCTCGCGGATCATCGGGTCGTCGTCGATGACATGCACTGTCATGTCGGTTGTTGCGCGGCGGCGGGCGGCCTTGGCCTTTGCAGTACGGGCCTTGAGCATGAGGTCGGATATCTGGGCCAGAAGGACCTCGGGCATCACCGGCTTGGTGACCTGGTGGAAGGGCGACCTGGCGATGGATTTCAGTGTATCGGAGGTGATATCGCCGGTCAGGATGATGGTCGGCACCGTGTCGCCCAGAACGTCCGGCAGATCCTGGGCCAGCGTCAGGCCGCTGGTTCCTCCGTAAAGCTCGAAATCGGTCAGCAGAAAATCAGGCCGTACCGCGTCGCCGCTGGCCCATGCCAGCGCATCCTGCGCATCGGCCTTGACGATGACCGTATGCCCCTCATCCGCAAGAACTTCAGCCAGCAGATCCTTCAGCGGTTCCTCATCCTCGACCAGTAGGATCGTCCCGGTCTGTTTCGCCGCAGCGACCCGTTCGGGCACGGCTGGCGGAGGCGGCAGGGCGGGGGCGGCCTCGACGACGGGCAGCGTGATCATGAAGGCCGACCCCTTGCCCGCGGAGGAGCGCACGGATACCGGATGCCCCATGAGCGCCGAAAGCCGCTGCACGATCGACAGCCCAAGCCCGAGGCCATATCCGGCCACTGTGGCGTCCTTGTCGACCTGATGATAGGCCTCGAAGATCGCCCTCGTTTCCGATTCCGGCACGCCAATGCCGGTGTCGCAGATGTGTATCGTCAGATGCGTGCCATGCCGCCGACACCCGAGCAGGATTCCCCCCTCTGGCGTGTACTTCAGGGCATTCGACAGCAGGTTGCGCAGAATCTGCTCTAGAAGTTGTGGATCGGTCTGCACCCAGGACTTGCACTGCACCAACCGCAGTTTCAGACCCTTGAGGCTGCATTGCGGGCCGAATTCGTCCACAAGGCGCTGCATCAGCGGGGCGATGGCCACTGTCCGCATATCCGGTCGGACGATGCCGGATTCGATCCGGTTTACATCCAGCATCGAATCCAGCATTGCCGTCATCGAATTCAGCGTCTGATCCAGAAGTTTGGCCAGCCGCGCCCCCTCGGTCGATCGCTTGTTCGGGGCGAGCAGCTTGTGCAGCAGCGCCATTGATTGCAGAGGCTGACGCAGGTCGTGGCTGGCGGCGGCCAGAAAGCGGGATTTGGCCTTGGTCGCCCGGTCGGCCTCTTCCATGAGGGATGTCAGGTCCGCATTGACGCGTTTCTGTTCGGTGATGTCGACATAGGTGATCACGACGCCTTCCACCCGCCCGCCCTCGGCACGATAGGGCTGGATGCGACGCAGGAACCATTGCCCGTCGGCCCCGGCGATTTCACGTTCGATGGAGTCGGATGACTCAAGCACGGCGCGGGCGTCGGCGGTCAGATCGTCATCCCTGGACACGGCTGCCAGATCCGCCAGGGGGCGACCGACATCGGTCGCGATCACGTGAAAGATCTCGCGTGCCGCGGGGGTGAAGAACCGGATGTTCAGATCAAGGTCGAGGAACAGCGTGGCGACGTCGGTGCTGTAAAGCACGTTCTGCAGGTCATTAGCCGTGGTGCGGTGCCGTTCCAGGGTTTCCTGCAACTGGCTGTTCAGTGCGGTCAACTCTTCGTTGAGCGATTGCAGTTCCTCTTTCGAGGCCAGCAATTCCTCGTTGGTAGACTGAAACTCCTCGTTCACCGACAGCGCTTCGGCGGCATCGGCGCTATGCGCCTCGACCTCCTGTTCCAGATCGCGCAGGGCGTCGTGCAGGTCGCTGCGGGTGGCCTCCAGATCGGCCTCAAGATCTGCGGTGCGCCCCGCCTGTCCATTGGCCGATGACGCGGGAGCCGTCTTGCCCGGCCGCGGGGTATCGAGGAAACAGGCTAGAAACAACGGCTCTGTCCCCGCCGAGACCGCGTGCAATTCGATGTCAAAGCCGGTGGCCCCCCGGATGCGGCCGCCTGATACGGTCACCAGAGGGTTCGACGGGTCGCACGACGCCACTGCCGCGCGAAATCTTGCGCGCAGGGCCTTGGGAAGCATTCCTGCAACGCCGGGATCAGGGTGGCCCTGGGCAATCTTCAGGTACTTTTCGGTCGGGCCGAGAAGATACAGACAGTCGAGCCGACTGTTCAGCAGCACGGCGGCGGGGGCATAGTTTTCAAGCACGATACGGCGGCACAGGTCGGCCAGCGCGGTCCGCGCCCCAGGAGTCTGGGAGGGCGGCGGCGACGCCTCTTCGCGCTTACCGATCGCGAAATGCAGATCGCCAGGGTGGCTTTGCCCGACACGACGCCAGAGCCGCGCGTCCTTGTCCTCGACAGCAAAACAGCTGTCGCTCTGCCCTGGCATTTCTGCCGCCCCAAGCAGCAAAAGCCCGCCCGGGCGCAACGCAAAACAGCAGCGCGCGATCACGCGCCTCTGCGCCTCTGGCGCCATATAGATCAGGACATTGCGGCACGAGACGAGGTCGATCCTGGAAAACGGCGGGTCCGACAACAGGTCCGCGACGGTGAATACGACCACGTCACGCAACACCGAGGTAACCCGCCAGCCCCCTTCTTCGGACACGAAGAACCGGGCCAGACGTTCTGGGGAAACGGAGGCCTCGATATCCTTGGAATAGAATCCCGTCCGCGCCGTCGCGATCGCTTCTGGATCAACATCCGAGGCAAGGATCTGCAACCTGGCCCCGGAGCCTGCCGCCTCCATTGCTT
The DNA here is from genome assembly GCA_024636635.1 of Puniceibacterium sp. Taxonomy (GTDB): domain Bacteria; phylum Pseudomonadota; class Alphaproteobacteria; order Rhodobacterales; family Rhodobacteraceae; genus Puniceibacterium. Next base: position 3,680 of record JAGXGV010000005.1, read on the forward strand.
CGAGGCAAGTGAAGGCAAGGCTGTAGGCCTCTTCGCCCGTACTGCAACCCGCAGCCCAGATTCGCAGGGGCCGGTCGGCCTTCATCGCGGCCAGCAGGTCGGGAATTGCCTGCGCGGACAGATGCTCAAACACCGCCGGATCACGGAAGAACCCGGTGACGTGGATCAGCAGGTCGGCCGAAAGCTGGGCGCGTTCTTCGGCATCGGATTGCAGGATCTCGAGATAGCGCGCCGTCTCATCAAGTCCGAGGCCGACAAGGGCCATCCGGCGTGCAATGCGGCGTTCAAGAGTTCCCCGCTTGTAAAGCGAGATATCCTGCACTGAATGTTCGCCCAAAAAAGAAAGCAGATCATCATAGCCGGTCGTGTCTTCATCACCCGCGCGATGGGCGCTGTCTTCATCATCCGCGCGAAGCTCTGTGTCTTCGCGGCGCTTTGGTGCGCCCGATGCGGGCGCCGAACCGGCCGAGTCCCCCCCCCAATACCTCTCGAGCGCGGCAACCATCTGATCGATGCGCAGGATGTCTGCCACGAAACCGGTCCCGATGGCGCTTTCAGGCATGCCAGAGTAGCTCGCCTCTTTCGGGTCCTGTGCGATCACCAGGCCGCCGGCGGCATGGATATCGGCGATGCCCGAACTGCCGTCTGTGCCTGTCCCTGACAACACGATGCATGCCGATGACGCGCCCGCATCCTTGGCAAGCGACCGCAGCAGGACATCGAACGGAAGCCGCACCGCTTTGCCGCCACCCGGTTCGGACTGATGAAGGACACGCTTCGCGACGGTAAGGAAAACCCCGGGCGGGATGACGTGAAGGCAACCCGGCCGCAGCGCCATGCCTTCAGACGCCTGAACGACCTTGAGCTCTGTATGCCGTGCGAGCAGATCGACCATCATGCTGTCATGTGTCGGATCGAGGTGCAGGATCAGGATGAACGCGGCCGGCACATCGCCGCGCATGTCCTTCAGCAGGGCGCGGCAGGCCTCCAGCCCGCCGGCTGAAGCGCCGATGGCGACAACGGGCAGGTGTTGTTGCGTATCATCCTCAGGCATTGTCCGTTCCCTTCAGAGCAGATTGTCGGACCGTTTCTGCGAACCGGATCCCGAAATACCCAGCGGACGCCATCCGGCCACTGCGCAATACGCCGGGGATTCTTAGCAGCGTTCGATTTCATGCGAAACACCAATCAGCGAACGCTCCATGAGGCCGCACGTACGGCTTGAAACCGCGGCATGAGTAGATTCCGATGGTACTCGTCACCCCTGCCCGTCGGTATGGTGTTGGTACGAGTTGTTGAGTGTAACGAGTTAATAGAAGGACTGGACGGCCGGATTGAACTGCAACGCGAAAGTCGGACGCTTGGCCTCCCCTCCCCGGGGGCTTCGCGTTCCCCCCGACTTTGGCACAGTTCACAAGACAAACTCCGGCTGTCCAGTCGTTTTTCAGGATCGTCCCGCAACATATCGTGATCTCGTGGTGGCCGCGACAAACCACCTGCAAACCACGCATCAAACCCTGATCTCTCGCGCGGACAGCGAAAGTCGGTCGGGTCAACCACATCACAAGGAAAGCACCATGCACCAGATCATCTATATCGTCGGAGCGATCGTCATCGTGCTGGCATTGCTCAGCTTTGTCGGCCTGAACTGACCGCTCGTCATAACCCAAGGATCATTCCAATGATATCTGACAACCCGTCCCCCCGCCCACATTCCACCTCGATGACCACGCTTCCCGCGGCGGAAGGTTCTTACGTGGACTGGGCTGCCATTCTCGCGGGCGGTGTCTTTGCCCTCGCGATCTCATTCCTGCTGATCAGTTTCGGCGCCAGTCTGGGGCTGTCGCTGACCTCGCCTTATCGTGGCGAGGGGGTGTCTGCCGCCTGGCTCGCCATCGCCGCAGGCATCTGGTTCGCCTGGGTGATGGTCACAGGCTTCGGTGCCGGTGGCTATCTTTGCGGCCGGATGCGCCGTCGGGCCGGAGACGCCACGGGAGATGAGATCGAGGTGCGCGATGGCGTGCACGGGCTGATGGTCTGGGCCACCGGCGCGTTGGTCGGCTCGGTTCTTGCCGCGACGGGTGTGGGCGGCTTGCTGAACGCAGGCACGTCGGCAGTCGGATCGGCTGTCGGAACTGTCACCGACGTGGCCGCCGAGGCCGTTACGTCCGATTATTTCGCCAATGTCATGTTGCGCAGTGCAGTCGAGGAACCCCAGGCAGCGGCGACTGCCGATGACACGTCGCCTTCAGCCGACGATGCCACTACGGCGGCAACTTCGGGCCGACAGCCGGCCGAGGAAACCACCGAAATTGCGGGCGTCGATCCCGCGGTCCAACAGGAGATTGCCAGCATCATCGCGCGCAGCGCGGCTGGTGGAGAAATGGCGGAACGCGACCGCAGCTATCTGGCGCAACTTGTGGCAGCGAACAGCGACCTCGATCAAGCAGCAGCCCGCACCCGCGTCGATGAGGTCAACGCCGAGATCGCCGACGCCCGCGCCGCAGCGCTTGCCGCTGTCGAGAAGGCCCGCGTTGCCGGTGTGGTATTCGGCTTCATCGCCGCAGCCACCTTGCTGGTCGGTGCGGTCGCCGCATTTATGGCCGCCGCCGCCGGTGGACGTCACCGCGACGAAGGCCTGGGCTTTAACATCTTCGAGGCGCGGCGCTGATGCGCCGCCGCTTTCACACCGACCCGAAAGGAAAGACCTATGCCTGCACTTATCGCCTGGCTTCTCGGAGCGCCGCTTCTTGTCGTCCTGATCATCGCGTTGCTGCTCTGAATAGCTTGTCTCTTCAATCTGCCACACCGAACTCTTGAAGAAGGACAGTTCAGATGCCCAAGGAAAACCAATCTGAAATATTCATAAGCTTGCTTGCCGAGGCGCTTGAAGCGGACCGTTTGACAAAAAGAGCGACTCTGGCGTTGCAAAACAAGGAACGCGCTCAGCATTTCAAGCGACTTTGCCGGTCAGACCTCAATCACGATCTGCAATCGCTCAAACCGCTCGAGCATGTGCAAGGTCCGCTGTTGTTGAAGCCGCAACATCTGCGAGCCGGATGACCCAGGCCGAAACCGCGACCAGGACGTCGAAAGAGACTGAAATCCGCTTTTATTCATCAGGGGTTTCGTTGCTCGCGTGCCGCTCAAACGCAACCCCGCTGCTCACAGGAGTGAACCAACAATGACGATCGAAACCCTGGACGACCTGTTCCTTCACACTTTGAAGGACGTGCTTTACGCCGAACGCAAGATCCTTAAGGCGCTCCCAAAAATGGAGCGCAAAGCAACCGATCCGAAGCTCAAGGCGGCACTGTCATCGCACCGGGACGAAACCGAAGACCATGTCGTGCGGCTTGAAGAGGTGTTCGACAGCCTTGGCAAGCCCGCCCGTGGTGCGAAATGCGATGCGATGGTCGGGCTGGTCGAAGAAGCCGAAGGTCTGATGGCCGAAATCGACGATGCCGAGACGATGGACGCAGCACTCATCTCGCTTGCGCAAGCGGTGGAGCACTACGAGATCGCTCGCTACGGCACGCTGGAAGCCTGGGCAAAGCAGCTTGGCCATCCGAAGGCGGCAACACTCCTGAAAAAGACGCTGGATGAGGAGTATGGCGCCGACAAGGCCCTGTCGAAGCTGGCCGAGAAACGCCTGAACGCTGCAGCAGCGGCCTGACGCGCTACGTGATGGCGAGGCCCCCCATGTTTTGCCCCATGCGGGGGCCACCGTTGCGGCAGCGCTGATGTCAGGCGTCGGTCGCCCCCGATGCCATCGGCCCGCCCAATACAAACTCCTAATGCCAAACACTTCAGGCGGCCGGCCGCGCTATGGCGGCTGAGCCGAATGAAGGCTCTAACCCGAAAGCGAGACCCATCCGATGACCGAACGACATCCTTTCCACGTGCTTCTTCCGCAGCACGCCCAGGCCCTGCGCGGCCGTGCGCTGAAACTCACATCCAACCAACATCGGGCCGAGGATCTGGTTCAGGAAACGCTTCTGAAGGCCTGGACAAACCGCGATAGCTACAGACCCGGCACCAATCTGCGCGCCTGGCTGTTCACGATACTGCGCAACACATTGTATTCGGACTGGCGGAAATTCCGCCGCGAAGTCCAGGACGTCGATGGTGCCTGTGCGCGGGCGCTGGCCGAGGAACCGAGGCAGGAACATGCGCTTGCTCTCAAAGAGCTGATATCGGCCATTGCCCTGCTGCCCGACGGCCAGCGTCGCTCGCTCGTGATGACGGCTGCTTACGGGTTTTCGCAACTGGAAGCGGCCAATGCCTGCGACTGCTCCGTCGGCACGATCAAGAGCCGGGTAAGTCGGGGAAGATCCGCCCTCAACCGGGTCCTGGCAGATGACCAGGTGGCGCATTCCGCCCGGATGCCGCGCGACAGAGGTCGCGTGCGCCCGACCGGACAGCATCATGGAGAGGCGGTTGCGGTCATGTGAATTGGCCCTTGGTTCACCAGACACTCAGTCGATCGCGGTGGAAGCCAACCTGAATTCGCGAGGCGATCGCATTTTCAGCCCCCCGTGCGGATGCTCACGCAGGGTCATGCGCCCGAGCACTCCGCGATGGCGGCATTGAACCTCAGGGCCGAAGGCATGCCGGCAACAACTTTCAAGCCATGGGGGTCAGGAAAAACTGCGGGTCTCGGCTTCGGTTGGCAACCGACCGTCCGGGGTGAAACGATTGACAACCTCTGGCAGCGCCGCGTTCAGGCGACCGAGCAGTTCGGCGCGCGACAGCCCAGTCTTCTGACTAAGTTCATCCAGCGTAGTATCTCCGATTGCAGATTCAAGCTCATGAACATCCATGGGCATGTTTGCCTTCGCCGAAACCCAACTGTCGGCAGGGGCGGCCCGACCCGCTTCCTTGAACCGGTTCACGAGGTCGCTGAGCCCTGCCGACAGCGTGCCTTCCGACGTCCCGGCGCCGAACAATCTGCCGATCTCCGACAGAAAGCTATCGCGGCCCTGAGCTTCGTCAGTCTGTTGCCCATCAGGTCGGGAGCCCGGCGACCCCTGCCGTGCATCGGCCAGCATTTCGCTGATCCTACCCCGGTTCTGGTAGCCGGCAACTGCAACCAGCCCCAGAAGGGCCAACAGTGATGGTGTGGATTTCGACACGAGGATACTCCGGTTTTATGTGGGATGAGGCCGGGGGAAGGATCACGCGCGCTTGCGCACGAAACCCCAGACAACAAGCACGATGATGGCGCCGATTGCGGCACCGATGAAGCCCGCGCCTTGGCCCGGTGCATACCAGCCAAGACTTTGCCCCAGGTAAGTGGCCACGATCGCGCCCACGATGCCAAGGATTGTGGTCAGGACGAAGCCTGATGGTTCGTTGTCACCCGGCATCACGAATTTTGCGATGACGCCCGCAACAAAACCGATGACGATGGTCCAGATAATGCCCATGGCCGGGCCACCTCTTCTGTTTGACGTAGATTCGTATCAACAACGTCGCCCTGAGGATTAGGTTCCATTGAGCAGGCATCGATGGTGGGGTGGGCGGCCGCAAGGATCGAGCCGACCGGCCCGTTTCCGGCGCTACACCCGCTTATGCTACAGCTAAAATTGCAACATTTCGCGCGATGAAATCGGGACCTTTGGATCGATATAGCCACTGCCCCGCGCCAGACCCTAATCGCTCAAGGCGGTAACCGCGCTGCGACGTGCCATTGCGATCTGGCCCACCGAACGCCCCTGCGATGGCTACCTCCAATCCCCTGACGTTTCAGCCAGTTCCTGGACCGAACCCAACAGAGCAGAACTGTCGCGGTTTCCAAGAACAACGATCGCACGACCCGCACCCGGCAGGGCGTGATCCCGCCTTTCCGATCGTTCTGCCCAGAGGCGTATTGTCGGGGTGTCAGACCGAATGGCGCGCTTTTCAGCCATGAACCCGGTTGGTCACTGGTTGGACGGTGGGAAGATAGGTATGAATCGCGCGGCCCCGACCAGTTGCGTAATCTTCAGCAACAGTATTCCAGTTGATCCGGGCAGCCAGCGTCCAATCCGAACTGATCCAGCCGTTTCCGCAGTTCTCTTTCACAGCGCCGTTTGCTGTCGGAGGCGAATAATCAATTATCCTTTGGCCTTCCTCAAAGGCGTTGATTGCCTGATCCCACCGGGCGTCCCGCCAACTCAGAGCCATCGTTTTGGCAACTGGATCATATTCGGCTGTCAAAAGCGTTCCGAACCCTTCGCCGTAGCGATCCTGATGCAAGGGACGCGTCAGGAACTGCCGGTTCAAGGACCGGGGGTTTGCCCGCATCTGTTTCAAATGGGTATGGCGCTCGAAGCTGTGAGTAAAAATTGTCCGATCGGTCGGAGCACGGCCGCTTTGGTGGTTCGTGGCAATCGCCTGCGGCATAAGTTTGCATCCACCCCCGGGAGAAAGTTCCACGCTTGCGGTTTTGCCCAACGCATCTGCCAGCACGAGATTATAGGCCATATGCGACGGTACCCTGCGCAGCACCCTCAGAGCATCATCAACTGTATCGCAGGTTTCCAGCACATAGCGCAGTATCGTGGTGATCCCAAAGCCCAAACCGGTTTCCGACCTGCCGCCATAGGCCAGCGCCACACTGAGGC
>JAGXGV010000045.1 GCA_024636635.1 Puniceibacterium sp.
CGTCAGATGTGTATAAGAGACAGGCACAGATCATGCGCCGCCGCCGTCTGCCCCAGCCCGCAGATGTCGTCCCGTCCGCCCTCGACGGTCAGCAGCGCGGTCTTGCGGATCAGGTCGGGGCGGACCTTTTCGCCGCGATAGGTGAAATCGCCCGTCGCCAGTTCCGCGCGCTGGAACACACGGTCTATGGTCTCGATGTAGAACTCTTCGGTCATATCGAGCACGGCGAAATATTCGTCATAGAAATCCTTGATTGTCCGGGCCTCGGCCGTCTCGCCCGCGGCCAGATGGTCGTGCATCTTTTGGTGCTGTGACTGATGGCGCTCCATGTTCATCATCAGGAACGCTGTCAGCTGCAGAAAGCCCGGATAGACCCGCCGCCCTGCCCCCGGATAGCGCCCCGGCACCGTGGCGATCACGTTGCCTTTGAACCAGTCCAGCGGCTTGTCGGCGGCCAGATCGTTCACCGCCGTCGGGCTTTCGCGCACATCCACCGGACCTGCCATCAGCGTCATGGTGCGGGGCGTCGCCGGGTTGTCGGCTTGGGACATCACCGCCACCGCCGCCACCGCCTGCACGCAAGGCTGGCACACGGCCAGCAGATGGGCGCCCGGCCCGATCTCTTCGAGAAAGTGGATGATGTAGGCGACATAATCGTCCACCCCGAACAGGCCGCTGTCGCTGGGCACGTCCCGCGCGTTCTTCCAGTCGGTGACATAGACGTCGTGGTCGCGCAGCAGTGTGCGGATCGTGCCGACCAGAAGCGTCGCGAAATGCCCCGAAAGTGGCGCACAGACCAGCACCTTTGGCTGCGGCGTGTCGATGTCGCGCCGGAAATGCACCAGCTGTCCGAAGGGCAGATCGCAGACCACCTCTTCGCTCACCGGAACCTCGCGGTTGTCGATCTGCACGCGCCCGATGCCAAAGGCGGGGCGCGTATGGCTCAGCCTGAAGCGGCTGACCATCTCCAGCGCCGCCGCCTGCCGACGCGCCATCACCCCGTAAGGACCGGCATCCACAGGCCAAAGCGACAGGGCAAAGGCCGAAGCGTTTCGCAAAGGGGCGAAAAAATCATCAAGTCCCTGGTAGGCGGCGTAAAGCACTGTGGAATCCTTCCGAATTGCTGGAAAACGCTAGTCACATCGCGCCGGGCCATGCGACAAAAATCCAGGCGAACGCGCCGGTTGAAGGAACGGACAGACAGTATGGCACAGGCGACGCTTACGATTTCATCGAAAAACTATTCCTCCTGGTCGATGCGGGGCTGGCTGCTGTGCAAGATGTCGGGCCTCGACTTCAGCGAGGCCGCGGTCGATCCGGACCACGCCGATTACCGTCAGGAATTGCTGCTGCTGTCGCCCAGCGTCCTGGTGCCGCGTCTGACCCACGGCCCGGTGGCGGTCTGGGACACGCTGGCCATCGCCGAATACCTGAACGAGACTTTTCCAAACTCCGGTCTTTACCCCTGGGATGCGGCGAAACGGGCGCATTGCCGCGCGATCTCGGGCGAGATGCACTCGGGGTTCTACAACCTGCGCTCGGCCTTGCCGATGAACCTCAAGGCGCGACACGCCAGTTTCAAGATCTTCTCGGGCGCCCGTCCCGATGTTGACCGCGTCCGCACGATCTGGACCGAATGTCTGGACGCCTATGGCGGTCCTTTCCTTATGGGCGACGCCCCGTCGGTCGCGGATGCCATGTTCGCGCCGGTCTGCACCCGGTTCCGGACCTATGCGGTGGCCATGGGACCTCAGCTTGAGACCTACATGGACACAATCCTGAACTGGGCCCCGGTGCTGGAATGGACCGAAGGCGCACTGGCCGAGCCAGACGAGATACTGGAGCTTGAAGTCGAATTCTGAGCGCCGAAAGCCCCCCGTTTGGTTCGCCCTGCCCTCCTTGCCCGCAGACGCGGGTCTTGGACTAAGATACTACTGTTTTGTCGCCCGTTTGGGGTTATCCTTTTCCCTCAAAAGGGAGGATCAACCATGTGCCAGGTCTTTGCGGGACAGGATCCCGAACGCTACGCCTCGACCACGCGGCGGCTGCGGCTCAACGGGCAAAGCACGTCCATCCGGCTGGAAAACGCCTTCTGGGCCATTCTCGACGAAATTGCGGAAAGCGAGGGATCCTCGACTCCGGCGTTCCTGTCAACGCTGCACAGCGAAGTGCTTGAACGCAACGGCGAGCCGCACAATTTCACCTCGGTGCTGCGCACAACCTGCCTGATATTTCTTGGAAATTCTGGCCTGTCCCAGAACGTGCTCATCGCCGCAGAATGACCCGGTCCCCCGAAACACGCAACGACGTGATGTAGTAAATCCGTACTACCCGGCCGGTTTTGTTCCCCTCTAACGTGGTCCGACCAAGCGACAGTCAGCAAGCCACAATCAGAAGGAGGGCACATGGCAAAAGCCATCCACAGCATGATCCGCGTTCTGGACGAGGAACGTTCGGTCACATTCTACGACACGGCCTTCGGGCTGAAGATCGCCGACCGGCTGGATTTCGACGCCTTCACGCTGGTTTACCTCTCCAACGCCGAAACCGGGTTTGAGCTGGAACTGACGGTCAACAAGGACCGGACAGAACCTTATGACCTTGGCGATGGTTACGGCCATCTGGCCGTGTCGGTCGCGGATCTGGACGCCGAACATGCCCGCTTTGAACGCGAGGGGCTGAACCCGCGCAAGCTGGTGGAATTCGCGCCCGACGGCACGCTGGTCGGGCGCTTCTTCTTTGTCGCGGACCCGGACGGCTATCAGATCGAGGTGCTGGAACGGTCGGGGCGTTTCACATGAACCAAAGCTGACGAAGCCGGGCGTGAAGGAGGATCGCGTCCGGTCAAGAAAAGGTCACAGGGAGGAACCGGAGATGACCATCAAGACAGACCTGAAGGGGCTCACGCGCCGTCAGTTGCTTTCGCGCGGCGCGGCGGCGGGGGCGGGCTTTGTGATCGGGACAAATTTTGTCTCGGGCCAGGATGCCGCCTGGGCGACCGAGATGAACGCGCTCAAGCCCGACACCATGGCGACGCTGATCCAGATGGCGCGCGACATCTACCCCCATGACAAGGTGGCGGACGAATTCTATGCCGCCGCGGTCAAGGGTTACGACGTGCCCGACGCGGTGGACGACACAGAAGCCGGGATCGAGATGCTGAACGGCGTCGCGCGCGGCAAGGGCTACGGCTCTTACCTCGACATCGGCTGGGAACGCGACCGCGTCGACATCCTGCGCAGCATAGAAGATTCGGCGTTCTTTCAGAAGATCCGCGGCGGGCTGGTGACCGGCCTCTACAACCAGAAAGCCGTCTGGCCGATCTTCGGCTACGAGGGCGAATCCTATTCGCAGGGCGGCTACATCAACCGTGGCTTTGACGACATCACCTGGATCGGCTGAGGGAGGACGACAAAATGGCTGCACCTTTTGACAAGACCGACGACAGCGTTGTCGTCATCATCGGCACCGGCGCCGGCGGCGGCGTCCTGGCCAACGAACTCGCGCAGAAAGGCGTCTCTGTCGTCTCGCTCGAGGCGGGCGGGCGCTATCTGCCCGAGGATTACGTCAACGACGAATGGGAAAGCTTTGGCCAGCTGGCCTGGCTTGATCCGCGCACCACATCGGGCGACTGGCGGGTGTCACGCGATTTCAGCGGCCTGCCCGCCTGGATCGTCAAGGCGGTCGGCGGAACAACAACCCACTGGGCCGGCGCCTCGCTTCGGTTTCAGGACCATGAATGGAAGGCGAAAACCAACTATGGCGCGGTACAGGGCGCGAACCTGCTCGACTGGCCCATCGATGCCGCCGAAATGGCACCATACTACGAAAAGGCCGAAACCAAACTGGGCGTGACGCGCACCGGCGACCGCACGGGCCTGCCCGGCAACAACAACTTCAAGGTGTTCGAGGCGGGCGCGAAAAAGCTGGGCTACAACGATGTCCACACCGGCCGCATGGCGATCAATTCATCCGAATACGACGGTCGGATGGCCTGCCAGCAGACCGGATTCTGCTTTCAGGGCTGCAAATGGGGGGCCAAGTGGTCAAGCGCCTATACCGACATCCCGCGCGGCGAGGCGACAGGCAACCTTGAAGTGCGCGACCGCTGCCATGTCCTGCGCATCGAACATGGCGCGGATGGGCGGGTCAACGGCGTCGTCTACATGGACAAGGACGGCGTGGAACACAAACAGGTGGCGCGGGTGGTCTGCGTTGCGGGCAATTCGATCGAAAGCCCGCGCATCCTGCTCAACTCGGCCACGGCGATGTATCCCGACGGGATGGCGAACAGTTCAGGCCAGGTGGGCCGCAACTACATGCGTCACCTCACCGGGTCGGTCTACGGCATCTTCGACAAACCGGTGAAGATGTGGCGCGGCACCACCATGGCAGGAATCATGCAGGACGAGGTGCGGCACGATCCGGCACGCGGCTTTGTCGGCGGATACGAGCTTGAGACGCTGGGCCTGGGCCTGCCCTTCATGGCGGCCTTCCTCGATCCGGGCGGATGGGGGCGCGAATTCACCACGGCGCTGGACAGTTACGAAAACATGGCCGGCATGTGGATCGTGGGCGAGGATATGCCACAGGAAACCAACCGCGTGACGCTGAACATGGATGTTAAGGACCAGTTCGGCATGCCGGTGGCGAATGTCCACTATTCCGACCACGCCAACGACAGGGCCATGCGCGATCACGCCTTCGGGCGCGGTCAGGCGATCTATGACGCGATGGGCGCGACGCGCACCCTGCCGACACCACCCTATCCGTCGACGCACAACCTTGGCACCAACCGGATGTCCGAAAACCCGCGTGACGGCGTGGTGAACCGCAACGGGCGCACGCATGACATCGAAAACCTGTTCGTGTCGGACGGCTCTCAGTTCACCACCGGGGCGGCCGAGAATCCGACGCTGACGATTGTTGCACTGGCGATTCGACAGGCTGACCACATCGCGGCGGAACTGGGCCGGGGCAACCTTTAGTCCCCTGCCGCGACCGGACAACGCGCACGGGCCACCCGAAACGGCCCGTGCCGACCGGAACGTTGCCGCAAGGTGACGCAAAGGTGACGAAACTGTAGGGGTGGCGAACCGGCGGGCGCGCCGGTCGTCTGCACCTATGGCGCTTTAGTAAATCGCGGTGCCCCGGTCCTGTCCCTCGACGCTCCAGCCGCGGTACATGCCGTCGCAATTGAACGGCAGGGTGACCGCACCGTCGCGGTCCACTCCGATCAGGCCGCCTGATCCGCCGGCGGCGCCCAGATCGGTCAGAATCACACCGCCCGCGGCCTGCTCAAGGCTCTGGCCCGCCAGCCGCATGCGGGCAGCGATCTCGTGCGCGACGCATAGCCGCAGATAGACCTCACCGTCGCCGGTGGCGGAAATCGCGCAGGTGGCATCGTCGGCAAAGGTGCCCGCCCCGATCACCGGGCTGTCGCCGATCCGGCCCGACCGTTTGGCGGTCATGCCCCCGGTCGAGGTCGCCGCCGCCAGGGCACCGCTGCGGTCGCGGGCAACCGCCCCCACCGTGCCGTGCCGCCGCGACGGATCATCGTCCAGCGCGCCCTCGCGTTCCATCTTCAGCGTCCTTTGCAAGGCGTCCCAGCGCCCCTGGGTAAAGAAATAATCCGCCTCGCGGAACGTCAGCCCGGCGGCCCGCACCACGTCAAGCGCGCCCTGCCCGATCATCAGCACATGGTCTGTCGTCTCCATCACCGCGCGTGCGGCCAGGATCGGGTTCTGCGGCCCGAACAGACCGGCCACCGCCCCGGCGCGGCACGCCCGCCCGTCCATGATCGCGGCGTCCATTTCCTGATGTCCGTCCCGGGTGAACACGGCGCCCCGCCCGGCATTGAACATCGGTTCATCCTCTAGCGCGCAGACTGCCGCCGTGACGGCATCCACCGCCGAGCCGTCGCGCGACAGAACCGCCTCGCCCGTCGCAAGCACCCGGTCAAGGGCATCGTTGGTGGCCGCCTCGCGTTCGGGCGTCATGCGGCTGCGGGTCAGGACACCTGCCCCGCCGTGGATTGCCAGGCTGAAACTGCCGCTCATGTCCGTGCTCCCTGAATGTCCTGCCGTGCGAACGGCCCGGATGATGACCATATTGCCCTGGCCTTGGGCATTTTATGTGATGCAAGTGCACCGAATTGCCTTTTCGGGGCACTCGGCCCTGTAAGCCGACAACCGTGATGCTACAGTACGGTGACCACGACTGCCCCCGCGAAGGAAGAGGAGTGCAACACATGAACATGCCTGTCAAGGTTCCGGTCCCGGGGGCCATCGTCGCCATCGGTGGTGCCGAGGACAAGACATCCCGCGCCGACATCCTGCGCCGCGTCCTGGCCCAGACCGGCAAGGACGCTCCGGTCGTCGGGGTCATCACCACCGCCAGCAGCATCCCGCAGGACGTGCTCGACGGCTATGCCGCGATCTTTGCCGAAATCGGCGCGACCGAGGTGCTTGATATCCGCATCCGCACCCGGCAGGATTCCGCGTCGCAGGTTTTTGGCGACATGATCCGCCGGTCGGACGTGATCTTCATCTCGGGCGGGGACCAGATGCGCCTGACCAATATTCTGGGTGCCTCTGCGGCGCTGGGCGCGATCCGCGTCCGGCACCAGGAAGGCGCGGTGATCGCAGGCACCAGCGCCGGGGCCGCCTGCCAGTCGCAGACCATGGTCTATGGCGGTCCCGCCGACGATTCCCTGCGCAAGGGCGCCGTCAAGATGAGCGCGGGCTTCGGCCTGGTCGATGGCGTGATCGTCGACACCCACTTTCTTGAACGCGGGCGCTTTTCGCGGCTGATGGAGGTGGGCGCGACCAATCCCGAATACCTTGGCGTCGGATTGGGAGAGGACGCCGCGGTGCTGTTCGACGGCGA